>CAMAVC010000003.1 GCA_945861585.1 Planctomicrobium piriforme
ATTTGCCTGCGCTGCGCCATCCATGGCTCCGCTGGTCAAATACGCCGGCGAGCGGGACACGGGGAGCCCGAAGCCTCCTCCACTGGAACGGGGAGGCGAGGGGTTACCCCTGCCGTTGAGACGGCGTATGTGACCAGCGTAGGCAGGAAGCCGGAGCGCAGGCACATCCGAGCGAGCGGAGGCCACGATGGCCGCAGTGAGCGTCCGGCGAGACGGTACGGGGTAACCCCGAGCCGGATTGGGCGCGTTGAGCAAGGAAAGCGGGCGTTTTCCCTGCATTTTTGGCCTTGAGCCGGCGTGGGGCGGTTGGCATCATCCCGCCCTCCCCGGAGTTCCCGCGGCACCGCCACGAGTCAATCAAGCAAGGAGTGCATTCCGTGAAGTCGCAACTGGCAGGCGTTCTGTGTGTGGCCGTGCTGGCCATCGTCGAAGTTCCCGCATTCGGCCAGGCGCCGGCCCAGGCGCCGTCGGCGGCCAGCCCGGCGACGCACGTGGCCGTGATCGACGTGGGCTACGTCTTCAAGAACCACAACCGCTTCAAGGCGGCAATGGACAAGATGAAGGACGAGGTGATGGCCGCCGAAAACGGCCTCAAGGCGGAGCGCGACCGCATCAACGGGCTCATGGAGCAGCTCAAGGGTTTCAACGTGGGCACCCCGGAATACAAGAAGCTCGAGGCCGAGGTGGCGAAGGCGCAGGGTGACTTCAACGTCAACGCCCAGCTCCAGAAGAAAGACTTCATGGATCGCGAGGCCAAGGTGTATCTCCAGGTCTACACCGAAATCGAGAACGCCGTGGCGCAGTTCGCCCGTGAGCACCGGATCGCCGTGGTGCACCGGTTCGACGGCGAGCCGGTCGACAACTCGGATCGCAATCAGATCCTGCGCGGCATCACGAAGCCGATCGTGTACCTCGAGCCGGGCATCGACATCACGCCGGACGTCCTCAAGATGCTCAACGGTGCCGCCGTTGCCGCTGGTGGGGCCCCGGCGCGCCGCTGAGGCGTTGGCCGGGTCGAGCTCGTGGGTCGGGCCAACGCGAGAACAAGTGCCGCGAAGCATGCAATTCACTTCCCGTCCACGTTCGCAGCAGACGGTTCGCCGTTCCGTGATCGTGGCGGGCAAGGGCTACTGGAGCGGCCTCGATAACCGGGTCGAGATCGCTCCGGCACCGGCTGGCGCAGGGGTGGTGTTCGTGCGTGACGGCGTGCGGCTGCCGGCCGTGGTCAGCCTTCGGGTGGATGCCGTGGCACGCACGAATCTGCAGGCGGGCGGTGTGCGGCTCGAAATGGTGGAGCACCTCCTGAGCGCCCTGGCGGCACTCGAAGTCGACTGCTGCACCGTGTCGCTGACGGCGGATGAACTTCCGCGGCTCGATGGCTCGTCGCTGGCGTTCGTCGAGGCGATCGACGACGCGGGAGTGGTGCCGCTCGAGGAGCCCGTCGCTCCGCTCGTCGCCTGCGACCGGCTGCGGGTGGGCGACGACGAGGCCTGGATCGAGGTGTTGCCGCCACGATTTCCGGGCCTGTCGGTCGACTATGTTCTCGATTACGGCCCGGGGCCGATCGGGCGGCAGGAGTTCTCGATCGAGATCACGCCGGACTCATACCGGCGCGAGTTGGCGAGGGCCCGCACGTTCATCACGATCGACGAGGCAGATCGCCTGCGGGCGGCAGGGCTCGGGCTCGATGTGTCGATGCAGGATCTCGTCGTGTTCGGGCCGCAGGGCCCGGTCGACAATCGGCTGCGCTGGCCGGACGAATGCGTGCGGCACAAAGTGCTCGATCTCGTGGGTGATCTGGCGCTTGCCGGCCGGCCGATCCACGGGCACGTGCGGGCGTATCGTAGCGGCCATCGCCTCAACGCCATGCTCGCCGCCAAGCTCGTGCGAGCGGCCGTCGAGCGCGATGTTTGCGTGCCGACCTGAGGGGCGAAAGGACGACGGCATGGGCGACGAGTACGAACCAACCGAGCGACACGTCCATCCGCTGGAGAGTCTGGCCCGAGGAGCCGTGCTCGTCGCGCCGACGGCCGTCGTCGAGCCCGGTGCGGTGCTGGGCCCGGGTGTCCGGATCGGGCACTTCAGCGTGATTTCGGCCGGTGCGGTGATCGGCCCCGGCACCGTCGTGGAAAACCACGTCACGATCGCCGGCGACGTGCGCATCGGGGCCCGCAACCGGATCTTTCCCAACTGCGTGATCGGGGCCGAGCCGCAAGACGTGAGCTATCGCGGCAGCCCGACCCGCGTGGTGATCGGCGATGACAACGTGATTCGTGAGGGTGTCACGATCAATCGGGCGACCGAAAAGGAAGACGGTGAGACGGTCGTGGGGAACGGGAACTTCCTCATGGCCTGCTGCCATGTGGCCCATGACTGCCGGATCGGCGACCACGTGATCATCGCCAACGGGACGCTGCTCGGCGGCCACGTGCGCGTGCACTCGCATGCGTCGCTCTCTGGAGCCGTGGCGGTGCACCACTGGGCCACGATCGGCGGCTGGTCGTTCGTGGCGGGCGTGTCGCGGGTGCTGCACGACATTCCCCCGTTCATGCTCTGCGAAGGGATGCCGGCGCGGCCGCGGTGTGTGAACGTCGTGGCGCTGCGTCGCGGCGGCTTCACGGCCGACGCGATCGCCGCCGTCACGGAAGCCCATCGGCTCGTCTATCGGGCAAAGGTCGGGCTGGCATCGGCCCGCGAGATTCTGCAGTCGCAGGGCATGCTCGTGCCGCCCGTCATGGAGCTGCTCGATTTTCTGACTCATCAACACGAAGGGCGGCACGGCCGCGCCCGGGAACGCCGGAGGGCTGCATGACGAAGACGAAGATGGCGGTGGTAGGCTGCGGACATCTGGGCACGATCCATGCCCGCCTGCTTGCCGGGCGTGACGACGTGGAACTCGTGGCAGTGGTCGATCCTTCGCCGGACGCAGCGGCCCGCGTGGCGCAGGCACACGGCTGCCTTGCCGCGTCAGATCCGCGCGATCTCGTGGGCCGCGTCGACGCGGCCGTGGTGGCGGCGCCCACCGGCCTGCATGCGAGCGTGTCGCTGCCACTGCTCGAGGCTGGCATCGATCTGCTCGTCGAGAAACCGATCGCGGCCGAGGTCGAAGACGCCCGCGCGATCGTGACGACGGCCCGCCGGCACGGCCGGATCGTCGCCGTCGGCCACGTGGAGCGGTTCAATCCGGCCTGGAAGCTCGCGACGGAGCATGTCGGTCGGCCCACGGTGATCGAATCGGCCCGCCTGGCCCCGTTCACGTTTCGCTCGATGGACGTGGGCGTGGTGCACGACCTCATGATCCACGACATCGACCTCGTGCTCTCGCTCGAGCCGGGCCGACTCGAGCACGTGGAAGCCCACGGCCTCGCCGCGACCGGCGGGCACGAAGACGCCGTCAAGGCCCGGCTCACCTTCGCATCGGGCCTCGTCGCCGATCTCACCGCCTCCCGCATCAGCCCCGTGCTGCGGCGCACCATATCGATCTGGTCGGCCACGGCGCTCGCCACGGTCGACTTCAATGCCAAGACGGTCGAGGTGATCGGCGCCTCGCCCGACGTCCAGGCCGGCCGATTCGTCGCCTCGGCCGTGCCGCCCGCCGAGCGAGCCGTGATGAAAGATGCGTTCTTCACCGCCGTGCTGCCGCGCGAGACGCTCACGGTGCCCGACGCCAACGCCATCGCGTGCGAACACGAAGATTTTCTGGCGGCGATCCGCACCGGCCGCGCTCCGCTCGTCTCCGCATCGGCAGGGGCTGCGGCCCTCGAGATCGCCAACCGCGTGATCGACTGCCTGGCGTGCACGAAATTCGGCAGCGCGCACGAACCGCCCGTCTCGATCGCCCACCCGGCAGCCTCCCCCCGACCGCTCCCGTCGCTCCCACGCCGCAAGACGGGCTAGGTTGCCAGGATTGCGCGGAGCAGGAGATACCAACCTGCACCGAGCGCTGGCGTTATTGGTTGGCGCCGGCTCGGGGTTACCCCGTACCGTCTCGCCGGACGTTCGCCTCCGCCCTCCAGGCTCCGGCTCACTCGGATTTGCCTGCGCTGCGCCATCCATGGCTTCGCTGGTCAAATACGCCGGCTCAACGGTAGGGGTAACCCCGAGCCTCCCCGTCAGGAAGCCCGAGGCGTGAGCCGAAGGGATGCCGGTTAGCAGTTTCGGCGGAGACGGTCGGTGGGCACGCGCAGACGAAGGGAGTCGTTGAGGACTATCGGCGTCCGAGCAAAACCCACGAGTCTTGTACTCTCAACACGACCGTAGTCGAGCATGCCTACCGCCGGCTCCGAATGCGGGTGGTTGACTGGCTGCCCGAACGTCCGGCGAGACGGTACGGGGCAGCCCCGAGCCGGCACCACATTGCCGTCCTCAAGCCAGTTTTTGCGAGTTGACGGCCGTCATGTGCCGAAGAAACCAAGCGGGAGGCGGAGCATGAGAATCGCTATCGTGCTGGCGTGCGTGGTGGTGGCGGCCGGGGGCCGGGCGGACGAATTGCAGTTGCACGATTTCGACGGCGTGGCGTCGCTCGCGGCTTCGCTGCGCGCGAGTGATCTCGAAGTCGAGGAGGAGGCGGCCGCGCTCGGCGTCGTGGTGAAGGGTCCCACGGCGCCCGACCAGGTGCGGCAGCCGCTGACGGCCGAGGTGCGGCATCGGATCAATGTGATCGACGGGTTGATCGACGGGGTCGAGGGCGTCGAGGTGATGGCGGGAATGCAGGCCGATCGCACGATGATCAGCGACGGTCCGGCGAAGCTGGTCGGTGGCGTGGGGATGGCCGCAGAGCACGCGCGCGGCCGCGAGTCGCTCGAGGTGCGCACGCTCGTGGGCCAGAACGAGCAGTGGGGCCGGATCGGCCTCGAGGTGGGGCCGCGGATCGAGCGCCGGCTGCCGGGGGGCATCACGCTGTTCTTCGACGGCAAGGCCGAGGCCACCTCGACGCCGTGGCAGCCGATCGGCGGGCAGTCGCTGCCCGGCCAGGCGACCGACGGCCTCGGCCTCATCGGCGTGGCCGGTCGCACAGGCCTCCTGCGCTAGCCGGCTACGCCAGGTCGCGATTCTGGAAGAGCACGAGCGCCACGAGCAGGGCGACGGCCGAGTAGAGGGCGGCGTAGAGCGCGGCCCAGCCGAGGTAGATCCAGGGCACGGGGACGCCGCCCACCACCGCCGCCTCGATCGTGAAATGTTCGAGCACGGGCAAGAGCGTCGCGAAGAGCTGCCCCACGAACCGCACGATCGCGAATTTGCCCACGCTCGATTGCACGATCAGCGGCACGAGGTGGCCGAGCGCGTAGATCGTGAAGCAGATGATGAGGTTGGGGATCATGCCGAGCCTGGTCGAGACGGCGAGGCTCACCGCGGCGAGCAGGATCGTCTCGAGGAGCGAGAGCACGAGGCCCGGCACGACGGTGATCATCTCGTCGGCGCAGTCGCGCCACAGCGGGTCGACCTTCGAAGATTCGCGGGCATCGTACACCACCTTGAGGCTCGTCGTGGCCATCAGCACGCTGCCCAGGATCAGAAACACGAGCAGGGCCACGAGCACGAGGCCGGCGAACTTGCCGAGGATGAACTGCGGCCGGGTGAGCGGCTTCGAGAGCACCGTGAGCGCCGTGCGGCCTTCGATTTCGTCGGCCACCGCCACGCTCGCCGTCCAGACGACCACGAGCAGGGCCAACACCTTGATGAGCGTGAGCCCGCTGTCCTTGAGCATCTTCACGTCTTCGCCAAACGTGTTGTAGGGAATCACGATGAACAGCACGAGCAGCACGGCGCCCACGATGAGCGCCACGGTGAACACCGGCTGGCCGATCGCCTCCTTCGTGGTCGTGGCGGCCACGGCCGCCACGCGGCGCGGGATGAGCCGGAAGAGCGCGTAGGCCGCGGCGATCGCGAGCAGCGTGGCCGCCGTCCAGGGCAGGATGCCCGACTGGGGAAACTCGGGCTCCAGGCTGCCGCGGACGCGGAGCGTGACCGGCTCGGCCGACGGGTTTGTGGCCTCGAGCTTGGCCCGCGCGCCGAGGAACGGGCTCGTGGCTCCTTCGCCCCGCGTCCACGTCCAGGGTGCCGTCGCCTGAAGTTCGACGTCGGGCACCTTGGCCATCGCGAAACCCTCGATCGCCTGCTGCGTGCGCACGGTGAGCGGCGCGGTGCTTTCGAGCGACAAGGAGGCGAGCTCCTGCGGACGCAGATCGAGTTCGATCGGCTGGAGGGTGGCGTGCGGCGCGATCGTGACCGTGCGGTCGAGGCCGTTGCTCGACGCCATCCGGGCGAGCGACCGGGCGATCTGGCCGAGTGGCACGAGCGGTGCGAATGCCAAGGCCACGAACGTCAGGGCCAGGAGCAGCCAGCCGAGCGGGCCGGCGAACCCGTCGCCCAGGCTCGCCCGCGCCTCCGTCGCGGCTCGCGGCTGCACCACGCGGAGCAGCCCCCACGCCGCGAGGATGCCGACGAGCGCGAGGGCGCCGCCTGCACCCACGAGCCAGATGGGAGGCACGGCGATCAGCCAGCGATTGGCGAACAGTGGCAGGCACATGGTTGGGGGGCCGCACGGAGCGATGAGGGATGCCGTCTCGAGCCGCTGATTGTGCCTCGCGGCACCGTCAGGCGGAAGTGCCCGTGTGCGGGCCCGCGAGCACGGTCGCGGCCGGGCCATCGAGGGGCCAGCGGTCGAGCACGTGATGGACGTGGTCGAGGCTGATGCTCTCCACGATCGCCAGGTCGTCGGCCACCGAGCGGTAGCGGCCCGTGTGAGCCCATTCCAAGCCCACGCCAAACAGTCGGCGCCGCGGCCGCTCACCGGCCAGCACCACCCGGCCGGCGAGCTTGTTGCGGGCTTGGCCGAGTTCGGCGGCCGTGATGCCTTGTCGGGCGGCGTCGGCGTAGCACGCGACGATCCTGGCCAGGAGAGACTCCACGTCGGTGGCATCGCACGAGAGCTGCGTGGCGAAGAAGCCCGCGTCGAGATAGTCGTGGTGATGGAGCGACGCATGCTCCGCTTCGCCGGAGTCGACGAGCGACCAATAGAGGCGGCTGCCCGACTCGTCACCCAGGATCACCGCGAGCAGCTTCGCCGGGTAGCGGTCGTCATCGCTGCCATCGGGCCCGGCCGACATCCGCACCGCATACTCGAGCGCCGCGCCCGGGCGGGTGATCGACTCCACGATCGGCCGGCCGCCGTCGGGATGGGCCGTGGCCGGGACCGTGCGCGGGGCTGCGGCCTGCGGCTCCCAGTCGCCGCAGTGCCGGCGCGCCGTCTCCACGAGGGCGGCGAAGTCCACCGCGCCGGTCGCCGCGAGCACGATGTTGTCGGGGGCATACCGGCGCCGATGGTAGTCGCGCATCGCGTCGACGGGGAGCGCGGTGATCGAGTCGACCGTGCCGAGCACGCTCCGCGCCAGCGGGTGGCCGGCGAAGAACGCCGCCCGGCAGCGGTCGTCGGCGCCGAAGGGCGGCTGGTCGTCGTACATCCGAATTTCTTCGAGGATCACGAGCTTTTCGGTCTGGAAGTCTTCGTCGCGGAGCGCCGGCCGCATCATCCGTGTGAGGAGCGACACGGCCTCGTGCTGCTGCTCCGGGAGCACGGCGGCGTGGTAGACGGTGTCTTCCTCGCTCGTAAACGCATTGGCCGCGGCGCCCATCCAGTCGAAGCGGCGGTTGATCTCGTCGCCGGAGAGGTCATGCGTGCCCTTGAACACCATGTGCTCGAGAAAATGGCTCGCCCCCCAGAGGGCGTCGGTCTCGTCGCGGGCCCCGGTCTTCACGAAGAAGCCGACGCTCGTCGAGAGCGCACCGTCGGTGATCTCGGCGATCACGTCGAGGCCGTTGGGCAGTCGTTCATGCCGAAACTGCATCGGGCACCTCCAACGGCTCGCGGCCGAGCGACACCACCGAGAGGTCGCGGACGGGATGGGCGGCCAGCCAGGCTTCGATCGTGGACACGGTGAGCCGATCGTAACGGGCGAGTTCGTCGGCGAGCGTGCGCACGGCACCGAGGTGATACCACTGGCGGGCGATCGCTCCGGCCCGCGCGGCGCTCGACTCCTGCTGCATGACGAGCCCGCTCTTCGCCCGGGCCTTCACGCGGTCGAGTTCCTCGCTTTGAATCGTGCCGGGCAGCCGGCCGATTTCCGCCACCATCACGTCGAGCGTCTCCTGGGCGCGGGCGGCGCTCGTGCCGGAATAGCACACGGCCGCGGCGTGGTCGCGGAGCGTTTGATACCCGGCCGACACGCTGTAGCAGAGCCCGCGCCGTTCACGCACCTCGGTAAACAGCCGCGCGCTCGAGCCTCCGCCGAGAATCGCGAGCGCCGCGGTCGCTTCGTACGAGTCGTCACTGCGGTAGGGCGGGGCCGACCAGGCCAGGGCGATGTGGGTCTGCTGTGCGTCGTGGGACACGTGACGGAACCGCGGGCCGCGCGGCCCCGCCTGAACCGTCGGCGCCGGGCCCGCCTGCCAGTCGCCGACGAGCGCCGTGATGCGCCGCACGAAATCCGGCCAGTCGATCCGGCCCGCGATCGCGATGATCGTGCCGGCCGGCCGCACGTGCGCTGCGACGAAGCCGCGGATCGCGGTGAGGTCGAGCTCTTCGACCTGGGTGGAAATGCCTTCGCTCGGCATGCCCCATGGTGCCGGGTAGTGCAGCTGGCGAAGCGCGGACATCGCCCGGTGGGCCGGGTCGTCTTCGGTGCCGGCGAGATTCTGGAGGACCATTTGCCGGGCGCTTTCGAGCTGATCGGCCTCGAGCCGCGGGCGGCGCAGGATGTCGGCGTAGATCGGCAACGCTTCGGGCAACTGGCGGGCGACCATCGCGCCGGCGAAGCTCGCGTGGCTCGTGGAGACGGCCTGCGACCACTGGATGCCCGCGCCTTCGAGCGATTCGACGATCTCGCGGCTCGAGCGGTCACCCGCGCCGCGAAGCATCATCTCGCCGGAAAGCGTCGCGAGCCCGCAGCGGCCGGGCCCGTCGTGCACCGCCCCGGCGGGCGTATGAAACGCGATGGCGACCGATTCGAGCCCCGGCAGATCCTCGCCGAGGAGGACGATGCCATTGTCGAGCGTGACAGAGAAGAGAGACTGCTTCACAGGCAGGCGGCTTCCGCCACGAGGAGCCCGCCCGTCGCCGCGACGTCGGCATAGGGGGCGGCGGTCGCTGCTTCGGCGTCGACGGCCTGATCGACCACCTTGTAGACCGTCTTGGCTTTGCGAAAGCCGAGTTGCTGATAGAGACGCACGGCCCGGGTGTTGCTCGCCGTGACTTCGAGCGACGCGCGCCTGAGCCCGTGCCCGCGGAAGGCTGCGAGCGTCTGCTCGATGAGACAGGTGCCGAGTCCGCGACCGCGGTGCGAGGGCACGATGCCGATATTTTGGATCGAGCCCATCCCGAGCCGGTCGACCACCCCCTGGATCGTGCCGCACCATTCGAGATCGCCGAGCGCGTCGTTGCAGACGACGAGCCAGGTGGCGGTTGGCAGAAAGCCCGACTTGCCGCGGATCTCGCGCATCAGCCGGCGACAGCCCTCGAGGTCGCCGAGACAGGGAAACACGGTGGCGTCGATCTCGCTGCGAAACGCTCGAAACTTCGTTCGGGCGTGGACATCGAGCAGGGCTTCGTTCCAGGGCACGAAGCGGTAGCCGGGAGGAAGCGGCTGGGGTTGCCGGCGGGAGGACAGATCTGCATCCATCCGAAACCGCTTGAAATAGCTCGATTTCATGAGGGCTCCCGAGAAACCGTCAGCACGACTTCCGCCAAGGTAAGTATGCCCTCCCCAGCGGTCAACGCGCCGGTCAAAGCGAGACGCATTGCTGGGGTAGGGAGACCATTGTATGCTTTTGAGTATTCAAAAAATGAGTTTTGGTGTCCCAAAATCGGTGTGGGTGAGTGGCCTGTGGGCCGGCGTTGTCGCCGTGACAGGGTGCGTCGATGCCGCGTCGGGCGTCGACCGCGCGGCCCCGCGGGTGCTCGCCACCACGACGATCGTCGCCGATCTCGTCCGGCATGTGGCCGGTGACCGCGTGACCGTCGACTGCCTCATGGGGCCGGGCATCGATCCCCATGGCTACAAGGCCACGCCTCGCGACGCCGACCGTCTGGCCCGCGCTGATCTCGTCGTCGCGTCGGGCCTCCATCTCGAAGGCAAGCTCGGCGAGTTGCTCGAGAAACTCGCGGCTCGCACCCGCGTGGTGGCCGTCGCCGAGGCGTTGCCCCGCGACCGGCTGCTCGAGATCGCCCCCGGCCTCTACGATCCGCACGTCTGGTTCGACCCGCAGCTGTGGAGCCTGTGTGCGCCGGTGGTGGCCGAGGCGCTCGCCGAAATCGATCCGGCGGGAGCCACGCTGTTTCGGGAACGGGCCCGCGATCATGCGTCACGGCTCGTACGGCTCGACGAGGAACTCCGCGGTCGCATCGCCGCGATTCCCGCCGAGCGGCGCGTGCTCGTGACCGCCCACGACGCCTTCCGCTACTTCGGCCGCGCTTTTTCGATCGAGGTCGTGGGCGTGCAGGGCACGAGCACCGAGAGCGAGGCGGGCCTCGCCGACATCAACCGGCTCGTCGATCTGATCGTCGCCCGCAGGCTTCCGGCCGTGTTCGTGGAGACGAGCGTCTCCGACCGCAACGTGCAGGCGCTCCAAGAAGGTGCCCAGGCCCGCGGCCAAAAGGTGCAGCTCGGCGGCCGCCTGTATTCCGATTCACTCGGGGGGCCGGGGAGCGACGGTGAGACGCTCGAGGCCGTGTTGCGGGCGAACGTCGCTGCGATCGTGGCCGGGCTCGCCGGAGCCCCATGATGACCGACTCCGGCGCCTCCGCCTGCCCGGCGGTCGAATTCCACGACGTGACGGTCGCCTACGGCCGCAGGCCCGTTCTTTGGAACATCGATCTCGTCATCAAGGCCCCCGGTCTGTTCGGGATTCTCGGACCGAACGGTGCCGGCAAAAGCACGCTCCTGAAGGCGGCCCTCGGCCTTGTGCCGCTGGTCGGCGGACGGGTGACGCTCTTCGGGCGGCCGCTCGCCGAGGTTCGCAGCCGAATCGGCTACGTGCCGCAGCGCGAAACAGTCGACTGGGATTTTCCCGTGAACGTGATGGACGTGGTGCTGATGGGCACCTACGCGCGGCTGGGGTGGTGGCGCCGGCCGGGTGCCGCCGAACGCGATCGGGCCCGCGCGGCGCTCGAGCGCGTCGGCCTCGTCGATCTCGCCGGCCGGCAGATCGGCAGGCTGTCCGGTGGCCAGCAGCAGCGGGTGTTTCTCGCGCGGGCGCTGGCCCAAGACGCCGAGCTGTATTTCCTCGACGAACCACTGGCCGGGGTCGATGTCCGGTCGCAGGAGCGAATCTTTCGCGTGCTCGACGACTTGCGGCGGGAAGGCCGGCTCGTGGTCGTGGTGCATCACGACCTGCGCACCGCCGCCGACTGGTTCGACGGCGCGGCGCTCGTCGACATGCGGCTGGTGGCAGCCGGGCCCACCGCGGCGGTGCTCACGCCGGAGAACCTGCGCCGCACCTACGCCGGCCACATCGACGTGCTCGACGAACTCGGTCGCGCGGTCGAGCGCGGAGGCCGCACGGCATGAACTCCCTGGCCGCCATTCCCTACAACACGCTCGTGGTGGCGGTGGCAGTGGCCGTGGTGGGGTTTGCGTCGGGAGTGGTGGGCTGCTTCGGCGTGCTCCGCCGCCGGGCGCTCGCCGGCGACGCCGCCGCACACGCCACGCTCGCGGGCGTGGTGGCTGCGTTCGTGGTGACCGGACGGCGCGACCTGCCCACGCTCCTCGTGGGGGCATTCGTGGCCGCGATGGCGAGCCTCGGGTGCCTCGTCGTCATTCGGCGGTTCACCCGCACCCGCGACGACGCCGCCACCGCGCTCGTGCTCAGCGTGTCGTTCGGCATCGGCATCGTGCTGCTCTCGGGGCTCTCGGCCCGGGGCATTCCGGGAGCCGGTGGCCTCGAGCAGTTTCTGCTGGGCCACACCGCGGCGCTCACGGCCACCGACGCGATCACGCTGGCCGTCGTGTCGGCGGCGGTGGTGCTCGTGGTCTGGGCGGGCCTCAAGGAGGCCACGCTCGTCTCCTTCGATCCAGCCTTCGCCGCCGCCACGGGGTGGCCCGTGGCGGTCATCGACTATGCACTCGTGGCGCTCGTGGCGGCGATGGTCGTGGTGGGGCTGCCGGCGGCGGGTGCGGTGCTCGTGACCGCGCTCGTGGTGATTCCGCCGGTGGCCGCGCGGCAGTGGACCGACCGCGTGCCCACGATGCTCATCCTCGCCGGCGTGATCGGCCTCGTGGCGGCGGTGGGGGGCGTGGCCGCGAGCGCCGCGGTGCCCCGGCTCGCCACCGGGCCGACGATCGTGCTCGTGGCCTCCGGTCTGTTCGCCGTGTCGTTTTTCTGTGCGCCCGAGCGGGGCTGGTTCGCCCGCCGGCGGGGCGTGTGAGGCACGGCCCATGACCATCGATACGGCAGCGAGCATGTGGGGCGAGTTCAGTGCCATGCACGCCTGGGCGATCGCCACGGCGGCCGTCGTGGCGGCCGGCTGCGCCCTCGTGGGCACGCTGCTTGTGGTGCGGCGGATGAGCCTGCTCGGCGACGCGATCAGCCACGCCGTCCTGCCCGGGATCGCCGTCGCCGTGTTGGCGGGCGGCCGGCCCGGCGGGCTGCTCGTGCTCGTGGGCGCGGTGGCTGCGGCGCTCGTGACCGTGCTGCTCGTGCAGGTGTTGCGGCGGGAGGGCGGCCTTGCCGACGACGCCGGCACAGGCGTGGTGTTCACGACGCTCTTCGCCCTCGGCGTGGTGATCATCACGGCCGCGGCATCGCGGATCGATCTCGATCCCGGCTGCATCCTGTATGGCATCCTCGAACTCGTGCCGTTCGACACGGTGCGCGTCGCCGGCTGGGAGATGCCCCGCGCGTTCCTCACCGGTGCGACCGTGCTCATGATCGTGGCGGCCGGCCTGGCCGCGACATGGAAGGAACAACTGTTTACGGCCTTCGACATCGACGCGGCCCGGGCCGTGGGCCTGCCGGTGGCCGCCGTCACGGGCGGGCTGCTCGCGGCCACCGCGCTCGTCACGGTCGCGAGCTTCGAGGCAGTGGGAGCGATTCTCGTCGTGGCCATGCTCGTCGTGCCGGCCGCCACGGCCGAACTCCTCGTGCGGAGGCTGCACGTGATGGCGCTGGTGGCGATGCTCCTCGGCGTGGTGGCGGCCGTGTTCGGGTATCTGGCGGCGTGGCGGTTTGATACGAGCGCGGCCGGCATGATTGCCGTCGTGCTGGGGCTCGAATACGTGGTCGCGGCGATCGTCGCCCCGGAGGATGGGGTGGTCGCCCGCGTGGCGGCCCGGCTCGCGCTGGGGTGGCGGGTGACGTGCGAAGATACGCTCGCACTCCTCTGGCGGGCCGACGAGGCCGGGGCGGGTGTGGCCCCTCAGCCCTTTCGCTCGCCGGGCGAGTGGGCGGCAGGCCTGTGGCTCGCGGCCAGCGGCCGGATCGCGCGCGAGGCCGGCCGCTGGGGGCTCACGGCCATCGGCCGCGCGGAGGCGGAGACGGTGGTGCGGTCGCACCGGCTGTGGGAGGCATGGCTCGGCCGTCACGCCGATCTGCCGCTCGATCATCTCCATCCGCCGGCCGAATGGATCGAGCATCACCTTGGCGCCGATCTCAGACGTCGGATCGAGGCCGACGTGGGCGCCGAGGAGAGCGACCCGCACGGGCGGTCGATCCCGCGCGAGCCGTAGCGCCCGCCATGCGGCGCAGGGCGGCGAGGTTCGCGCGGTCTTGCGCGGGCGTCATCATGCCCTGGGCGTTTTCCTTGGGCGTTTCCAGAATCAGCGGGATGCCGCGGAGCCGCGGATGGTTGACGAAGAGCCGAAAGGCCTCGCGGCCGATCTTGCCCTTGCCGATCGCCTCGTGCCGATCGACGCGTGAGCCGCGATCTTTCTTCGAGTCGTTGGCGTGAATCGCGACCAGCCGGTCGAGGCCGATGCAGGCGTCGAACTCGCGGAGCGTGGCATCGAGCGCCGTCTGCGGCGCGAGGGCGTAGCCGGCCGCGAACACGTGGCAGGTGTCGAGGCACACGCCCACGCGGCTCGCGAGCCCTGGCACAGCGTCGATCCGCTCGAGCATCGTGCCGATCTCCGCGAACGCGGCGCCGAGGCACGAGCCCTGGCCCGCGGTCGTCTCGATGAGGATGCCGGCGGCGAGCGCCTTCGTCGCCGCCAGGGCGGCGGCGATGCCGTCGGCCGCGCGGGCCACGGCCACGTCGATGGGCTGGTCTCCTGCGGCGCCCGGATGGGCCACCACCCACGGGATGCCGAGCGCCTCGGCCCGCTCGAGCTCCGTGACGAGCCCCGCGATCGACTTGCGGCGGAGTGTCTCATCGGCCGCCGCGGGATTGATCAAATACGAATCGTGCGCGATCACGAGCCGCAGGCCCGCGTCGAGCACCGCCATGCGGAAGGCCACCGCGTCGGCCGGATCGAGCGGTGCCACGTCCCAGCGGTTGATGTTGCGGGTGAACACCTGCAGGCACTCGCAGCCCGTTTCCACCGCCCGCTCCACGGCCTTCGTGAAGCCGCCGGCGATCGACTGGTGGGCGCCGAGCACGGGGTGGGGCCGGGTTGTCCGAGCGGCCGAGCGGCGTTTCGCAGGCCGTTGTGCCGGCTGTTTTGCTGTCATTGCACGTTCCCTTTTTGACGGTTCGCCGCGCGGTCGTAGACTTGACGGCGTTCGATCCGTCCCGAGGAGGCGATCACCGTGGGCCCAGCGTTGTACTTGATCGCCACCTGTGCGGTCGCCGTCGTGGCAGGCCTGGCCACCGCGCTCGCGCTCCGGCCGATTCGCATGGCCCGTCAGGCCGAGCGACTCGCCCGCTCCCAGCGTGATTTCCACCGGCAGCGCGAGCAACTCGAGGCCAAGTTCATCGAGCGGGCCAGCCAAAGCGGCAAACCCCGCGGCCTCCGGTGGACTGACGTCGCCTTCGATGACGACGTGGTCTACGCCCGCGATCGGAAGTCGGGCGGCCTCAAGGCCCTCGTCGCGATCGAGGTCAGCTTCGAGGCGATCGAGGGGGGCGGCATGGAGCACGTGGAGGCGGTTTCCAACGTCCGCGCCGCCACGGCGGAGTTTCTCTACGACGGCACCCGCTGGAAGACCGACGGCCGCGTGTACTTCAATCTCGCCCCGACGGCGACGGTGAAGTATCTCGCCTCTGATCTCGAACTCGTCGCGGAAGAGCACGCCGCGAAGGCGTGAGCAGGGAGTCGATGCCCGGATCGCCAACCGCTGGTTGCGGCTGATGCCAGGACGTGGGCTTCGTCAAAACGGACATTCCGAGCGCCATTCGACGCTCCGGCCGTCGGCCGGGTGGGTGATGGCCAGCAGCGTGGCGTGGAGCAAGAGCCGCGGGGCTAGCCCGCGCGTCTCGTCGTCGGCATAGAGCGGGTCGCCGAGAATCGGGTGACCGAGTGTGGCGAGGTGCAGCCGGATCTGATGCGATCGCCCGGTGATCGGCTTCACATCCAGCCGGGCCCGGTCCCCGAGCCGCTCGAGCACCTGCCAGCCGGTCTGCGACGGCCGGCCTGCGTCCTGATCGATCCGATACCGCGGCGGCCGGGCGGGATCCCGGGCGATGGGCAGATCGACGAGGCCGCTTGAGTACTCGGGCACACCCCGCACGATGCACTGGTAGTGCTTCTGCACTTGCCGCTGCTCGAACTGCCGGCCGAGTTCTCGTTGGGCGCTCGCATCGAGGGCCATGAGCATGAGGCCGGAGGTGTCCCGATCGAGCCTATGCACGACAAGAGCCGTGGGAAACAGCTCCTGCACGCGGCGAGCCAGGCAATCCTGCAGGTCGGGCCCGCGGCCCGGCACGGCGAGCAGCCCGGACGGCTTGTCGAGCACGAGCAGCCGGTCGTCACGGTGAACGATGCTCGGCATCGAAAACCTTTCGTGTCGCGGTGCACCACGGGATGACCTTCGATCACAATCCCGGGGTTCTTCGGTGTACGGAGGGAAGACACACCGTCGCCGCATCGTATCGCAACGAGGGCCTGTTTCGCGCCGGTGAGCGGATCCAGAGCACGGGCGACTTCTTTCGCGGCGGGTTCATGCTCCCCCGTTCTTCGGCCGAGTTCCGCGAGATCGCCAGGATCGCAGCAGGGCGATCACGCCGGGAATGACGAGGAGCCACCCGCCGCCGTTGAGAAAATCCCGGGCGGGCAACGGCAGGTGTCGCGTGATCGGTTGCAGGAGATCGTAGGCCGGCTGCAACAGGTGGTTGACCGACTCCCATCGACGCCACAGCCGGCGGGCCAATGGGCCTTCTTCCACGCCGAGCTGCTCGATCCGCTGCTGCATTCCCTGCAGGCCAGAGGGGGCCGCCGCCACGGAGCGACCGCCTGCGTGAACGCCGCGGCTGTGTCGGGGGTGGGCCTTGGCAGTCGCGCCCTCCTGGACGCCCACGAAGAAGCTGAAGACCAGCGATAGCATTGCCATTGCAAAGATGTCGACGAGCAACTGGTTGACGAACACGATCATCCCCGTGCGAAACGGGATCTTCCAGAGCAGCACCTGCACGACCCCCCCGGCGCACAGCGCGAACATCACCGGCAGGTAGCGGATCAACGGCACAAAGCCGAGAATATGCCACTTCAGGCCCTGCGGCTCCTGCATCCAGTTCCAGTAGTGGTAGCCCGGTGGAAAAGCGATGCCGAGTTGTGGGTCTTGCATCATGCGGGCGAACACGTAGCCAGAGACGTCATAGGTGAGATAGACGGCCAGCCCCATTGCGACGATGGTCTTCAGGGCGCCAACGAGCGTGCCCGGCCCATCATCCGTCCAAAACGCGGTCACGCGGACGAGCACCAGGATGGCGATCGGGATCATCAGCAGCCAGTAAAGGATCACGAGCAGACCGGAATGCTCGATGACAGGGATCACATCGCACCTCGTGGTTCAGGGATTGCTCGGATCTGGGTTGCCAGGCCGGTCACGCGGAGCAGAACAGGCTGTCTGCCACGGTTGTAGTCGTTGGCGGGTCCGTGTGCTTGGGCCTGACCGACTTTTGACAAACAGCCCCGCCCGGCACAACTCAGCGACCAGCCGGAGCTCATACGCAGTTCACCGGACGGGCAATGCTGGCGGACGTTCCATTTGACTGGGCTATCTTTCTAACTAATGTCATCTCGCTAGCCTGCCGCCGGAATGACTTCGGCGTGCGGAGGCCCGCCTGCTCACCAGGAGTATTCACGTGATTGCACGACGCACACCTTGCCAGTTCGCCCTCGCCGTCCCGCTGCTGTTGTCGTTGGCAGCGATCGGTGCAGCCGACGAGGCGGCCCCGCCAGCCACGCTCAAGGACGTCATCAAGGACACCGTGCAGGACACCATCCAGGGCGCCATCGATGGAACGCTCAAGGATACGCTGCAGGAAAAGGTGCAGCAGAAGGTGCAGGAGGCGCTCGTAGACACGCCGCAGGAGTCGGCGGACGGCTCGCCCGTGCAGACGAAGGTCGTTTTGCGAATCTCGAAGGAGTTCATCAAGCAGCACTCGCCGCCGGCCGTCGAACAGGATTCACCGATCAATCGCCATCTCTTCGGCGCCCACGTCACGGGTACGGCGGTCATCAGGGGCCGGCCGGTGCTCAAAGTGGACGCCGATCACGGCAAGCCCGTGTTCACGCTGCACTTCAACGGAACGACCACCACCCGGACGGTGGCGGTGAAGCCTCCCGTGAAGGCCTACAACACCGGATTCGGGGGCTTCGACGTCCACCGGGAGATCCGCTTCGACGGCAGTCAGTTCAGCGAGGGGCCCGCGTCGATCGAAGCCACGTATCGGTCCAAGCTCGACAGGCTCGCCACGCCGCCGAGGCTTCGCGGCCGGATCGTCCGCCGCTTCGCCGGGCCGCAGATTGCCAAAACCCGGCCCCAGGCGGATGCGATCGCCCTCGCCGACACAAAGGCGACCATCCTCAAGGAGTTCGAGGAGCACACCGACAGGCTGGTCGACGACCTCAACGGCAACGTGCCGTGGAAGCAGACCATCGCCCTGCTTGTGCCGCAGGACGCAGGATGGGTCAGCCACTTCGACAACACCGAGGATTGGATCGTCACCAGCCCGGGCCCCGAGGGGGCGGCGGTGCCGGAGTTGCCCGAGGAAGCGGCCGAGCTGAGAGCCCCGCTCGAACTCTGGGTGCACGGCAAGCCGAATGAGATGTCGGCGACCAAATTGATCGTATTGTGGAGCACCGCCCACGTGGGGCTGAACCGGTTCCGCGAAGTCGCTCCGGCGAACGTCGTACAAGCGGCGGAAAACCTGAAGCCGACGGTGGAGGGAGACTGGTGGGTGCTGCGGGTGGGGACGGACATCCTCGAGCAGTTCATCGACGGATTGCGCGAAGACGAATCTGCCAGCCCGGGCTGATCGCGGTGAACATCAGGATGGTGGTGCTGACCCCTGCTCATACGCAGTTCACCGGACGGAAAATGCTGGCGGAAGTGCCATTGGCCGGGCTATCCTTTGCCACCTTTTGCGGAACGTGAATGCGGCGACCGCTGGGAGCACGACGGCACGCAGCTCAAGATCATCAACCACGCCAAGTTCTGGATGGTGGACGACTGCGCGTTTCACGTCGGCTCCGACAACCTCTACCCGCACAACCTCCAGGAGTTCGGCTACGTCGTGGAGTCGGCAGACCTGGCCCGCGTGGCGCTCGCGCAGTGTTGGAATCCGATGTGGACGTTCACGAGCCGCCTGGCGCTGGGCGTCGATCGCTGACGGCGGTTGAGCCCGCACAGTTTGCCGGCCCTGCGCAGCTGCGCGGCAATCTCGGCAAGGTTGGCGTGCTTTCCGCAGAACCTCGTCGCCACGCTGCCTTTGAGGGCGTTGGCTCCGATACCTGACGCAGGAAGGCGCGCATGAGAGGCATGACAGCGTGTGGGGCCGTGCTCGTCGGCTGCGCGATCGTCGCAGCGCTGACGGCTGCCGCGCCGGCGGCTCCCGCCGGGGGCGGCCTGTTCGCCCGCGAACAGCCTGATCCGTTCGTCGTGGCCCAGGGCCACGTGAAGCAGGCGCGCGACTGGGGCACTGCAGCGGCGAAGCTTGCGGAGCAGAACGATCCGCATGCTGTCGACCTGTTCTATGCGGCCACGGAGGCGGCGTGGAACGCCGTGTGGACCTGCCCCGGGTCGCGCGAGATTCTCTGCGAAGCGTCCGAGCTCTATGCGGCCGCGCTCGAGGGGCTGCTCGAGACGGCCTGTGCGTGTGGTCGGCTGACGGAGCAGGGGCTCGCGCTCGGGCCGTCGTGGAAGCGGATCGTCGTGCCGATCCAGACGAAGGCGCTCGCCGTCGATGCGTCGCTCATCGAGAAGATCGTGGCCACGCCGCCGCCCGGCGATTCACGGATCACGCGGCACCACTGCCGGGGTGGATTCGGCCTGCCCGTCGTCGTGCGCGTGAAGCCGGGGCCGCCCGGGAGCCCGGGGCAGGCGTTCGCGCCAGACCGGCAGTCGCTCGCGGCCACGGCCGTGTTGCGGTTCAAGATGCCGGGCGACGAGACGTTTTTGCAGACGTTCGCCGGCCCGCTCGCCCGCGACCACGCCCCGGCGATCCTCGACCTCGCCAACCCCGTGGAGATCGCAGCGGTGCACATCGGCCAGGCCCGGCCGCTGCTCGCCGCCGACCTCACGGCGCCGCTGCTCGACGTGCTCGAAGGCTCGCCGAAGGCGGGGCTGACGGGGTTCATCCAGCCCTATGGCCGGGGCGACACGCAGCCGCGGCTCGAGTTTCTCGAGCCCCATCAGCCGGGACGAATTCCGGTGGTGTTCATCCACGGCCTGGCGAGCGACGAGGGCACGTGGTTCGACCTGCTCAACGAGCTGCGCACCTGGCCGACGTTTCATCGGCGCTACGAGCCGTGGGTCTTCCACTATCCGACCGGCGCGTCGTTTCTGCAGTCGGCGGCGGTGCTGCGCCGCGAGCTCCGCAAGGCCGTACGCACGCTCGATCCCGAGGGCACCGACCGCGCCCTGCAAAACATGGTGCTCGTCGGCCACAGCATGGGCGGCCTGCACGCGAAGCTGGCGGTCGTCGAGCCGGGGACGGCGATCTGGGATTCGGTCGCCGCGCGGCCCTTCGACACGATGCAGATGCGGCCCGAGGTGCGGCAGTTCATGGCGCCGCTGTTCTTCTTCGAGCCGTTGCCCTTCGTGAAGCGGGTGGTGTTCATTGCCACACCCCACGCCGGCTCGTCGCTCGCCTCACGGGCGGTGGGGCGAGTGGCGTCGGTCACGGTGCGGCAGCCGCCGCAGATCCGCGCGATCTACGAGGAGGTCGGGGCTGCGAATCCCGGGGCGTTTCAGGGCGATTTCGAGAACGCGGTGCCGACGACGGTGGACATTCTGGAGCCCACTTCGACGATCCTGCAGGCGATCAAGGAGCTGCGGACGCCCTGCTGGGTGACGACGCACAGCGTGATCGGCACGGCACATCAGTCGCTCACGGGCGATGCAGATGACTGCGTGGTGCCGGCCTCGAGTGCCCGCCTGCCCGGCACGGTGAGCGAGATCGAGGTGCCGGCCACGCACACGAAGGTGCATCATCAGCCGGCCACGGTGTGCGAGCTCGAGCGCATCCTCACGCAGCACCTCCACGAGAGCGGTCTGTAGGGAAGGCGTCTTAGCCCGTGACCTTTCTCGAGCATAGGCGATATCTACCCGTAATCGGAGCCAAGGGAGGCATGCTCGAGGGATGCTTCACGGAACGGCACGGCATCCTGCCGTCCGTTCCTTGGCCGACCTCCGTCGGCTGGTGCTGACCCGGGCCTCCGGCCCTGGCGCGAAATAGTCCTCAACGACTCCCTTCGTCTGCGCGTGCCCACCGACCGACTCCGCCGAAACTGCTACCCGGCATCCCTTCGGCTCACGCCTCGGGCTTCCTGAGTGGGGGAGGCGAGGGGCTGCCCCTACCGGTGAGACGGCGTATGTGACCAGCGAAGCCATGGATGGCGCAGCGCAGGCACATCCGAGTGAGCGGAGGCCACGAGGGCCGTAGCGAACGTCCGGCGAGACGGTATGGGGCTGCCCAGAGCCGGCGATTCAGAATCCCGGTAGTTCACTCATCAATCGCGTGTAAAAAGAAAAGGGCCCGTGGTTGGGGAAACCACGGGCCCGAGTAGCGGCTATCGAGGTGTGGGTCTTTGGGGGGGGGAACAGCCGCTGAAGAGAATCGTTGTGTTCGGTTGGTGGCCGGGATGACTTCCTCCCGACACCACAACAATACCCGAAGGTTCGCGGCGTGTCGAATCCAAGTCGGCCAAATTTTTGCCGGCGCGAAAAGAACCCTGTTTTTTCAGTGCCAAGCGTGTTTTTTCCCGCCGAGCACCGGTGGACACCCGGTGGCAAACCTTGCGGCCCCTGCGGCTTGTTCGGCGCGCGTTCTTCCGACTGGATTCGATTTCGGTAGGCTACGCGACCACACCATCGAAAGGGCTCAATCCATGGCTGCCACCCCCGTCGATCCGTTCTCCGCCCGTGCCACGTTCGAAACCGGCTCCGGCCCCGCCACGCTCTACCGGCTCCGGGCCCTCGACGATGCCGGGATCACGAACACCTCGCGGCTGCCGTACTCGATCCGGATGGTGCTCGAAGCGCTCCTGCGGACCTGCGACGACTACGAAGTCACGCAGGCCGACGTGAAGGCGCTCGCCACGTGGAATGCCGCCAAGCCTGCCGAGACGGAGATTCCCTTCAAGCCGGCCCGCGTGGTCCTCCAAGATTTCACGGGCGTGCCGTGCGTCGTCGACCTCGCGGCGATGCGGGCGGCGATGAAGCGGCTCGGCGGCGACCCCAAAAAGATCAACCCGCTCGTGCCGGTCGATCTCGTGATCGACCACTCCGTGCAGGTCGACTTCTTCGGGGCGGCAGACAGCCTCGAGAAGAACGTCGAGATCGAATTCGATCGCAACGCCGAGCGCTATGCCTTCCTGCGCTGGGGTCAGCAGGCGTTTCAAAACTTTCGCGTGGTGCCGCCGGCGATCGGCATCGTGCACCAGGTGAACCTCGAATACCTTGCCGGCTGCGTGTTTCTCCGCGACGACCCGGCGGCGGGGAAGGGCGGGCTCAAGGTGGCCGTGCCCGACACGCTCGTCGGCACCGACAGCCACACCACGATGATCAACGGCCTCGGCGTCGTCGGCTGGGGCGTGGGCGGCATCGAGGCCGAGGCCGTGATGCTCGGGCAGGCGCTGTCGCTCCTGCTCCCAGAGGTGGTCGGCTTCGAACTCACGGGCAAGCTGCCGGCGGGGGCCACGGCCACCGACCTCGTGCTCACCGTCACCGAGATCCTGCGCAAGGAAGGCGTGGTCGGAAAGTTCGTCGAATTTTTCGGGGCGGGCCTCGCGGGCATGTCACTCGCCGACCGGGCCACGATCGCCAACATGGCGCCTGAATACGGCGCCACGATGGGCTTCTTCCCGATCGACGCCGAGACGCTCGCCTATCTCAGGCTCACCGGCCGCGAGCGAAGCCACATCGAACTCGTGGAGCGCTACACGAAAGAGCAGGGGCTCTTCCGCACCGACGCGGCACCGACGCCGGAGTTCACGAAACGGATGGCGCTCGACCTGGGCACCGTCGTGCCAAGCCTCGCCGGGCCGAAGCGACCGCAAGACCGCGTGCCGCTCGTCGCCGTCAAAGAGACGTTCGCCGAGTCGCTCACGGCGCCGACCGCCAAGCGGGGCTTCGCACTCGAGGGCCCGGCCCTCACCCGCACCGGCACCGTGCACGACAACGGTCACTCCTCCACCATCCACCACGGCGCCGTCGTGATCGCGGCCATCACGAGCTGCACGAACACGAGCAACCCGAGCGTGATGGTGGCCGCCGGCCTCGTGGCGCGAAAGGCCGTCGCGAAGGGGCTCACCACGAAGCCCTGGGTGAAGACGAGCCTCGCCCCGGGCTCGAGGGTGGTCACCGACTACCTCGAGAAGTCGGGGCTCGACAAAGACCTCGACGCCCTCGGTTTCGAGACGGTGGGCTACGGCTGCACGACATGCATCGGCAATTCGGGGCCGTTGCCAGACAACGTGGCGAAAGCCGTGACGGAGGGCGACCTCGTGGCCGCCGCGGTGCTCTCCGGGAATCGCAACTTCGAGGGCCGCGTGAATCCGCTCGTGAAGGCCAACTGGCTGGCGAGCCCACCGCTCGTGGTGGCCTATGCGCTCGCGGGCACCACCGACATCAATCTTGCCAACGAGCCGATCGGGAAGGGCAAGGACGGCAAGGAGGTGTATCTCAAGGACATCTGGCCGACGGCTGACGAAGTGCGCGACACCGTGGCCGCGTGCGTGCAGCCCGCGCAGTTCCAGGCCCGCTACGGCAACGTGTGGCAGTCGAACCCGCGCTGGAACGCCGTGCCCACGAGCACGGGCGAGCTCTACGACTGGGACGTCACGAGCACCTACATCCAGGAGCCGCCGGTCCTTGCCGAGCTCTCACGCGAGGCGAAGCCGCCGCAGAGCGTGCGTGGGGCCCGCGTGCTCCTGGCGCTCGGCGACAGCGTGACCACCGACCACATTTCGCCGGCCGGCAGCATCGCCAAGACGAGCCCCGCCGGGCACTATCTGATCGAGCACGGCGTGCCCCCCGTCGACTTCAACAGCTACGGCGCCCGCCGCGGCAACGACCGCGTGATGACCCGCGGCACGTTCGCCAACATCCGCATCCGCAACCTGCTCGTGCCGGGCACGGAAGGCGGCGTGACGCGGCTCCTGCCGGGCGCCGACGTGCTGCCCGTGTACGACGCGGCGGTGCAGTACAAGGCCGCCGGCACGCCGCTCGTGGTGCTCGCCGGCGCCGAGTATGGCACCGGCAGCTCGCGCGACTGGGCCGCCAAGGGCACGATGCTGCTCGGTGTGCGGGCCGTGCTCGCCACGAGCTTCGAGCGGATCCATCGCTCGAATCTCGTGGGCATGGGCGTGCTCCCCCTCGTGCTCCCGGAGCCCTGGCAGCAACTCGGCCTCACCGGCGAGGAGACGTTCGACATTCCGTTCGATGCGCTCGCTCCGCGGTCGACCGTCGTCGTGAAGGCCCATCGGCCGGATGGTACGACGAAAGAGATCACCTGCCTCGTGCGGATCGACACGCCCGTCGAACTCGATCAATTCAGGGCCGGCGGCATCCTCCCCTTCGTGCTCCGGAAGCTGCTCGCAGGGTGACCGTGATTGGTGCGATCCGCGCGCCGGGCGCGGCTTGCGCAGGCCGAACGGCTTGCCAATCTCGCTGGCGCGGCCGGCAAACCGGTGGCCTGCGGGTGGCTCGTGCCCGGCGGTGACGGCAGGCCGCTGGCTGAGCGGAGGGGATTCCCGTAGAGTGCGGGGCATCCCGAGCCCGTCGGACGCGGGCTCATTCACTCGCAGTGTGCGGCGCAGCGACGCGTCGTCCACGAAGGAGGGAGATTTCGTGGTCAGCACGCTCGCCACCGGTTTCGCATCCGCTCCTGCTCGGGGTGAGCCTCGGGCCAGTTCGCGGTCGTCGATCACGCGGCTCGTCATCGACGAGCTTGCCCGCGTCCGGCCGCGAGGCGCCCAGCAGCCGCTCACGCCCGGCATGACGCTCGTCGAGGCAGAAGTCGATCCGATTGGCTTTCTCGACGCCGTGAACCGGATCGAAGGCCGCTATCAGATGCGGTTTTGCGAGGAATGGCTCGCGGGCATCCGCACCTGCGGCGACCTCATCGAGTGCATCGCCGACCGCATGTTCGATAGCGCCGACCGCGTTGCCGCGCCGGCCACGCAGGCCGAGACGCGCCTGCCGACTCGGGCCATGCCGCGCGTGGCCGACGAGGCCGCCGCCGGCGAGATCTTTCCGGAATGCGCTGCCCTCGAAGAGCGGCTCGCGGCGCTCGATGTCGCGGGGCTCGACGATCCGTTCCTGTTGGCCAACGAGCAGGTGCGCAAGCGCGTGGCCAGGATCGACGGCCGCGACGTGATCAGCTTCACGAGCTTCGATTACCTCGGCCTCGCCGCCCACCCCGACGTGGCCCGGGCCGCCAAGGAGGCGATCGACCGCTTCGGCACGAGCGCCTCGGCGAGCCGCATGGTGGGGGGCAACAACACGCTCCTCGACGCCCTCGACGAAGAGCTGGCCTCGTTCCTGGGCACCGAGCGGGCCGTGGTGTTTCCGTGTGGCTACGGCACCAACGCTTCGGTGTTCAATCATCTGTTCGGTGAAGGCGATCTCATCCTCTACGACGAGCTCGCCCACAACAGCATCATGCAGGGGGCCAATGCGTCGAAGGCCGGCCGACGGTCGTTCCGGCACAACGACCACGCCCAGCTCGACGGCCTGCTCCGCGACCTGCGGCCGCAGTATCGCCGCGTGGTGGTGGCGATCGAGGGCGTCTACAGCATGGACGGCGACTACCCCGATCTGCCGAAGTTCATCGAGGTGAAGAAGCGACACGACGCCCTGCTCTACGTCGACGAGGCCCACTCGCTCGGCACGATGGGCCCGGGCGGCCGCGGTATTTGCGAATTTTTCGGGTGCGATCCCGCCGACGGCGACTTGTGGATGGGCACGATCAGCAAGGCACTCGGCGCCGGCGGCGGCTACCTCGCCGGCCGTGAGCGGCTCGTGCGGTATCTCGGCTACACCACGCCCGCGTTCGTGTTTTCCACCGCGTGTTCGCCGCCGAACGCCGCCGCGGCGCTCGAAGGCCTCAAGGTGATCCAGCGCGAGCCGTGGCGGGTGACGCGGCTCCGCGAGCGTTCGGAACTGTTCCTCAAGCTCGCGCACGACTGCGACCTCGACACCGGCGAGAGCGCCGACACGCCCGTGATCCCGATCATCCTCGGCAGTTCCACGCGGGCGATCCGCGTGTCGCAGATGCTCCTGGAGCGCGGCATCAACGCCCGGCCGATCCTCTACCCGGCGGTCCGCGAAGTGGCGGCCCGCGTGCGATTCTTCCTCACGGCCGAGCACACCGAAGAGCAGATCGTGCAGGCCGTCGAGACCCTCGCCGACGTCGTGCGCCAGACGGCCTAGCAGGCTGTGCCTGATTCGCCCAATCCGGCTCGGGGTTACCCCGTACCGTTTCGCGGGACGTTCGGGTCGTTGGGCGCGCCGGCTTCGGGCTCCCCATATCCCGCTCGCCGGACGTTCGCCTCCGCCCTCCAGGCTCCGGCTCACTCGGACCTGCCTGCGCTCCGGCATCCTGCCTGCGCTGGTCAGCTACGCCGGCTCCCGGGACACGGGGAGCCCGAATCCTCCCTCAACGAAAGCCCGAGGCGTAAGCCGAGAGGATGCCCCGGTGGCGAAACGCTACGCGTATTCCCGTCGGCTTACGCCTCGGGCTTCCAGACAGGGAGGCTCGGGGTTACCCCTGCCGTTGAGACGGCGTATGTGACCAGCGCAGGCAGGAAGCCGAAGCGCAGGCACATCCGAGCGAGCGGAGGCCAGGATGGCCGCAGTGAGCGTCCGGCGAGACGGTACGGGGTAACCCCGAGCTGGCGCGCACCACTGACTCCAAATGAGGGTATTTCTCACGTGCCGTACGACCAGATGACGGTACGGGACTGCCCCGAGCCTGTGCACGTTTCGGGCGATGGGGCGGACCTTGCGGGCGGAGCCGGAATTTCTGGTGGTGCCGGCTGGCAGGTGTCGATCCGCCGCACAGGGTCGGCTGTGCGCGAAGGGGAACGTGGTCATGGGGACGGGAGAGCGGATGCGGTTGGCGATCGTGGCGGCGCCCAAGGCGTTTCAGGGCCACACGGGCATCATTCAGCGGAATGCGATCACCAGCTGGCGGGCGCTCGGACGCGATGTCGACATTCTGCTCGGCGGAGATGTCGCCGGCCTCGGGAGCGTGGCGGCGGAGGTGCGGGCGGCTCGGCTCGGCCCGATCGCCGACGGTGTCGATGGCCCGCCGCGGGTCGACGACCTGTTTGCCAAGGCGCGGGCGGCCACGCGGGCCGACCTGATCGCCTACGTCAATTCTGACATCATGCTGATGCCCGACTGGCTCGCCGCCGTGCACCGCGCTGCGGATGCGTTCGCGGGGCAGGCACTCGTGATCGGCCGCCGCACCGATCTCGATGTCGAGGAGCGCATCGACGTCGCCGATCCACTCGTGCGGATCGATCTGCTCGACCGGGTGCGGCGGCAGGGCAGCCTGGCCGCCTGCGTGTGCAAGGACTACTTCGTGTTTCACCGCGACGCGTTCACGCATGTGCCGGCCTTCACGCTCGGCCGGGCCTACTGGGACAACTGGATGGTGCACGATGCCCGTGAGCGCGGCCTGCCCGTCGTGGAGATCACGGCCTGCGCGACGGCGATCCATCAAAATCACGACTACGCCCATCTCTCGGGCGGCCGGCTGTCGGCCTACCTGACGAGCGCGGGGGCCCGGGAGAACCGCCGGCTCGCCGGCGGCAGCCGCATGATCACCGGCGCCGCGGCCACGCATGGCATGCGGGGCTCCGGAGCGATCGACCGAGTGCCGCTCTCGGCGATGGCCGCCTTCGCCACCGACCTGCCGCGGTTCGTGGGGCTCACGCTGGCGGTGGCCGGCGCTGGCGTGACGCAGGTCGTCCGTCAGGCGACGCGTCGCACCGGCTCGGTGCCCCTGCCGAAGGTGGTCCAGGCCAGCGGTGAGGCGCCGAAGATGCCGTCGCGGAAGGCGGCCTGATAGCGCCGCACGAAACTGTCGGTGACGACCAGGAGGGCCGGCAGGAGCATCAGCTCGGCGATCGTGGCCGCGGCGACGGCGGCACAGGCGAGCCGGCCAAACCCGGCCAGCGACGGCACGGAACTGGCCATGACCGCCGCGAAGCCGACGGCGAGCACGAGCCCACCGAGCACGATCGGGTTGCCGGTCTCCGCGATCGCCCGCCTGATGGCGCCCTCGATAGGCAGGCCGGCACGCCTGTTCCGCGACACAGCCGAGAGCACGTGGACCGTGTCGTCGACGGCGAGGCCGAGGCAGACGTTGAATACGATCACCGTCGCCGGGTCGAGGGCCCGGCCGCTGAGCACGACCACCGCGGCGATCACGGCGAGCGGAAACACGTTGGGCACGAGGCTCACGATGCCGGCGAGGGGCGAGCGAAAGGCGAGGGCGAGGATCGTGCCGATCACCACCACCTCCAAGAGCAGGCTCGCCCCGAGATCGCGCACAAGCTGGCGGATGTTGCGGGCCGACACGACCGACATGCCCGAGAGTGTGAACTCATAGCCGGGGCGCTCGGCCGCCAGCCGTGCGAGTCGGGCCTCGATGTCGGCGTAGACGCCCTCGAGCGTGCGGGAGCCGAGATCGCCCACGCGGGCCCTCACGATCGCCATGTGCGTTGCCGGATCGACCATTTCACGAAAGTCGGCGGGATCAAGCCGGCGTCGGGCCCGCTCGGGCATGTCCGCGATCACGGTCGCCAGTGACACCGGCGGGGCCAGCCGGCCGTCTGACTCGAGCGCTCGGTGGGTCGCGGCGAGCGCGTCGATCACGGCAGCGTCGTGCCAGGCGGCCCCTGCCGGCCAGCGCACGAGCACGTCGACGCCCGAGGCGCCGCCGAAGTCGCGGTCGACACTCGCCAGTGCCCGCGCTGACGCTGTGCCATGAGGCAACGCATCGGCGATCCGGTTGTCGGCATCGAGCCGCACGCCGAGAAGGGCCAAAATCGCCGTGGCGGCACAGCCGATCGCGGCGATCGGGCGGGGATGCCGGAGCGAAAACGCCGTCAGCAGGGCGGCCAGCCGGCCGGCCGGTCGCCATGATCGACCCAGATGCATGCCCCGGGAGAACGCGGTCGTGGCGAGCAGCGGCGTGAGGAGCGTCACGGCGAGGAAGCTGGCGACGGCCCCGGCCGCCGCCGCGATCCCGAACGTGCGCACCGCCTCGATTCGGGCCGCGGCGAGCGAGGCAAACCCAATCGCCGTGACGAGGCTCGTGAGCCCGCAGGCGGCGCCGATTCGCTGCATCGCGCCGGTCGAGGCAGCCAGCGCGTCGACGCCTCGCCGTCGCGTGCGGCGCATGTCTTCCATGAAGTGGATCGAGTCGCAGGTGCCCACGACGAGTGCCAGCGACGGCACGACGCTCGTGAGAATGTTTACCGGCGCTCCACACAGCCCGAGGATCCCCATCGCCCACACCGCGCCCACGAAGGGTGGCACGCACGCGACGACCGTCGACCTCAGGCTGCGGGCGGCGGTCGCGGAGAGAATGAATGCGAGCCCGAGGCCGAGCGAGTTGAAGACCAGCATGTCGCGCCGCAGTGCCTGTGATGCCTGGTGTCGCAGGGGAGGCAGGCCGGTGAGTTCGAAGTCGAGCGTCGTGCCGTCGTGGCGGGCGATGTCGAGAACGCGCTCGATGCTCCCGAGCGTTGCCGTGAGACGTTCGGCCGAGTTGGCCGCTTCGTCGAGCCGCACGAGCACGAGCGACGACATGGCATCGGCCGAAAGCAGGTGGCCGGCGACGAGCGGATGGCCCGCAGCCCTCTGCCGTGCCGCAGCTCGGGTCGCTGCGTCGAGTGGCCCGTCGGCGCGCGGAATGACCGGCAGCAGAGCCCCCGCCACACCCTGGCGGCGGACGTCGAAGATCGAACGCACCTGCACCACGCCGGGCACCGTCGCCAGGGCGTCGCACAACGACCGCAATTCGGCGAGGGGCAGCGCGTCGAACACGTCGCCCGTACGGACCGTGGCCCGGATGATGCAATCGCGCTCCGGAGCGCCGAACCGCTCAGCCACCTCGTCGATCAGGCGGAACTCGGCCGCGTTGTCGCGGAGCAGCGACCGGAGGTCGTCGTCGAGGCGGAGCTTCGTGATGCCGACGACGGCGGCGGCCGTCAGGCAGACGACGACGGCGAAGACGGCCCCGCGCCAGCGTCCGGGGTGTCCGGCAGCAGGTGACGCTCGGCCGGGTCGACAATCCACTGGCGGCAGACCGCCGTGCCGCACCGGCACGGGATCGCCGCGTCGGCTGGCCAGCAATAGTCGATCGAGAGCTCCTCGCCAGGCTCGATGCACCGGATCGTCTGCAGCCACAAGCGGTCTTCCTGGGGGCCCTCATCCTCGTCGAACCAATAGAAAAGTTCGCAGTTCGGATCGCAACTGTGGTTCACGAATCGCAGCGGCGCCGCCGGTTCGAGCAGCTTTCCGCTCGGCAATTCCATGCAATATGAGGGGTCGGCAGGATGCTCGTCGAACACCTCTCCCTTGATTTCTCCGATCACGATCCCGGCACGCAGGCGACGAGCCGCGAACACACCCTGGCCGACATGGGTGGGGGCGACACGGAGCAGTCTGGTGAGCCGTTCGCGATTCGATTCGCGCACGGCGGGTTGCTTGGAGGTCATGATGGAGCCACGGACTCTAGCGATGTCTGATTCGGTGAGTCAACGCCCCTGACGTCAGACGCGTGTTCGACGCAGCAGGGCTTCAGGCCGTGAGGGAATCCCTGACGCGCTCGAGGAGCTTTTTCGTGGCCCGGATGCCGTCGGCTTCCGGCAGTGCCTTGCCCTCATACTCGATCCCGATCCAGCCGCGGTAGCCCGCGGCCAGCACGAGCCGCAGCATGCGGTCGTAGTCGGTGCGCACCTCGTTGCCAGCGTCGTCGAACTCGTGGCTCTTCGCGCTCACGCCCTTCGCGAACGGCATCAGTTCTTCGACCCCGCGATAGCGGTCGTAGTCGTGAAAGTTGCCGAAGTCGGGCAGCGTGCCGCAGTTGGGGCGGTTCACGAGTTTCATCACGCCGGCAAGCCATTCGCCGTTGCTGGACAGGCCGCCATGGTTTTCCACGATCACGTTCATGCCGAGCTGGCCTGCAAATTCCGCGAGCCGGGCGAGTCCGTCGGCCGCCAGTTTCTGCTGCTCTTCGAACGAGCCCTTGCTCGCGGCGTTGACCCGGATCGAGTGGCAGCCCAGCCGCTTGGCCGCTTCCACCCACGGAAAATGGTTTTCGATCGCCTGCGTGCGGGCCTTGTCGTCCGCGTCGCCGAGGTCGCCGAGTCCGTCGCACATCACGAGCACGTTGGTCACGCCCTCGTCTGCCGAGCGCTTCGCGAGCTCCACGATGTAGTCGTCGTCGCGAGCTTTGTCCTTGAAAAACTGGTTGACGTACTCGACGGCATCGATGCCAAATTCGCGGCGGGCTGCCTTCGGGAAGTCGAGGTTGTCGAGCTTGCCGTCGAAGATCGTCTTGTGGAGCGACCATTCGGCGAGCGAGATCGTGAACGGGGGCGGCTTCACGGACGGCTCCAACGCGGCGGCCAATGATCGCGTGCCGACGAGCCCCGCGACGGAGGCGGCGCCTGTGAGCAGTGACCGGCGGGAGAGTGGGCGGGATGGCAGCACGGACAAATTCCTCATTCCTCCGACCGAATATACCGGCGCGTCGGCAGAAATGCCGCCACGGGCACGAAGCAGATGGCGGCAGCGAGCATCGCACCGGCAAACAGCAGGTAGTAGGTCGTGCCCGTGACGAGCGGCTGGCCATCGACGCCGGTGGTGAGCCAGTTGACCGCGGCCGCCAGGAGATTGCCGGCGGATACGCTCAGGAGATACAGGCCCATCACGATGCTTTTGAGGGCCAGCGGGGCCTGCGTGTAGGAGAATTCGAGGCAGGTGACGCTGACCATGATCTCGGCGGCCGTGAGCACTGCGTAGGCGGCCAGCTGCCAGCCGATCGTCGGTCGGGCGCCCGCCTCGATCCGCCACTCCGCCGCGGCGATGATCGCGAACGACGCCGCTGCAAGGAAGAGTCCGAGTGCGATCCGGGCGAGGGGCGGGAACGGCGCGACCCGCTCGATCGCTGGCCACACGACGTAGGAAAACAGCGGGATGAATGCCAACACGAGCAGCGGGTTCACGGCCTGCACCTGCGAGGGAAGCCACTCGATGCCGGCGAACGTGCGATCGAGCTTCGCAGCCTGCAGCACCCACGACGACCCGGTCTGATCGAAGAGTGCCCAGAACACGGCGACGAAGCAGTAGACGAGCGTCAGCCGGCCGAGCGCCGCCCGCGCCTCGGGGCCACAGGCGTCCTTGAGCGCGCCGAGCCCCGACGGCGGCACGTGCACGAACGAGTGTCTGCCGAGCCAGAAGATGACCGTGGCTGCAGCCATGAACAGGCCCGGCACGCCGAACGCCCAGCCAGGGCCGAATCGGTCGAGCAGCCACGGTGTGAGCAGGCTCGACACGAAGGCCCCAAGATTAATCGCGAAGTAAAACCAGCTGAACACGCGCGACAGCAGGCTTTCGTTCGACGGGCCGAACTGGTCTCCCACGTGCGCCGAGACGCACGGCTTAATGCCCCCGGATCCGACGGCGATGAGCCCGAGGCCGATCGCCAGGCCCGTGCGCGACTCATCGAGGGCCAGCGCCGCGTGCCCGGCGCAGTAGACGAGCGAGAGGAGCATGATCGTCGGATATTTGCCGAGCACGAAATCGGCCACGATCGCCCCGGCGATCGGAAAGAAATAGACGGCCGCCGAGAAGGCGTGGTACCAAAACTTCGCTTCGCCCGCGTTCATCGGAGCCGGGCTGCCGTCGCGGCCAACCAGGAGTGTCGTCATGAAGACCACGAGGATGGCCTTCATCCCGTAGTAGCTGAACCGCTCGGCCGCCTCATTGCCGACGATGTAGGGCACTCCTGGCGGCATCCCGACGATGGCCTGGGGGCTCGTGCGGTAGGCGGGGCGGCCTGGCATGGCGGTGTGTTCCCGGGAACGCGAAGCGACGGAGGGGAGCATGGAGGATGCCGCACGGAAAGGCAATCCGGCTGCCAAGCAGCGAGGAATCTGCACAATGAGGCGTGAGCCCAACGGTGAACCGGATCAGCCCCATGCAGCCTGCCGAACCCGCCCTCCCGGATGCTTCCTCCGCAGGCGGGCTCCTCATCGTCACCGTCGATCGGCTGCCGGCCTGGATGCTCTCCAGCTACGGTGCCACCTGGGTTTCGACGCCAGCCTGCGACCGGCTCGCTGCGGCGGGAATCACGCTCGATCGCCTGCTCGCCACATCGGTCGATCCGCGGACCACGCTCGCCGACCTCGCCGCCCACGGCCGACTGTGGAGCGCGGCCACCGCGGCCGGCTGGCCGGCCACCCTCGTGACCGACGATCCCGCACTGCCCGAGCGGCCCGCCGGCGTCGAGATCGTCGAGGTGCCCGCCGCACCGGCTTCCAGCCCCGCCGACGAGCCTGACGGGACGCGCCTCGCCAGGCTCTTCGCCCGAGCGCGGGAGGTCGTGACCGCAGGTGGGCGGCGGCTCGTGTGGTGCCATGCCGGCAGTCTGGGCGTGGCGTGGGATGCGCCGCGCTCGTATCGCGAGGCCTATGCCGATCCGGACGATCCGCCCCTTCCGGTAGGGGCCGACGTGCCGAATTTTTCGGTCACCCGCGACACCGACCCCGACATCGTCATGGGCTACCGGCAGGCATTCGCCGGCCAGTTGACGCTCTTCGATGCCTGCCTCGGCGGGCTCGTCGACGCCGTGCGGGCGGTGCAGCCCACGTGGGCGATCGCGGTCATCGGACTGCGCGGCATGCCGCTCGGGCTGCATGGCCAGGTCGGATGCAAGACGCCCGCCGACGCGCTCGGCAAGCCCTACGGCGAATGGGTGCATCTGCCGGCGATCCTGGTTGCGGCCGACGGCCGCATGGCCGGCCAGCGGTCTGCCGACCTCGTGACGCCCGCCGATGTGGGCGCGACGGTCATCGATCTCGCCGGCCTCGCGCCCTTCGGATCAGCCACGACGTCGAGCGACGCCCGCAGTCTGATCGGCCTGTTCACCGACTGGCAGTACGATGCGCGAGACCGCGTGATCGTGGCTGCCGGTGACTCGACGGCGATCGTGACCAGGGGCTGGCATCTCGTCGCTGAGCCCTCAGCCGACGGCACGCCGGTGCCTCGGCTGTTCGCGAAGCCCGACGACTTCTTCGAACTCTCCGACGTGGCCGACCGCTGCCCTGCTGTGGCCGAAGAACTCCTCGCAGCGCTCGCGGCCGGTGCCGACATGCCGCTATCCGCCGATGCGCTCGGGTGAACCCGCGGGGCACCTGTTTACCACCGCGTACTCGACGCGGGTCTTAGGCGCACCGGCTTCGGGCTCCCCATATCCCGTCGCCGGACGTTCGCCTCTGCCCTCCAGGCTCCGGCTCACTCGGATTTGCCTGCGCTGCGCCATCCATGGCTCCGCTGGTCAAATACGCCGGCGAGCGGGACACAGGGAGCCCAAAGCCTCCTCAACTCGTAGGCGCTAAGAACTTTCGGCGGAGTCGGTCGGTGGGCACGCGCAGACGCAGGAGTCGTTGAGGACTATCGGCGTCTGAGCAAAACCCACGAGTCATGTACTCTCAACACGACCGGAGTCGAGCATGCCTACCGCCGGCTCCGAATGCGAATCATTGTCACCTGCACGTATCACAGCGACGTGATATCGGGAGCCCGAAGCCGGTGCAGAGAGAGCCGTGCCGGATCAGCGCCGGTTCTCACGCCGGGCGGCGGCGGCGGCCCGCAGGCTGTCGGGACCGCGGCGCTGCGCCTGCAACTGCTGGAGTGCTGCCGAGAGCGTGGGGAACGCCTCGGTCGAAATGTCGGGCTGGGCGAGCGTGCCGTCGACGTGCACAAGCATGAACTGGCCGCTCGCGCCGCCCAGCACCCGCTTCATGACGGGCAGCTGCGTCTCGGAATCACCCATGATCGAGCGAAACGTCATCTGCATCTGCCCTTCCATGTCGACCTCGCCGTTGCCGACGAGGCTGATCGCATCGCCCGACAGTTCGATGTTGTCGAGGTAGGCATGCGGCCCCTCGACCCGAAAATCGACGAGGCTCGAACTGAAGGCCTTGCGATCGGGGGCCTTCACCCGCAGCACCTTGAGGAGCGCCACGATCACGGGCAGCTCGTAGATGTCGGCATCGCGGAGCCGCAGCTGCCCCCGCCCCGCGAGCGAGTGCATGCCCGCCCGCGATCCGCTGACTTCGATCGCGCCAAACACCTTGCCCCGATACCGCTGCGTGGCCGCGGTGCCCGCCAGCGACGCGGCCGAATCGGCGGCGAGGCGTTCGAGCTCGGCATCGGCAAGCGAGGCGGCCACGGTAAACGTGCCGGAATCGCCCGCGGCGACACTTCCGTCGACGAACACGGTGCCGCCGGCCACCCGCGCGGCCAGCCGCCGCGGCCGGCCATGCTTGGCGCCAGCCGGCATTCCGAAGCGCACGCCGGCCTGGTCCATGGCGAGCGGCCCCTCCACGCCGGTGAGCTGCACGCCCCGCCAGATGGCGCTGTCGAGCGCGATCTCACCGTCGGTCTGCCACGCGCGGCCGTCGGTCTTGCCCGTCAGGTGCACGCCGCCGTGCACATGCTCGAGTGCCACGCCGACGTCGAGCGACCCCTGCTCCATGTCGAGGTGGAGATCCCAGGCTGCGGCCGGCGCGGGGGCATCGGCCGGTCGTGGCTGGCCGGGATCGCCGGCCGGCTGCACCGCGTAGATGTCGACGCTGCCGGTAAGCGACAGGAGGCCGCGCGGGCGGACGGAAGCGAGGGCCTGTTGGAGCCCTGCCGGCAGCGCCTGGAGCACGTCGTGGTCGGCGCGAAAGCGGTCGGCTGCGAGCCGTTCGAACGACACGTGCCAGCCTCCGTCGGCGCCGAATCGGCAGACCCCGTCGGTCGCGACGGTGGTGCGATCGTGGACACCCCGCACCCCGTCGAACCGCAGCAGGCCGTCGCGCCAGGTGAGCCGGCCGCGCAACTGCTCGAGCCGATAGGGAAACCAGGCCGGTTCAATCGAGACGGTGTCGCCCTGCGGCGTCGCCTCGAGCGCGACGTCGGTCTTGCGGGCCTTCACCTGATGGCGGACCGTGGCGGTGAACTCGGCGTTGCCACGCGGATCGATGTCGTCCCAGATTCGCACCATCGTGCGCGGCAAGGCGTCGCGGAGCTCACGGTCGAGCACGACCCCGCTGCCGGCGAGATGGAGCGTGAGATCGCCATCATCGCCGGCTTTGGGCACGAGCGACCCGTTGCACCGCACGACGCCCGTGTCGTTGGACCCCACCACATCCTTGATCGTCCACTGACCCCGATCCATGCGGACGGTGCCCGAGACATTCGAGAGCGGATAGGGAAATCCGGTGTACGACATGCTGCACTGCACGAGGCGGATGCCGAGCGTGTTGGCATGGCCGCCGGGCAACTGCGGCCCCCGGTCGTGCCGGAAGGCGAAGTCGAACGTGCCCTGCGCGTGAAGCGACTTCACGATCGCCGCACTCCGGGCTGGCAGTGCCGCGAGCAGGGCATCGTCGATCCGCATGCCATCGCCGCGCACCTCGAGGAAGCCGGGCATGCCTTCGCCGCCGGTGCGAAAGGCACCCTGCACCTGCACGGGGTGGCCGCCTGCCTGCCCGGTGAGATGGATCGAGAGCTGTTCACCCTGGAGCACGACGGTGCCCACGGTGCGGTCGAGTCGGTACGGAAAGCGGTAGTGGGTCAGCGAGGCGTTGCGGCAGCGCACCGAAAGGGTGGGATCGATGCGGCCCGCTCGGCGGCGCACCGTGGCGACCACGTCGACCTCGCCGGCCGGCAGCACCTTGCGCCAGTGCGCTGCGAAGCGCTCCGGCAGATGGGCCTCCCATTGCCGGCTGACCGTGAGCCGCTCCGCCTCGACCGTGACGTCGAAATCGGCGTCACTCGCCCAGCCCGTGAGCCGCCCGCCTCCGCGGACGAGTGTCGAGCCGGAATGGGCCTCGAACCGCTCGACGTGAATGCCGCCCCGATCGGCCCGAAACGTCGCCGTCAGATCGCTGAGTGCGAACGGCAGCGACCGATGCTCGAAGCGGCCCGACTCCAGGCTGCCCGCCGCGGTGAAGGCGATGGCCGCGGGCGCCCGCACCGACCCCGCAGCCTGCCACTGCACGTGGCCGCGGCCCCGCAGGCCGGCGAGCCAATCCTGCACGTGTGTCGCCGCGAGCCGCTCGTCGGCGACGGCGAGGAAGGCCACGAGCCGATTCGAGACATCGAGCGACTCGATCTGCCCCTGCATCTCGAATTGACCGCTCTGCGGTGTCACGCGTCCTTGGAATGCCAGCCGCTCGAAGCGGTCGCCCGAGGCGCTGCCGCGCACGATCGCCGTGCCGGCGGCCTGCCCATCGGGCTGCACGTCGAGGCTCACCTGCCGCAGCGTCGACCGCAGCTGACGCCCGGGATCGTCGACGAGCAGCGTGGCGTCCTCGACCGACACGGGCACGAGACCCCCGGGCGCAGCCTCGCCGAACAGTTTCTGGAGGTTCCAGGCGCCATCGGTCTGCCGCACCGCATGCACCACAGGCCGGCGCAGCCGCACGGCGGTGATCCGCGGCGGACCCGTGGCGAGCTCAGTCAGGCTCGTGGTGCAGGCGAGGCGGATCTCGTCGACCCAGACGATCTGCCGCCACTGCTGTGGCATCTTCGGATCGACGAGCGACACGCCGCGCACGACGATGCCCTCCCCTTCCACGAGGCTCGCACCCTGCACCTGCACGGTGAGCGTGGGAAACTGTTTCGCGAGCCGGGCCTCCACGCGTCCGCGCACCTCCTCGCCGATCCGGCTCGACCCGATGGCGCCGGCCGCGACGACGCCGGCCACCGTCACGGGCACGGCCCAGCGCACGAGGGTCCAGAGCGTGTCGGCGAGCGAGTTCACTGGAAGTGCCGGAAGGGGTCGGGCGCAGGGGGGCGGGACAATACGTTCCCGACCGGAAGCCAGTCAATCGGCGCCGGGCCCCTCCTGGCCTGCCGATTTCCCGCCGTTCCCGCCGCCTGCGCCCCTTGCTATAGTTCCCGCTTGTCTCATCAACCATCTTCGGGGCAGACGCATGCACGCGACCCACCACGATGCCGGCACGAACGGCACGGTTTCCAACGCCCAGCGGCTGCTGTGGGCCGGATTCATGGCGATCCTCGCCGCCGGCGTCGGCTTCTCGATCCGCGCGGGCATCCTCGGCCAGTGGGCCGAACAGTACGGCTTCACGCAGACCGAACTCGGAGCCATCACCGGCGGCGGCCTCACCGGCTTCGGGATCATCATCCTGCTCTCGAGCCTGATCGCCGACCGGATCGGCTTCGGGCCGCTGATGTTCGCCGCCTTCGTGATGCACCTCGTGTCGGCCGGGCTCACGCTCGCGACGGGCGCAGCGTTCGCCGCCGGCGGCAAACCGCTCGCCTTCCAGTGTCTGTTTTGGGGCATGTTCCTGTTCGCGATCGGCAACGGCATCGCCGAAGCGGTCGTCAACCCACTCGTGGCGACGCTGTTCCCCAAGAACAAGACGCACTATCTCAACATTCTCCACGCCGGCTGGCCGGGCGGCCTGATCCTCGGCGGCCTCGCGAGCTATTTTCTCACCGGCGGCGCCGACACGAAACCCGTCGCCTGGCAGGTGCAGATCTCGCTGTTTCTCATCCCGGTCGCGCTCTACGGCCTGATGATGCTCGGCCAGCGATTCCCGAAGAGCGAGGCGAGCAGTTCGGGCGTGTCGTACAAAGACATGCTCGGCGAGCTTGGCCTGATCGGGGCGGCGGTGATCTGCGGCCTGCTCGCGCTGTTCTTCAAGAGCGACCTCGGGCTGTCGCCGATCGTGGCAGCCGGCATCGCCACGGCGCTCCTCGCCGTCTTCGGCGCCGCCACGGGCTTTCGCTTCGGCCACGTCCTCCTGGCGTTCCTGCTTCTGATCCACGCGCTCGTCGGCTACGTGGAGCTCGGCACCGACTCCTGGATCTCGAAGATCACCGGCACGATCATGGCCAATCCCGCCAACGGGCTGTTGCTCTTCGTCTACACGTCGGGCCTGATGTTCGTGCTGCGGTTTTTCGCGGGGCCGATCGTGGAGAAGATCTCGCCACTCGGCCTGCTGGCCGTGTCGGCCGTGTTCGGGGCTGCGGGGCTGACGCTCCTTGGCAACGCTCAAGGCGCGATCATGTGCGTGATCGCGGCGACCGTTTACGGCATCGGCAAGACCTTCCTCTGGCCGACGATGCTCGCGGTGGTGAGCGAGCAGTTTCCGAAGGGGGGCGCGATCACGATCGGCGCGGCCGGTGGCGTCGGCATGCTCTCGGCTGGGCTGCTCGGCGGCCCGGGCATCGGCTTTCTCCAGGATCAGAACGCCTCGGCCAATCTCGCTCAGGCGAATCCGGCGGTGTACGAACGCTACAAGGCACCAAAGGAAAACGAGTTTCTCTGGATGAAGACCGTGGGCCTCGACGGTGCCAAGGTGGGCGTGCTCGAGGATGGCGGCAAGGAGGCGGAGCGGGCGCTCGAACTGATGCGCCAGGAGCAGGCCAAGCCCGAGGCGATCGCGGCCCAGCAGACGCTCGTCGACTGGTGGAAGAGCTCCCAGGGATCGGCCGCAACCGACAAGCCGCTCGTCGAGGCGGCAGGCCTCTTCGGAGGCCGCCGGGCGCTCACGCTGACGGCCCTGGTGCCCGCCGCGATGTTCGTCTGCTATTCACTGCTGCTGGGATGGTTTCGGATGCGAGGCGGATACCAGGCCCGCGGCATGCATCATTGAGCCGGTGACGCCGCCGGCACGCGCAGCGTCAGTTCGAGGCGTCGGCCCGCCGCCAACCGGGCCCGCACTCCCCCGGGCAAATCCAGCGCTGCCTGGTCGGGCTCGTCGCCCCGTCCGACGGCCGCGATGAGCCCGGCGAGCGCCGCATAGTGCCTCGCTGTCATGTGCCGGCGCGGCCAGCCCTCCCGGTCCCAGAGCACCACGAGCACGTGACCAAGCAGGTGGTCATCGAGGGGCGCGAGCGCGACAGCTTCGAGGCCGACGCTCCCATCGGCATGCCGCCGGGCATGCGCATCGAGCAAGGCGGCAGCGGCGCTCTCGAGCGCTGCCGCCACACCGGCCGCCTGGAGGCCCAGCCGCACGAGCGCGTCGATCGCGCCGGGATAGGGGCCGTGGGTCGCGGCAGCGAGGAGCTCGTGCCGGAGGAAATTGCGGGCGTACCGCGGATCGGCATTCGTGGCATCCTCACGCCACGCTTCCCCCTCGGCTTCAAGGAAAGCGCGGCCCAGCGCCCGAGGCAGCGTGAGCATCGGTCGCATGAGGGCGACGCCGTCGGCAAGAGCACGGCTCGGCCGCATGCCGGCGAGCCCCACGACCCCGGTGCCGCGCAGGGCACGATGCAGGATCGTCTCAGCCTGGTCGTCTGCCGTATGCCCCACCACGACATGCCGGGCAGCGTGCGCATGAGCCACATGCATGAAGAAGTCGTAGCGCAGCCGCCGCGCCCGTGCCTCGACCCCTTCCCCACGGCCCTCGGAATCGTCACGCACGGCGAGCGCCCGCGACTCGCACCGCACACCGAGCCGACCGGCAAGGGCCGACACGAACTTCCGATCCTCATCGGCCTCCGGCCGCAGGTCGTGGCAGGCATGGGCGACCACGAGCCGCGCGTCGGGCGGTGCCAGCCGTGCGAGCCCCACGAGCAAGGCCACGCTGTCAGCCCCTCCCGAAACAGCCACGATGGCGGGCGACTCCCACAAGCCCGTGCGAGGCAAGGCAGCCGACAGGGATGTGAGAAACGGATGCATGGCGCAGCTCCCCTGGCAAGGATACCCGTTTTGCCCCTCGATTTTGCCTGCGGCAAGCGGCATTGAGCCGATCCGGCCATCCCGACTACCCTCCCCGGCCCCGGCCCGGCCGCACCCACGGCCCACCGGCAGACCATCACGCGAAGGAAGAGTGCATGCCCAGCCACACCGTCCGTTGCGCCCGGCCGATCCTCCTTCTAGCCGTGGCGATGCTCGTCGCCTGCTCCGGCTGCTCGACGCTCCTCACGGCCGCCTACATCCTGATGCCCGAAGACACGCCCGCCGAGTTCAAGGGGCTCAAAGGGAAACACGTGGCCGTGGTCTGCAAGCCTATCGTGGAGCTCGAATACGCCGACGCCGGTTCGTCGCGCGAGCTCGCCGTCACCGTCGGCTCGCTCATCCAGCAGCACGTGCGCAAGTCGCACATCATCGACCAGCAGGAAGTGGCCCGCTGGATCGACGAGCATGCCTGGGTCGACTACCCCACCGTCGGCAAGGCTCTCGATGCCGATATGGTGGTGGGCATCGACCTCGAGGAGTTCCGGCTCCACGAAGGCATGACCCTCTACCGGGGCCGGGCGTCCGCCCACGTGCGCGTGTTCGACGTCGCCGCCGGCAAGGTCGTGTTCGAGAAGCGGTTCGACGACTTTCAGTATCCGGCCGACGGCGCGATCCCCACGAGCGACCGCACGGAGCCGCAGTTCCGCGCGATGTTTCTCCAGATCCTCGCCGGCCGCATCGCCCGCAGCTTCCACGCCTACGACAGCCGCACGAGCTTCGCCGAAGACAATTTAACCTTCTAGCTTCACGCGAAACATCGGCATCCTGTCGCCATGACAGGGACGCGATGGCGCAGCTGCTATTCGGGTCCGCGCTCGACGCGGATGGCATCGAGGTCATGAAGCCAGGCCGAGAGGATCGCGAGTTCCTGCCGCGGAACGATTTCCGCGGCCACGAGCGCCCGGTATGCCTCGAAGAGCTTGCTGGGGATGTCCGGGCAATCGGCGATGGCTCGCGTCACGACCGCGATCACCCTCTCTCCATGCACATACATTGGGATCTCGTCCTCGAAGTCTCGCCACAGGTCGTGGGCGTTCCTTCTCTGATCCACGGTCGCTCCGGTGAAGCCCAGTCGATATCCCTCCGACCACATGATCGGCTGCGCCACCAGCCCCCGAAGGATGTCCGTGAAGCGAAAGCTCACACAGGCGGGAAGGTAGAGGAGCGGAAAGAGTTCCCTGCGCCAGGCGGTGTTCTGGCTGTTGAAGGGTGAAAGGACGCCTTCCGCCAAACTGACCGGTGCCCGCGCTGCGAATGACACCGGCTCCCGGTGCGTGAGCCGGTAGAGCGCGTCGACATCCGGATCGCCATCTGCCAGGCCCTGCCACACGCCCACGCGGCTGATCCGTGTCGAGCGGTCGACCTCGACCGGACGGCTGTCGTCGATCAGCCGCAATGGCAGGCCCCGCGGCCAGATCCGGCCGGACGTGAACAAGCGGTAGATATTCACGAACCCCGCAGGCCCCGTGACGACGTCGCAGGCGAACTCGAAACCGGGAAACTCCCATTCGGCCTTGGGGATGTTGTCGTCGTCGGTATCGACGATGACGTCGACGTCGCGCATGGCTGCCAGCAGATATCCGACCATCTTCCGCGTGTAGTGGTTGCGGGGGAGGAGCTCGACGGTTCGAAACGGAAGCGATTCCTGTTCCGTGAGGCTGACAAACATCGCTCCCGGGCACTGCCACTCCCTGGGCGTTTTCGCATCGCCCACCACGAGCACGTTTCCAGGCGACCGTCGGGCGAACGCCGCGACGGCCTCCGTCGGAGGATTTATCGAGGTGATGACGATGCAGTTCCCCATGGCTCCGTATCCCATTGCGACAGCTTGATCGGGTGCAGGTAGAGATGCTGGTCTGGAAACTCATCCAGCAGTCGCCGGAGCGACCCTCCGTAGCAGTCGAGGATCGCCCGGTCCTCGGCCGTCCAGAGAGCCCGCCCCTGATACGGGAGCGACTGCTCCGTGACAATTCGATCAGCCGCCAACACGAGCGCCGTGGGGATTGCCAGTTCCACGAACAACCGCCCCACGGCGAACAATCCGCAGAGGTGCGCGAATGGCTGGATGCACTGCCGACTGACGGCGAAGATGTCGGAGTAGCCACCGACCAGCGGATAGCGCATGGCATACCGCACCCTGCGTTCGGCGTCGGTGGCGGGCTGCCTATTCATGACCTGGAAATACGTGAGCGGCTCAGCCGTCAGCCCGAAGCGGGCGAAGCGGGCGGCCACCGTGGATGCATCGGGCAACGACCCGACGATCTGGGCTCCCGGGACGCTGGGATTCCAGCGGGCAGCCTCGGTCGCTCGTGGCCAATACTCCGTGAGTCTGTGAAGCTCGACGAATCCTGGCAGAAAGCAGGCGTCGGGACCCAACCGCAGTCGCTCCCGATAGGTGTCCTCGGAGATGTCGGGCCGCAGCAGGAGATCGTCCGCCACGAACAGGTAGTGGTCGAATGCATCGTCGACGATGCGGGAGATCGCCTGGCAGACATACCCCTGGAAACAACGACTGTTTTCGTAGACCGGCACGACATGCGGTGCCGACCCCGTGTAGAAGGGAGCGAGGTGCCGGATGTGACGAAACCGGCTGCCGTACAGCCTGTCGAGCGTGGCGATGTTCGCATAATGTGGATGATTGTGAATGATCACCAACACAACGCTGCCCATGGACGACCTCTGGACTGCCGGAACCATGCCGCACCGTCGTGCGATCAGAGCCGCTTGGGGTCCCGCTTGAGCTTCGGGGGGCCGAGCATTTTTTTCTTGTCGTCGGCCCGGGCGTTCGGCATGTTCGGATTGTTGTTGCCCTGCATGCGCTTCTCGCCGTTGACGTCGGTGAACGTTTCGGTCCACTCGTAGCCCAGCGGCATCCGCAGTTCCTCGGCTGCGAGCAGCGCCCAGGGCGTGCCGGGATGGTCGTCCACCACACGGGTGAGCAGTTCGGCGGCCTGCTTGGCGATTTTCTCGGTGGCCGATCCGACCTTCACGGTATCGCTCGGCACGAGCTTCCAGGTGTCGCTCTTGGGGTTCTTGAACGTCATGCCCAGCGACGCCTGAGCGAGCATCAGGTTGTAGGCATCGGTGCGCACCTTGACGGCAAGCACCCGGCCGAGGGCGAGATCGTAGCCCGCCTGCCAGCGCTTTTCCCGAATCCGCTCCCGGTCCGACTGGCCGCCCTTGAGCAGTTCGTAGAGGGCGTCGATCTTCGGCTGCAGCCGCGCCGCAGTTTTCTGGGCGTCCCCGAGCAGATTCTTGAGGGCCCCTTCGTCCTTCCGCGGAAACGTCATTTCGGGCGACTCCATCGGCTCGATCACGGTCTTCCGCGCAGCCTCCACGAGCACCTGCTTGGCGCGATTCTCGGCAAGCTCCTGCTTGAGCTTGGCCTGCGAGACGTAATCGGGCTGATAGGCACGCATGACGTCGGCGTCGAAGAAATACCGCAGTTGCGCGGCCATCGGCGCGGTCATCTCGTTGGTCACCCGCCCACGTGCGCCGCTGTTGGCATGCACACGGAAGTAGATGCCGCCGGTGTCGGCGCAGATCTTCGACAGGCTGAAGGGGCCGAAGCCCGAGTCGATCGCGTCGTCGGCAAAGCGTCCGGACCGCACGCGGACGACCTCCGGATAGAGCGTCTCGGGCCCCTGCTCGATCACGACCCACTGCTCATCCTGTTCGTACTTGGGGTCGAACTCGACGTACTTCATCCGCACCTCGGCGAGGCCGAACGGCGCCGGCACCCCCACGACGTACACGGGAATGCCGAGGCCCACGCAATACTTTGTGGTGTCGTCGGCCTTGTCCTGGTCGTTCCCCACTTCGTCGGTGAAGACGACGATCATTACGTTCCTCTTCGGGGACGACGTGCGGAAGATGCGGGCCGCCTCGGCCGTGCGGCGGATCGCGGTGAACGTGTTTTCTGATCCGCTCGGATCGACGGGGATCGATTTGATCGCTTTCACGACTTCCTCGACCTCGTCGGTGGGCTTGGGCGTGACGAGCGACACGCTCTCCCCGAATGCCACCACCATGTTCGTCAGGTCGGGGCGGCGGGCCGACGAGCGGTTGGCACCGAGCTCGTCGAACACGCGGTCGAGCCGATCGGCGATCTGCTGCCGCTGCGCCGACAGGCTCACCGACTGGTCGAACACCCAGCACACGACGGTCGGCCGCTGGGCGAGCGCGCCGGCGATCTCGGCGGTGAGATGATCGACGGCTCCGGCGGCGCCCGTCGTGCCGACGCCGACCGATCCCTTCACCGTGACCGAGGCGTCGATCTCCTGTGCCGTGGGCAGGTCGTCGACTACCTGCAGGGTCAGATCGCTCACGAGATCGGGCTCGGCCTCGACCGACACCACGGAGATCTCCGAAAGGGTCGGCGCGAGCGCCTGGGCCACGGAGTCGCTCTGGTCGCTCTCGGCGCCTTCCGTCTCCTGCCGTTCGTCGGAGACGGTGATCTCCTGCGGCACGAGCTGCACCTCTTCCTCGGCGGCGAGCGGGGCCTCGATGACGGTCACGTTGCGAACCGCCTTCGGCGGCTCAGCGAGGCCGGCGAGCGCCAGCCCCAGGAGCACGACCACATGGATCGCGAGACTCATGGCCCAGGCTGGTGCGTCGCCATCGAGCGGACCGTCCTCTTCGGCGAAGACGTCCGCCCACCACGCCTGTGCTCGCTGCATCAGATTCATAGGCGGCGGTGGCACCCGATGAGGCTGCAGGCCGTGGAAGGCAAGGCTGCTCCGGCCCTGCCCCGACCCCAAACAATGAATTCGTGTGAGAAAGTGTACCTTATTCCCGGTCCCTGCGGCCCGGCCGGTAGCCGGCTGGGGCCGGTTTCCGCCCCTTGGAACGCGTCCATGCCCCCGCTTGTCATGCCCTCACTCCCCATGGTCATTCTTGCCCGCCGGTCGGGGTTGATGCGACTCGTAGCGACGGCGTCACTCGCCTGCCTCTTGGCGGCCGGCAGTGGATCAGCGACCCCCGCACATGCCGCGGCCGATGGCCAGCGGTTCGATCTCGAGACCTCCGACGGAGTCACCCTGGCGACGTGGCTGTATGAACCACCGGAAGACGTGAAGACCCTGGCGACCGTGATCCTCGTGCACGATTTCGAAGGCTCCCACGAAACGGTCGAGCCGCTCGCTGTCGCGCTCCGGGACGCCGGCTGCACCGTCGCCGTGCCCGACCTGCGCGGCCACGGCGCGAGCAAGAACCGGACGCAGCCGGGGGGCCGCGACGACACGCTCGACATCCGCCAGATGCGCAAGCCCGATCTCGAACTCATCGCGGCCGGCGCGGGCGGCAGGCTGCGCGAGCAGTCGGCGGTGCGCGGCGATCTCGAGACGGTGTACGCATTTCTCGCCTCCCGGAGCGGTTCACCTCCCGACACGCTCGTGGTCGTCGGGTGCGGAGCCGGGGCCACGCTCGCGACGCTCTGGACGGCCGCCGACTGGGCATGGCCTCCGCTCGCGAGTGGCCCGCAGGGGCAGCACGTGCAGGCGCTCGTGCTCGTGAGCCCGTCGTGGACCGCGAAAGGTGTGTCGCTCCAGCCTGCGCTCGGCACCGATGCCGTCAAGCAAGAGATTCCCGTGATGGTGCTCGCCGGCACCCACGACCGGGATGCGATCCGCCTCTTCGACCAGCTCAAACGTCAGCGGCCGAAGGCATGGTTCGACCAACGGGCCGGGGCGGAATTCACGAAGGCAAGGGATGTGGAAAAGCCCGGCGATGCCACGCTCTTTTTGATGCAGCTCGACACGCCCCTCACCGCTGACAAACTCGCGGCCGAAGCCGACGCTGCCGCCCGCATCAAGACCTTCTTCTCGCTCGTGCTCGACGCCGATCGCTGAGCCGCGATCAGGGCAGCCGGAGCTCCATCCCCGCCACGACCAGCTGGGGATTGCGAAGCAGGTCGCGATTGGCTTCGAAGAGCCGCGGCGCCATCGAACGATCGCCGTAGAACCGCTGCGCGAGGCTCTCGAGCGTCTCGCCCGGACCGACCCGCACCTTCGCCGGCCGACGGCCCGGCTCGATCACCTGCCCCGCCAGCGGATTCTGCTGCACGGCCGGCACGCTCCAAGCAGGTGGAATCCGCAACTCCATGCCGATCGGCAGCACGTTGGGGTCGGCGAGCCGGTCGCGGTTGACCGACCAGATCGCCTGGGCTCCCCCAGCGTGCCCGTAGAGTCTGATCGCGATGCTCGTGAGATCGTCGCCGTCGCGGACGACGTAGGTCGAGGTATCGCCCTGCGGCAGGCTCGCCGCTCCACGGGCGAGCGCCGTATTCGATCCATTGGCAGACCAGGCCACGGCCAGCGGCGGCGGCGCGTCGGCGTCGAGCAGAGGCGGTGGCGGCACGTCGACGGTAGACCGATAGGCCGCGTCGATCGCCGGAGTCGACCGCGCCAGATCCATGGCCGCCGGCGGCAGGGCGCCAGGGGGCGTCGGCGGGCGATAGTCACCGCGCGGCACGAAGGGGGCCGAGGGAGCGGCCTGCTGTTCGTGGGAAAGCGGCTCGGGCCACGCGGGCGGTGGCCCGGCATTCTCCGGCTGCACCGGGGCGAAGGTGGCCGGCGTCATCGCGGGCTGGGCCGCCTGCTGCACCCAGGCCACCGTCTCCGGAGGCGGCGCCAGGGCGGCCCGCCGCCCGTGGGCGGCCACGAGGCTCGCGGCATAGGGGCCCGCCACGATCACGCCGGCGACGAGCATCGCCAGCCCGACCACGAATCGGACCGTCTGCACAACCTTCGACATGAGCGTCCTTCCCACAACGGGGCCACGCTCAACTATGCCCCCGATCGGGCTCCCGGACGGCGGCTCCGGGCCTCACGTGCCCTCGGAATGCCCCCTTCGGACCCGCAGCCTGCGTACAGCCGGCAGAGTTTGCCAGGGAGCGTGCCGGGAGGCGCCGGCTCAGGCCGCCCGGGCCGCGGCCGGGGCCGGCTCGCCGAGGCCGAAGCGGTGCTGCAGCCAGAGCACGATCGGTGAAGCGATGTAGATCGTGCTGTAACTGCCGGTGATGATGCCCACGAGCATCGCGAAGGCGAAGGCATGAATGCCCTGTCCGCCGAATGCGTAGAGGATGAGCGTGGCCAGGAAGGCCGTGCCCGAGGTGAGGATCGTGCGGCTCAAGGTCTGGTTCACGGCCTTGTCGATCATCGCTGCAGTCACGTAGCGGGCCTTGCCGCGGAGTTCACGCAGCCGATCGAAGATCACGATCGTGTCGTTGATCGAGAAGCCCACGATCGTGAGCAACGCCGCCACCACGTCGAGGCTGATCTTGAAGTCGTCGACGAGTGCCCAGCCCATGAACGGGGCCACGAACTTGCTGAGCGCGAGGCAGGCCACCGTCACGAGCACGTCGTGGGCGAGGGCCACCACGGCCGCGAGGCCGAAGGCGACGTTCTGAAACCGCAGCCACACGTAGAGCACGATCATCAGCAGACTCGCGAGCAGCGCATAGACCGCGGTCACCTTCGTGTTGCCCGCGACCTTGCCGCCGATCGTGTTCGCCGAGAGATACACAGGCGTGTCGTTGAGCTTGTTCGCCACCCGCTGGAGCACCTTGCGGGCCGCGTCGGGATCGAGCGACGTCGACAGCGCCCAGTTGCGATAGGGCTTGAGGCGACTCGTCATCCCTTCGGCCTCCAGCTCGAACGGGGCGTCTGCCTGCCCCTCCGCCTCGCAGGCGGCCTGGATGGTCGACCTCAGCGTGAGCAGGTTGATCTTCTCTGGAAAGTCGAGCGCCGCCACCGTCGTCAGGCCGCCGGCCTCCGGCTTCGCCGGGCTGCCATCGGCAGACTTCTCGGCCTTGGCCGTCGAGGTCACCTCGCCGAAGCCCATCGAGTAGGTCTGCAGCCGGCCAGGAAACGCCTCGCGCAGGGCTCCCTCCACGGCATCGTCGTCCCGAAGCGAGGTGTCGATCTTGTAGCGCAGCCCGGGAGCGGAGTCGGCGGTGGTCACCGAGCTCACTGCGGCATCGGGCAGGGCCGACACTGCCGTGCGAACGTCGGCGATGTCGAGCGCCTGGTCGGGCTTGAAGGCCACCTGCACGCTCGTGCCACCAGTGAAATCGATGTCGAAGAGCCCCTGGCCACGCTGCTGGGCCGCGGCGAGCCCGAGCAGAATGAAGAGCGTCGAGCCGATGATCGCCGGCACCATCCACTTCACGAACTGGAAGTTCGGCTGGCCGAAGAGCCGCGCCATCGAGAGCGTGGTGATCCAGCGGTTGCGCTCGGCGAGGTCGAAAATCACCCGCGAGCAGAACACGGCCGTAAAGAGGTTCAACGACAGGCCCAGCACGAGCGTCACGGCGAAGCCCTTGAGCTGGTCGGTGCCGATCGCGAACAGCACGATGCCGGTGATCAGCGTCGTGAGGTTCGAATCGACGATCGTGGAGAAGGCCCGCTGGAAGCCGTTGCGAATCGCCGTCCGCACGCCGGCCCCACGGTCCATTTCCTCGCGCATGCGCTCGTAGATCAGCACGTTGGCGTCGACGGCCATGCCGACGGAGAGCACGAGGCCGGCGAGGCCGGCGAGCGTGAAGGCCGCCTTGATCGAGATCATGAGCGCGAGCACGAGGATGATGTTGAGCAGCACCGCCAGATCGGCCACGAACCCGGAGAACCGGTAGTAGGCGAGCATGAACGTGAGCACCACGATCGTGGCGAGAAGCATCGCCCTGGCCCCCGAGCGGATCGTGTCGGCCCCGAGCTGCGGGCTGATCTTCTGCTCGCTGATCGGCTCGCTCTGGAGCGCCGCCGGCAGGCTGCCGGCATTGAGCACGCCCACGAGGAAGTCGACGTCGGCCTGCTTGAAGCTGCCGGTGATCTGCCCGTCGCCCGAGATGGCACTACGGATCGTGGGGGCCGAGAGGAGCGTGTCGTCGAGGAGGATGCCCAGGCGGCTCGTGAGCCGATTCGCCGGATCGGGGAGGTTTTGGCCCGTGAGCGTGCCGAAGAGCGCCGCCCCGGACGAATTGAACGAGAAGTTCACGCACGGCTGGAGGTTGTTGTCGTAACTCGACGCAGACCGCGAGAGATAGCCGCCCGTGACGTTGAACCGGTCGAGCACCACGAGCACCTCCACCCGGCCGTCGGGCATCGAGCGGGTGACGAGGCCGCGATCTTCGGCGGGGTTCATCTTGGCCGTATCGAGCTGCACCCAGCGGCCGATCGCCGATCCGCCGTCGAGCACGGTGGTGCCAGCGGCGGTGCTGCCGAGCTCGATCACCCGCTTGTGCCGGGGGTCTTCGGGATTGGCCGTGATCCGGAATTCAAGCACGCCAGCGCTCGACACGATCCGCTTGATGAGATCGACCTCGGCCTGATCGACGTCCGGCACGATCACCTCGAGCTGGTCGAGGCCGTAGCGGCGCACCGTCACTTCCTTCTGTCCGCCCGGATTGACGCGCCGACTGACAGCGGCCACGAGCTTGTCCATGTCGATCGGAGCGGCACCCTCGGCGTTCCCTTCTGCATCGACCGTCTTCGCAGCCTGCTTGGCAGCGTCGATCTCGTAAACGAGGATCACGCCCCCCTTCAGATCGATGCCGAGCCGCGGCGGCCAGCCGAGCACCGTCACCGCGACGCCGGCCGTGAGGGCGACGAGCACCGCCGCCATGCGGCCCCACATGTCGCTCGCCCGCAGCTGCTTCGCCAAGAGCCAGGCGACGAGCGTGGGCACCGCGATCACGAGCAGCGTGAGCAGCCACAGGAACCAGCCTTCGCGCCACACCGGCGGGAGCGTCGCCGCGGGGGCCGCTGCAGCTGCAGCCGTACCGGTCGCGGCGGCGACGGCGCCGGCCTGCGCGAAAAGAAAACCCGTGAGTGCGTTGCTGTCCATGGCGATGGTCGTCCTGTTCGAATGCGGTGTGGTGCCGGGCGTCGTCCGCCGGCGCTAGCTCCCCGGCGTGGCGGCGCCGTCCGTGTCGGAGAGCACTTTCGAAATGCTCGCCAGCGTCACGGTGAGCCGGACATTCTCCGACTCGTCCACCTTGAGCGAAACCTTGTCGGCCGTGCGGTCCACGTTGGCCACCGTGCCGTAGATGCCCGATGTCGTGAGCACGCGGTCGTTTTTCTTGAGACCCGCGAGCAGATCCTGCTGCTTCTTCATCCGCTCCCGCTCCGGCTTGTAGAGCAGGAACCAGGCGACCGCCATCACCAGCACGAACGGCAGGTAGGAGACGAGGAGTTCGAGGGGATTGGGCTGCTGCTGCATGGCACTATCACGGGCATCGTGGGGCGAACGAAGCCGCAAATGTATCGGCCACCGCGCGCCACGGACAAGGGCAGACCGGCTTCGGGCCGCGAGACCTTGCTGCAGCACGGCATGACGCGAACGGTCATTCGCCGACGGTCGTGAACCGCGGCAGCAGGTCAGCCGCGACGACCGCGAACTCCCCCGCCACGATCGCGGCCCGCAGCCGCGCCACGAGCCGCTGGTAGAAGGTGAGGTTGTGGATCGACGCGAGCACCGGCCCGAGCATCTCGCCGGCCATGAAGAGATGGCGGATGTAGCTCCGGCTGTGACGACAGGCCAGGCAGGGGCAGCCCTCCTCGAGCGGCCGCTGGTCGGTGGCATGGCAGGCGTTTCGCAGCCGCACCTGCCCCGCAAAGGTATAGACGAGCGAATTGCGGCCGCAGCGGGTGGGGAGCACGCAGTCGAACATGTCGATGCCGGCGGCCACGGCGTTGACGATGTCCTGTGGCTGCCCGACGCCCATTAGATACCGCGGCTTGTCGACCGGCAGGTGGGGCGTGGTCGCCCGCAATGCTTCGCCCATCGCCTCAGGGCCTTCGCCGACTGACAGTCCGCCGACCGCAAAGCCTTCGAAGGGCAGCGCCCGCAGCGCCTCGGCGCTCTCCTGCCGGAGGTCGCCGTCGAGCCCGCCCTGCACGATGCCAAACATGGCCTGGTCGGGCCGCGTGCGGGCCGCCAGGCAACGCTCGGCCCAGCGCAGCGACCGGCGCATCGCCGCGTCGACACGTTCACGATCGGCAGGCAGCGCCACGACCTCGTCGAGCTGCATCGCCACGTCGGCTCCGAGCCGCTCTTGAATATGGATGGCCCGCTCCGGCGTGAGATCGATGGCCGAGCCGTCGATGTGCGAGCGAAAAAACGCCCCCTCCTCCGTCACCTTCACCTGCTTGGCGAGGCTGAACACCTGAAACCCGCCGGAGTCGGTGAGCGTGGGCCCATTCCAGCCCATGAAACGCGCGAGGCCCCCGCCCTCGGCCACGATCTCCTCACCGGGCCGCAGGTGGAGGTGGTAGGTGTTGGCAAGAATCATCCCCGCGCCCGTCTCAGCGACACGGCCGATATCGACCCCCTTCACGCTCGCAAGCGTGGCGACCGGCATGAAGAGCGGCGTCGGCACACTCCCATGCCACGTCGCGAGAGTGCCAGCCCGCGCCGTGCCATCCGTCGCCTCGACCGTGATTCCAAAGCCTGCATGCATGCCCGCAGGCTACCCGTTTTCCAGCGGGCGGGCAGCGGCACCGTTGTGCGCCGGCTGCGGCGCAACTTTCACGGGACGGCTTCAGGCCGCACGAGACGCACAGGACCGAGGAGGCCCGACGGCAGCAGAGGCTCGGTGGGGGCGGCCACGATCGTGGTCCGGGTGACACGCTCCGCGACAGGCTGCGCGGCGTCGCCGATGAGCCGGTTGCGCCACAGGTTCACGACGTCGATCTCGAGCTGGTTGTCGCCGGCCTTGACGGCGTCGCCCACACTCACTCGCCATGGCGGGCACCACACCGTGCCGAGCGGCCTACCGTTGAGCCGAACCGTGGCGACCTCCTTCACCGCGCCGAGATCAAGGGCGAGCGATGCGCGAGCCTCCACGAGCAACAGAAACTCCAGCGGTTCGAGGCCGCAGGTGGCAAGGTGCTGTGGGTGGATGGCCTGCCGCGTTTGGGCGACACGCCGGCCGAGCACGCCCAGATTCGCACCGCCGTCGCGGCGAGCCGGGTCATCTCGCCGCAAGAGGTGGTGGCCAACCTCGGGCCGGCATTTCCAGAGGATTTTCGGCTGCGGCTGGACGGGAAGCCGGAAGGCCTGTTCATCACGCGCTGGCTGCAACAAGGACGCCGCGTGAACTTCGTCGTCAACGCCGCCTACGAACCGCTGACCGCCACCCTGCGTCTGGAAGGTCAGCCCGACGGCACACTGTGGGTGTACGATCCGGCGGATGGCAGCATCGCCACGCGCGAGGCCTCAGGCTCACTGACGCTCGAGCCAAACAGCAGTGTTTTTCTGATCGAGCAACCGTGAGCGGGATCCCGAACACCGGCGGGAAGAGAGCCGCCGGCGGGAGCGACATGCAAGGGCAGGTTTCATCGCTCTTGCCTGTGCCCTGGATCGTCACTTCTCCGCTTTGGGCCCCGTGGCCAGCAGGCTGAGGTCCTTGATCTGCGCGCTGACTGAGCTCAGCCCGTTCACTTCCCAACCGATATTCATGCCGCCGATCCGGTAGTCGGCCAGGTTGGTCGAGGCATTGCACACTCCCCTGCTCCAGGCCCTTTCCAGCGCCTGCACCATCAGCGGCAAAACATCGACGTGCACATGCAACCACTCGCCCGGAACCAGTCCGCGTTCCGCGAAGGCCTTGGTGCCAACATTGTTGATGAAGCGGCCGGTACCCCGCTTCTCACCCCTGCTTTCGTCTTCCTTGCCGGTCCCGTCGAGCATCAAGCAGGGGCCGATCACCGGCTGGCGATCATCGTAGAACGGCACGCCGAACCACACGTATTCCTTGTTGTATCCCGGGCTCTGGCGATTCAAATTGAGCAGGGTGAAGTAGAGCAGGAACTGGGCGGCATGGATGCCTTCGGAATAACCGCGGCCGCGGTCGTGGAGGTTGTTGGCATGGCGGAGTTGGACGCTGATCCGGAGCGTCATCGCTTGGCAATCTGCGAGCGAGGGGCCGGTTTTCGACAGGTGTCCACCGGGGGCACTGATGACCTGCTCGAGGAGCAGGTGCGGCCACGGGGCGGTGGGCGATCGATAGTGGTTACCGTATTCCTCGATCGAATTCACCGCCAGGACGAAGTCCGCATCGGGGGTGCCGTGGCCGAGAGTGAATTCCTTGTAGGCGTTCGCCCATTTTTTCCGGCCGTCAGGGAGGGTCAGCGGCTCGACCGGAGCGATGCTCGCCTTGCTGTAGGCTTCCACCAGGGTCCAGATCGGGTTCGCCCCTCCGCCTTGCCGGCGCAGTATGCCTTCTCCGCGGGCACCGTTGCCGCCGGGCTTGGGATTGATCCATTTCAGCTCGACGCCACGCTCGCCATGCGGATCGCCGATGAGTTCAACGGAGAACGGAGCCTGGAAGTTCGGTTTTTCGGCTCCCCTGGCGTCGACGGCTTCCGGGACTTCGTTGAGGTGGAGCAGGAGCACCGTATCGGAATCACCAACGTTTTCCTTGCTCAACTCGAACGCCCGGCGACAGCTCGCGGAGATGCGCACCTCGTCGATCAGCCCCTCAAATCCTGAGGCCATTTTTTCGCCGTCGTTGCCGATGCAAACAGGCGCATCGACCACCCGGATGGCCCGAGCGGCTGGCTCTGCAGTCCTGATTTCCTTTCCGTTGACGACAATCCTGGCCAGTCCCTGACCATCCCAGGTCGCCGCCACGTGGGTCCACGTGTTGTGCGGCAGCACCTGATCGGCCTGCAGATTGACGAACGCCACCCCGTCCCGGTCCATCAGCACGAACCGCACGCTGTCGCCGGTGGAACCGGTGTCGAGGAAGTAACTCCGGCCCCTGCCGACGAGCCGGCACCACGGGTCTCCCCCCAAACGATTCACCCACGCTTCGATGGTGATGGGGCCGGCGACGTCGTAGCGCTTGTCATTCCCGCAATCAAGGCAGGCGTCCCCGCCTGTGAAGTGCGGTGCGGCTGCGAATCGGCCTTGTGCCCACGTGACCCCTTCGGCCGTCAGGCGCGGTGGATCGTTCGCCATGACCGCCACGCTGCCGAACGCCGAGGCAAGGCAGGTTGCGAGCAGCCGACATGTCTTGTTCATGCGTTCATCGTGAAGTGGTTCCGAAAATCACGCCTCCTCAAAAACTACGTCGCGGCGAGGCTTGGGGCATGTCGCATTTCATGCGAACGCACCTTTTGTTTTCGGAGCGGAACGACCGCGCGTCCGATGCCCGAAGGCGGCCGGGGTAGTGCCGTGGCATAATGGATGACAGTCCGCGAGAGCGTGCTACGGGATGACGCTACGATCAAGTGACGGAGAAAGGAATCCAACCTTGATGACGTGCGCTCGGATGGACATTGGTGGCTTGTTGTTCTTTCTGGCCAGCCTGGCCTGCCTGCCATCGTGGGCAGCGGACCCGCGCGACGCCCTGCTGGAAACTGCCATGGCGCACTGGCAGATGGGCGACGGCGCGAAGTCCGCGAAGCATCCACTCACCCCAGTCGGCGCCGTCCAGTTGAACCTCGACGCCGAGGGCGCAGGGGCGACTCCCGGGGCGAAGGTCGCCCGCCTGCACGGGGGCTATTTCGACGCCGGCAAGGATCTCAACCTCAAGGGCGACCAATGCACGGTGTACCTGCGGGCCCGCGACCCGAGCGGGCGTTGGGGGCTGGCGCTCTTCGCCAAGCGGGGCACGCACGCCACCATCAATTTCAACCTCTTTGCCGTCGGCGATCGCATCGGCTTTGAACTGCACGGCAGCGCGGGCCTGAGAAGCCTCACGTTTCCTCGGGCAGAGATCAATGCCACGGCGTGGCATGATCTGATCGGCCGCTACGACGGCAAGACGCTCGAAATCATCTGCGACGACAAGGTGATGGCGAGCGCCCCGTGGCAGGGAGGGAGTCTGATGCAGAGCGACGTGGCCCTGCTTATCGGCGCAGAAATGAACGATGGCCAGCCCGTCCGTCCGTTCAGTGGCGAGATCGAGGAGGCCGCCCTCTGGTCACGCGCGCTCAGCGACGACGAAATCGCCGTGCTCGTGCGGAAAGCGAGCCTGACGAAGCCGCCGATCAAGCCGAGCGTCCGGATTTCGCCGCTGCACATCCGCCCGCAGACGGGCAATGCCGGCGACGCGATCGCCTTTTATTGGCAGGGCCAGCATCACGTCTTCTATCTCCACCAAGGAAAATGGGCGCACACCGTCAGCACCGACCTGATTCATTGGAAAGACCTCCCGCCCGCCCTGTCGCCCTGCACCGATCCCGCTGGCCCGGATGCGCAATGCTGGACGGGCAGCGTCGTCGAGCACGACGGCACGTTTTACCTCTTCTACACCGGCCAGAATCCCCAAGACCCGAAGAGCGACCAGAAGGTGATGCTGGCGACGAGCCAGGATTTGATCACCTGGGAAAAACAGCCCAGGCGCACGTTCTATCCCGACGGCAAGATCTACTGGAGCAAGTCGATCAACGGGCCGATTCCCGGCATGGGCTATCACCACCAGGCCTTCCGCGACCCGGACGTGTTTTGGCATGAGGGCAAGAAGCAGTGGTGGATGATCTTCCACGCGCTCACCGCCGCAGGCCACGAGCCCTGCCTCGCGTTCTACACCTCGGATGATCTTCTGAACTGGACGCCACAGCCGCCGCTCGCCACCTACCCGGCGAACGTGTCGCTCGATTGCGCCCACGCCGCGCCCCTGCAGGGGCAGTGGTTCGTCATCGCCGCCGACACGAGCTACACCTCGGCCCCTGCGCCCGAAGGCCCGTATCCGCCGGGCATGAAGCTCTACGACAGCGGCGATCTGTTCGTGCCGAAATCGCTGTTCGACGGCAAGCGCCGCGTGGCCTGGGGCTGGATTCGCGACCTGGAGGGCGACCGCGACGACGGCAAGCCGCAGTGGGGTGGCACGCTCTGCCTGCCTCGCGAGATCTATCCCGGACCGGCGGGCCAGCTCTATTCCCGTCCCGCTGCGGAGATCACGGCCGCCTTCACCGAAACCACCCTCGACCTGGCTTCTACACCGGCGCCGGACAGCACGAGCGGGACTTGGAAATACGCCGACGGCAAACTTGGCTGCGGCGACGATGGCGGCGCATGCCGCTTCAATGTCCCCGACGACTACATGATGCAAGGCACGTTCCAACTCGATCCGAAGGCTGTGCTGACGATCACCATGCGGCAGCAGAAGGAAGGCAATGCCGGCTATCCGCTGGTCATCAGTCCGAAGACGCAGGAAGCGATCATCAGCCGCGCGGGCAACCGCTTCGGCCGCGGCGTCGAGCTCGATGCCTCCAAGCCCATTACGGTGCAGGCCTTCGTTCAGGGCGCGATCCTCGAGTGCTTCATCAACGGCAGGGAAGCGTTCACCTGCCGGGCGTACGACCATTCCACGGGCGGCTTGAGCTTCGCCGTCGCCGGTGGGCAGATGACGATTCTCAACGTCGCCGTGAAAACCCTGCCCCGAAAGACGCCGTAGCAGCGCGGCGGCTCACTCAGTCGCCGGCGATCTCGATGTCGAACGTGTTCCTGCCGGGCTTCACCGTGAAGGAAAACTTTTTCTTCAATCCTTGGGGCGACTGGAGCGACGCGTTGGGATCAGTGTTGTTCATGAAGCTCTCCGACAGCGAGACGACGTGCTCGCCGACGATGGCCCCGCGGGCGGCGTCGGTGTAGTGAAGCGTGTAGCGACCGCTGGCATCGGTCGTTCCCGTCGATGCCCGGCCGCCGGCGGTGGGCTGAAAGAAGACCACGATATTCGCCATTGGCTGGTCGCTGCTCGCGACCTTCCCCGTGACTTCGCCGAGCGGCGGATACTTTGCCGTGCGGGAATTGCATCCACCCGCCAGGAGCAGGGCAGCGACGGCTGACAGCCGGAGGGCGGCGCTTCGCAAGGGATGAGCGTTCGTGGGCATGAAAAGCAGCGGGCGTCAGTACACAGGGTCAGCCAGCCCGTCATTGCGCGACAGGAGCCGCTCGAATGCCTGCCAGGAGGAGGCGGAAGCCGGCAGCCAAGGCGGAGGAGTCGCTTCGGTAAGAAACCGTCGGGGCGTATGCGAAATGGTTTCGGAAACAGTCCGCACGGATCCATCGCACATCAGGAATAACAGCTGGCCGGCGTGGCTGCTCGAAAAGCCGGCTGCTGCATAGTCGATCTCAGTGCTGTTGATCGGCGCGTTGCCGCCGCCCAGGCACGCCCAGGGTGACCGCTGCTCATTTGTATTATTCGCAACCAGGGCAAGGGCAGCATTGCCGGCTGACCACTTCCGCTCGCCGAGCATGATCGTTTTGCTGAGGCCGTCGACGATCTGGTTGGGCTTCTGATTCGAATCACGCCAGAAGACTCCGTCGGCCTCCGGAGCCGGGGCCCACTGCGATGACGACCCGGCCGGACCGCCGAGAAGCCTCCCGCCACTGAAGTGCCACCCGTAACTCGAGTTGTTGGCCACGTAGCTCGAGGAGGTCGGAGCGATCCACCCGATGACCCCGAACTGAACCCCGATCTTGGGGTTGATATTCTGAAATTCGCTGTCGGACGGACAACGAAACCCTCGCAGGGGCGTCTGGAGATCGGCCTGCGAGCCTCCGTTTGAAACATGGTCGAAAGCCCGGCGTCGCCGGGGTGAGATCCTGTCGCCCAACGGCTCCTCGATGTAGGAGAGAATCTGGGCGCCCCACGACCACGTGGACTGGTTGTTGGAATCCCACGCGTTGCCGCTGAAGCCGGGCAGCACTCCGACATAACCGGCGGGAAAGAATCGCATGCCCGAGAGGTGGCTGTGCATGCCCAAGCCCAGCTGCTTGAGATTGTTGGTGCACGACGACCGCCGCGCCGACTCCCGAGCCGTCTGGACGGCCGGCAAGAGAAGGCCGACGAGCAGGCCGATGATGGCGATCACCACGAGCAGCTCGACGAGCGTGAAGCCGCGGCGGTGCATGATGCCTATCCTGTTGACTCGTCCATTATAGTTGCAGGTTGGCGATCTGCAGTCCGCGATGGTGTGACAGGCTGAAGCCTGTCCTACGAGCGGCGGCGGCGGAGGCCCCACGCGGCGGCGGCGATGCCGAGGCCGGCGAGGGCCAGCGCACCCGGCTCGGGCACGATCACGAGGTTCACCTGGCCCGTGGTCGCCGTGTCGATCTGAAAGTACTTCCCGCTCGCACCGACCGACGGCATCGTGCCGAGCGTGAGCACGCCGTCAGTGAACGTGCCGCCGGAGTAGTTGAAGAGCCGCCACTTCGTGTTGTCGGCCACCGTCGAGAAGTCGCCCGTGCCTGCCACGTTGAGCACGCCATCGAGCAGGAAATTGCCAGTCACCACGATGAGGTCGTTGATGCCGCCGCCGATGGTCGTGTCGGTGGCGATCAGTTCGAAATTCAGAATCGACGAATCGGCCAGCCCGAGCCCCGCCGTCATCGTCTGCGTGCCCGGGCTGTTGCCGGGAGCGAGGATGCCGCCCCCCGCCACGGTGACGAGGCCGCTGATCGTGCCGGTGCCGCTGAGGATCGCCGCGTTCGCCACGTTCACGGCACTGGCGATCGATCCATTCACCGCGAGCGTGCCGGCCGAGATTGTGGTTAGCCCGGTGTAGGTGTTGCTGCCGGAGAGCGTGAGCAGGTTCTCGCCCGTCTTCTCGACTCCACCCGTGCCGCCGATCGCGGTCGACCGCGTGCCGCCGCCGGCAAACCGGGCGGTGCCGCCGCCGAGCGTGATCGCGGAGTTGTTGGCGACGCTGCCCGCTCCGGAGAACTCAAGCACGCCGGCGTTGATCGTCGTGGGGCCGGTGTAGGTCACCAGGCCGGAGTCGCCCGAGAACACCTGCGAGCCCGACCCGGTCTTGGTGATCGAAAGGGCGGAGTTGGTGGCCGAGCCTGGCGCATTGCGAAGGTAGCCGGCATACATGAACGACGTGCCGCTCGCCACGGCGACCGTGAGCGTGCTCGGCGTGTTGCTGACGTTCACCGAAGCGGCCTCGACGATCATGATGCCGCTGCCGCCGGAGGAATCGATGCCCGACACGGTCTGCGAAAAGCCCTCCGGGATGAACCGGGCATTCGTGGAGTTGGGCGTGTTGAAGACGAGCCTCGTGGTCGAGGGGAGGGCGCTGTTCGTGCCGAGCTTCAGGACACCGGCGGACTCGATCACTGCGTTACCCAGGAACGTGTTGGCCGTGCCTCCCATGACGACCTGGCTACCAAAGAGCACGTTGCCTGTGCCGGTGATGGCGGCCGTCCGAGTGGGAGCCGACGATGGCGAGAACCGTACGCTCCCGCCATTGAGCGTGATCGCGGAGTTGTTAGCGACGCTGCTCGATCCCGAAAACTCGAGCACGCCGGCGTTGATCGTCGTGGGGCCGGTGTAGGTCACCTGGTCGGCGGCCCGGCCGGAGAATACCTGCGTGCCCGCACCGTCCTTGGTGATCGAGAGGACGCCGCTGGCGCTGCGGACATGCCCGGAATACGCGTACGACGTGCCCGTCGCGACGTTCAGCGTGAGCGTGCTGTTGATACTGCCTTGTGTGTCCACGAGCCTCGGATTGACATTCGCGGCTCCCGCACTGTCGTCTAGGCCCGCGAAAGTCTGATTGGCTCGCATATAGAGCGCCAGTTGCGTGGCGCTCGCAGCGAACCGCAGGACGCCGTTGGTGGCGAAGGCATTGACGGCATCATTCCGGATCCAGTTGTTGCTGATGATCGTGTCGCCCACGTAGGTGTTGTTGCTGCTGGCGAGAATGAAGCCGCCGTTGCCGTCCTTCGTGAAGCTGCCGGTGCCCGTGATGGCGCCGCTGTATGTCGTGACCGCGGCATTGATGATGTTTGCGGTGAGCGCCCCGCCATTGCCCAACGCGATGGTGCCGCCGCTGCCGCCGAGGCTGGTGAGCGTGACGGTTCGGCCGGCGAGATCGAGCACGCCGCCGTTGACGGTCACCGTGCTCGCGCCGAGAGCATTGGTATGCCCGAGGACCAGCGTGCCCTGGCTGACTGTGGTGGTGCCGTTGTAACCGGTATTGTTGCCGTTGAGCGTCCACGTGCCAGAGCCGGTCTTGGTAATCGCACTGCTGACGCCCGTAAAGTTCCCTGATTGGCTGATCGTGCCGCCGATGGTGCCGCTGGCGGCACCCGTGAGGGTCAAGGTGTTTGTTTGTCCGGAGGTCATAGCATCCGATCGAAAGGTCACGGCGCCGAGGCTGAGGTTGCCGGTATTTGCATTGAAGCCCTTGGACCCGTTGAAAAACACCCGAGCTTCGGGAGAGAACGTCTGGAGATTCGAGCTGTTGTTCGCAATGGAGTCCACTCCAACTGAGGTAAACTGAAGTGCGGCCCCGCTGGTCATCGTGTAGGCGGAGGCGGTGCTCGTGAAGGTGATGCTGCCGACATTTAAGTTCGAATTCCAATTGATCGCTGTTCCGCCGCTTCCGGCTGCGCCGAAGATGGCGTTCAGACCATGATTGAGGGGGCCGGCGGGGTTCCAGTTTGAATTCGTGGCGGTGTTGGCATCGGTGTTGCCAACCCACGTCCACGTTTGAGCGGAAGCGGTCTGCATGCCGGAGACGAGCAGTGCGGCGGCGACGACGAGGAGGTAAGAAATGCGAGTGTTCATGAACCTAAAGCTCATGGGATTGGAATTGTCTGCAAACTGGAACATTGGGAAGTGCCCCCGGAAATGGAATCAGCACCCATCAGCATCTATCTAATAGACTAGGTCGCCGCCGGGGCCCGTTCATGTCGCATTTGATGCGGTTATGCTGTTTTTTTGGGTCAAAACGCCTGCGGGGGGGCCAGCGGCATGCAGAGGCTGCGGCGGCATGGCATCATTCCAGGAAGGCCAGGGACAGGACGCGACAGGATGCCAGCCGTGAGAGCGCGGAGCCTCGATTCCGTAGGATGGAGGCCTGTTCCGGCCCTGGTCGCAGCCGTGCTTCTGGCGGCGGCGTTGCCGGCCTCGAGGGCCTGTGCCGCAGGGGCGAAGCTCGACCCTTCCGGGGCCTATGCCATCCGCTGGTGGACGGTCGAGGATGGCGTGGCCTCGATGCCGCTCGTGGGCGTGGCCGTGGCTGCCGACGACGCTGTGTGGTGTGCCAGCCGCTCGCATCTCATGCGGTTTGACGGGCGGCGCTTCGAAACCCTCTCGGAGCCGGTCACAGCCGAACTCCATAGGAGGATCAGCGACTTCCGCGCCTTGGGCATCGCACCGGACGGTCGCCTGTGGCTCGTCGGACTGAAGGGCGCGGCGGTGGCCCGGCCGATGGCCGCGGTCGACCACTCCACGCTGGCGGACTGGGCCGTCTATTCTCATGCCGGCCGCGACTTCTGGGGCGTTGCGTTCTTTCCGTCAGGCGTTCCGCTGTTCTACGGCATGAACACGCTCGTTGATTTCGACGGCACGGGGTTCGTACCCCGCGCGTTGCCCGGCCTGGAGCCTCCGTTCGCCTATTACGCAGCATTACTCGATCGACGCTCCTCCGACCTGTGGCTGTGGGGATACGGCCGTGCCCGGCGGATCCACGGCGGCGTGGCTCGCGCCGACGACAAACCGGTCGCCGAGCGGATCACCAATCTGACGGCCGGAAAATCTGGCATCTGGGCGGGGCTCGTCGATCTCCCGTCGCGCACCGTCGAGGGCGCGGCCGTCTTCCGCGACGAGGCGTGGCACGAATACCCGATGGCCACGAAGCCCAGCACCGCGGCCCGCGAAGCACATATCTGCGAGGGTTCCGACGGGACGGTCTGGCTGTGGACCCACGGCGCGGTGCATGCGCTTCACGGCGGCGACTGGCAGACGATCCTCGAGGGCTTGCCGGGCTTCTCCCTCACGACCGAAAGCCTGACGACCGACCGCCAGGGAGCCCTCTGGGCTGCCTGCACGGCAGGACTTTTGTCGATCAGCAGGACGTCGCTCGAGGCGGCGGCGCTGCCGCCCTGTGGGGTCGTGTCCGTCCGACGCGACGGATCGCTCGTGGCCGGCATCCCCGAAGCGGTCGTGGGGCTCGCGCCGGGAACGGCGGACGAGGCGGGCGGCTCGTGGCGGCACGACGTGATCGCGGAACTTCCCCCAGGGGTCGCGCCGACGGCGATCGCAGAGACGGCCGACGGCACCCTGTTCGTCGGCACCCGTGATTCCTTCATCCACGTCATCCGCAGTGGCTCCTCACGTATGGTCGTCCAGAACAGCGACGTCGTGATCGAGGTACGAAACGTCGCCGCGATGGCGTGTGATGCGGCCGGCTCGATCTGGGCAGGCACCGCCAACGGCCTGGCCCGATACAACCCGCAGACCGATTGCTTCGACTTCATCGATGCGTTCATCAAGCCCACGCCGCTGCCTGTGCTTGGCTTGCACGCGGAGCCCGATGGAAGTCTCCTGGTGGCGGTCCAGGGCCGCGGGATCGAACGATTGGCACCGGACCACACCATTTCTCAGGAAGTGCCTGCAGCGCTCATGCCGGGAAAACGTTCGGTGCACTTCCTTCGCACCCCCGACGGCACGCTCTGGGTGGCCGGAGACAAAGGCCTGCTGCGCCGCGACTCGACCGGGCAGATGTCGCTCTTCGACACGCGCCATGGGCTCGCGGAGCAGGCGATCGTGCAGGTGGCGGCCGACGATGCCGGCCGGCTGTGGCTGGCGTTTGGCGACAGCCACCTGCAGGGACTCCGCATCGCCGACCTTGCCGACCTCGCGGCCGGTCGCCGCAGTGTCGTCCGTGGCATCGTGCTCGGCTCCCTCGACGGACTCGGCGACACGGAACTGCTCGGCGGTTTGGTCCATGTGCCGGGCCGCGGGTTGCTGGCCACGACTTCTGCCGGCATCGTGACAGTCGATCCGGCGCGACGCTTGGTGCCCGACACGGCCTCCACATCGGCGATCACGGTCGTGCATGGGCTCGTCGACGGGCAGTCACATTTCCACTGGGCCGACGTGACGACGCACGAGTTCGATCCACCGCTCTATCAGACCAGACTCGTCGGCGTGGATGCCGCCTGGTCTGCGCTCTCGGGCGAGACGACGCGAGCCTACGCCTCGATCCCGCCCGGGCGGCGCCGCTTCGAGGTGCGGCATCTCCGGGGCGACGCTATCGAAGATGCTCCCAGCGGCACGGTGGAGATCACGATCCCCACACCGTTCTGGAAGACCGCCTGGTTCCTCACGACGGCGGCCGTCGGCCTGACCGCCCTGGCAGCCGCCGGCGGCACGGCGGTAACCCGAATGCTCGCGCAGCGGCGAATCGCGCAGCTCGAACGCGAGCAGGAGCGGCATCGCGACCGGGCCCGGATCGCCCGCGACCTCCACGACAGCCTCGGTGCGGGACTCGCACAGATGGCGATGCTCAGCGACGTCATGCGCCGCGGCGCCGGCGGCGAGGCTTCGGCCGGCGTACCCACCCGCCCGCAACTCGACGAGGCGCTCGACGAGATGTTTCGCAGCGCCCAGCGGCTGACGCGGGCCGTGGACGAGATCGTGTGGGCCGTCAATCCCGCCAACGACACGGTCCCCCGCCTGTTCACCTTCCTCGCGCACGAGGTCGAGCGGCTCGCCCGCAGCGGCGACCTCGAACTGTCGATCCACGTCGACGACGATGTGCCCAACGTCGTGCTGCCCTCCACGGTCCAGCACCACCTCTGCATGCTCGTGCGGGAAGCGGTGGCCAACGTTTTCAAGCACGCCCGTGCGACGACGCTCGACGTGTCGCTCCGCCACCGCTCGGGGGCGCTCGAAGTCACGATCACCGACGACGGCGTCGGCTTCACGCCTGCGGCGGCCGTGGCCGAAGGCCACGACGGCCTGGCGAACATGCAGGCCCGAGTAGACGAGCTCGGCGGCAGTCTCACGATTGACTCCGGCCCCGGCCGCGGCACACGCGTGCAGGTGCACGTGCCGGTCGCCGCCCCAGCCGTTCCGCCCGGAGGCCGGCGACGGCTATGATGGCGGTTGGAGAAACGGATGATGACGACTGCCAGCGAACGGACGACGATCCGCGTCGCCCTCGTGGAAGACGACGCGGGCACGCTCAGAAGCTTGCGTCGCATGCTCGCCACCGACGAGGGCTGCCTTTGCGTGGGCGGATTCTCCACGGTGGCGGAGGCGACCGACGCGATCCCACGACTGCGGCCCGACGTCGTGCTCGTGGACGTGAAACTTCCCGACGGCACGGGCGTGGACGCCGTGCGGGCGCTCGCACCGCTGCTGCCCGAGACGGAGTTCGTGATGCTCACGATCTACGAGGACGGCGACGTTATCTTCGACGCTCTCTCGGCCGGAGCGCACGGCTACCTGATCAAGCCCGTCCGCACGGAACAGCTGCTCGCCGCGTGCCACGATGTGCTCGAGGGGGGCACGCCAATGTCGAACGTCGTCGCCCGGCGGATCGTGCGGTCGTTCGAGCCCCAGACGTCGCTGCCGCCCCCCGAGCAGCTCGGGCCACGCGAGCGGGAGGTGCTGGAACTGCTGGCCGCGGGCGCCATGTACAAGCAAGTCGCGAAGAAGCTCGATATCAGCCTGAACACGGTGCGGACGTACATCCGCCGCATCTACAAAAAGCTCCACGTCAACTCCCGCCATGCCGCCGTGGAGCGGTTCAAGAAGATGCGGTAGCGGCGGCGGCTGAGATAGCTACGAAGCCGGCTGGTTGTCACTCGCAGCAGCCACTGCCTTCCGGCAGAGCTCGGCCACGATCTCGGTCAGATACCCCCAATACGATGCCTTCTCGATGGTCTCACGCACAGCGGCGACGGGGAGGAACCGACGCATCTCCTTGATGAACTCCAGCCGCACGTCGGACTGCGTGCGGAGAGCCGCGAGCCGGGCCTCGAGCGAGGTGACGAACGCCGCAGCTTCGCGATCATGGTCGCGGATTTTCACGGGAATGAGGTGGGCCGGAAGCTCGACGCTCTGCTGGGTCAGCCAGCCGATGTCCCAGAGGTCGCGATTCTTGATGCGGTTTTCGCGGAACGCGACCGCGATGACCTTGTCGGCGAGGATTTCCTGGCGGCTCTGCGCCTGAAGAATCAGTCCCGAAGTGCCAAGGTCGATGCCATACAGGTTTCGCAGCATCATCGGTCGCGGGTCATGGCTGGGAATCCCACAGATGTCGAGGTTGATCCGCTGGGCCGGCAGATGCCGCTGGCCCGGCCGCGTCTCGATGACGAGTTTCCAGGTGGAGACGTTGCCTCCGGTCTTCACCGGTTCGCTGACCCTGACAGGCAGGCCATAGCGGCTTTTCAATCGGTGCGTCAGCACGTTTCCAAGTTCGGCCAGGTCGCCGCGTCGGAACTCGTTGCCGCCGGTGAAGTCGAGGTCTTCGCTCAGCCGGGAGGAACCGTAGCAGGCCCGCAGGCAGGTCCCGCCGATGAAGGTGAGCCCGGCGAGCAGTCCGGCCGCGGCCATTTCTCGCAGGATGTCGTGATGGAGCAGTTCCTTTTCGACCACGGATCGTAGTGGGGAGAGGTCTGCCCGGGTTTGCAGTGCTTGATCGACGAGTTGGTCAAACAAACTCACGGGCCGCCTCCTCGTCGACAAGTTCCAGGCTGCGGCGGGTTGCTTTCATGTCGCGGAGGGCTTGCCGAACGGAGGCCCGCCAGAGGCGGCGGTCGGGATCGTAGGTCAGTTCGCCGCTCACGTCGTCAGGGCGTTGGGCCGTGTGCACAAACTCGATGTGGCCGTAGTCCCCGCAGTCGACCACATGGCTGCGACCCGAGGTCATGATGCTGATCCAGTTCATCGGCACCTGCGAGATGACGCCGGCATCGCTGAGGACGGTCTCCAGGCTGATGTAGTTGAACTCCCCCGCCCGGAGCCGCGCCGCGGCATGAAAGAGCAGGTGGCCCGCCGGATAATCGGGCACCGGATAGAGGTAGATTCCTCGGCAGACCCGCTTGAGCAAGCCAGCCTTCGTGGCTCGTGACAAAAGCCCCGCCACGTGCCCGCAGTTCGGGACAGCCGCGGCCAAATCCGAGGCGGCAAAAACGCAGTGCTCGCCATCCGCCAACCCCCGGAGCAGTTGGGCGAGTTGCTTGAGAGGCTGCATGCACGTGACTATACACAAAGTTGCATAAACTGCAAGTTTGTGTAGTGCCATTGGCGGACCAGCCATCCCAACGTGTCGATGGGCTGGGATTCCTCCCCCCGCTGCCTTCCGGCAGGCGCTCGAGCGGGCAAAGACTCTGGCCACCGCCAATCCGCCAGGGCATCGGATCGTAACGATCAACGCCTGGAACGAGTGGGGCGAGGGGGGTTACGTCGAACCGGACACCACCCACGGCAAGGGTTATCTGGATGCGATTCGCGCGGTGTTTCCCCCGCGACGCTGACGCCGACTCAGAAGATCCCCAGCGTTTCGAGCGAGGAGCGGACGACAGGCCGGCGACCACCACGCTCACCGGGGTCGTTGCTGAAGACCGGCCATCACCCTCGACGACATTTGCCAAGGTGCTGTATATTTGAACACCCTCTGGCAAGGACGATGCCGAACGATGCTCGATCACCCGACCACCGCGTATTTCCGCCATGTCCGCCGGCGTCCAGACAGGGTTATCATTGAAGATGCGTGGATCGACCGCGCTATCAGCGATCCCGAACGGGAGGAAATTCAATCCGATGGCCGCGTACGTCGTTGGAAGCGAATCCCCGAAGCTGCCGGTCGCGCATTACGGGTCATCCTCTTGGCGGATGGCGTGACGATTCACAACGCGTTTTTTGACCGCAACTTCCAGGAGCCGAGCGATGAAGGTCAGGTATTTTGAAGACACCGACACGGCGCTCGTCGAAATCGGCTCGACTCCGGCCTGCGAAACGAAGGAATTGACCCCAGATCTCTACGTGGATCTGGATGCCGACGGCCGTGTGGTATCGATCACCATCGAGCATGCCAGCAAGCAGGGCGATCCCACTGACTTTACGTTCGAGCGCATCCCGGCTGCTTCGCCACGATAAATCGGCGTTAGCCGGTAGGCTAAAAGATCCCCAGCGCCTCGAGCGAGTAGCGGACGATGAGGCCGGCGACCACCACGCTCACCATGCTCATGAGCTTCACGAGGATGTTGAGGCTCGGACCGCTCGTGTCTTTGAAGGGATCGCCCACCGTGTCGCCCACGACCGCGGCCTTGTGGGCATCGGTGCCCTTGCCGCCGTGCACGCCGCTCTCGATGTACTTCTTGGCGTTGTCCCAGGCTCCGCCCGCGTTGGCCATGAACACGGCCACGCAGAAGCCGGTCGTGAGGCCGCCCACGAGCAGTCCCATCACGCCGCCCACGCCGAGCAAGAGGCCCGTGACGATCGGCAACACGAGGGCGAGCAGCGACGGCAGCACCATTTCCCTCTGGGCGGCCTTCGTGCTGATGGCCACCGGGGCAGCGTAGTCGGGCATCTCGGTGCCCTGCATGATGCCCGGCTTCTCGCGGAACTGGCGGCGGACCTCCTCCACCATGCCCTTGGCGGCCCGCCCCACGGCCTTCATCGTGAGCGCACAGAATACGAACGTGCTCATCGCCCCGATAAAGAGGCCCACGAGTGCCTTTGGATTCATGAGCGTGACGTCGTAGTGACGCATGTAGTCGGCCATCCGGGCCTTCTTCACCGCCACGATGCGGTTGGCCTTCTCGAGCTCGTCGAGAGCCGCCGCGGACGGGGCATTTTCCACGAGCGTCTTGGATCTGAGCGTGTCGAAGTCCGGAATCGCCTTGTCGTCGAGCACCATCCAGGTGGTGTTCTTGGCTGGCTCGGTGCCAAGCTGGACGGCGATGCCGTCAGCGAGTTTCACCCACTGGCCCGCGGTGAGCTGCGTCCGCTTGCCGCCGACCGTGAGGTATTGGTCGGGCGTGCCTTCGATGTTCTCGGCCACGGCCTGGCCCCAGCGATCGAACCCGATCCGCACCTCCTCGATGTACGCCGCGAGCAGGGCGAGCGCCGTCAGCGCCGCCGAGCCGATCGCGAAGCCCTTGCCGGTGGCGGCGGTCGTGTTGCCGAGGGCGTCGAGGGCGTCGGTTCGCTCACGCACCACCTCGGCGAGGCCGGCCATCTGAGCGTTGCCGCCGGCGTTGTCGGCGATCGGCCCGTAGGCGTCGGTGGCCAGCGTGATGCCGAGCGTCGAAAGCATGCCCACCGCAGCGATGCCCACGCCGTAGAGGCCGAGCGCGAAGGCGTTGGGGTTGTCGAAGTCGAAGCCGTTGGCGAAGCCGAATGCGAGCAGCGTGGCCGCGCCGGTGATCAGCACGGGAGCCCAGGTCGAGAGCATGCCCTCGGCGATGCCGCCGATGATGATCGTGGCCGGGCCGGTGAGGGCCTGGTCGGCCAGTTCCTTCGTGGGGGCGAATTCGTTGCTCGTGGAGTACTCCGTCCACTTGCCGATCAGCCAGCCGGCCACGAGGCCCACGATCACGGAGATCGCGACGCCGAGATGGCTCCAGCCCATCATCAAGAAGGTGATCACGAACGTCGCGCCGATGATCGCGATCGTCGAAAGATTGATTCCCTTGGCGAGGGCGGCAAGGAGCGCCTTCTGCGACGAATCCTCCTTCGTGCGCACCTGCCAGATGCCCCAGATCGAGAGCAGCGTGCCCACCGACGCAATCGCCATCGGCAGGAACAGGGCGGCCATCTGCATGCGATAATCACCCGGGAAGGCCGCCACGCCGAGGGCCGCGGTGGCGAGGATCGAGCCGCAGTAGCTCTCGTAGAGGTCGGCGCCCATGCCGGCGACGTCGCCCACGTTGTCGCCCACGTTGTCGGCGATCGTGGCGGGATTGCGGGCGTCGTCCTCGGGGATGCCGTGCTCCACCTTGCCGACGAGGTCGGCGCCGACGTCGGCGGCTTTCGTGAAGATGCCGCCGCCCACTCGGGCGAAGAGGGCCTGCGAGCTCGCGCCCATGCCGAAGCAGAGCATCGTCACGGTGATCTCCTCGAGCGAGAGCGGCGTGAAGCCGAACATCGGCACGAGCCAGTAGAGGATCGCGAACCAGAGCATGATGTCGAGGAGGCCGAGGCCGACGACCGTGAGCCCCATCACGGCGCCCGAGCGGAAGGCAACCTGCAGGCCGTCATTGAGCGACCGCTCGGCGCCGGCGGCAGTGCGGCTGCTGGCGAGCGTGGCCGTCTTCATGCCGAACCAGCCGGCGAGGCCGGAGAACAGGCCGCCCGAGATGAAGGCGAACGGCACCCACGCACTCTGCACCTTGAGCACGAAGGCGAGGATCAGAAGCAAGAGGAAGATCACGAGGAAGAAGCCCGCCACCACCTTGTATTGCTGCTTGAGGTAGGCGTCGGCACCGGTCCGCACGTAGCCGGCGATGTCGATCATCTTCTGCGAGCCGGCGGGTTGGGCCTCCATCCACTTGAAGAACTGCCAGGCCTGGAAGAGCGCGAGCACGGAGCCGCCCGTGCCGACGAGCCACCAGAAACCGTAGGGGCCGAAGAACCAGGCCTGCGACGCGGCATCGGCAGCCTCGGAAGCCGAGGCCGTGGCGGCAGCCAGGAGAACGAAACACACAGCGGCACCGGCAGCGAGGAAACGATTCACGGTCGGAGAACTCCAAGGGAGGTGTGCGGGGAACGCAAAAGCCGGCCCATCGGCTTCGCAAGCGTGTGCGAAATCTACTTCCGCGAAAAAACGCGTGTCAAACCGCGGTTGCAGAGCACGGCTGAAGCGCCCTCTTCCGGACCGTGACGGAAAACGCGCAGGGGCGTGACGCCATCACCCCTGCCCGACCGGCACCTTGCCGATCGAGTGATAGGTGAACCCACGGGCCCGCATCTCTGGGGGCGAATAGAGGTTGCGGCCGTCGAAGATCACCTTGGCCTTGAGCCGGCGGGCGACCTCGTCGAAATCGGGCCGCCGGAAATCGCCCCACTCCGTCACGATCGCGAGGCACTCGGCCCCGTCGAGCGTGTCCATCACGGTGGCGGCGTACTCGAGCCGCTCGCCATACATGGCCCGCACGTTGTCCATCGCTTCGGGGTCGAACACCCGCACGGTCGCCCCGCCCGCGAGTAGCCGCTCGATCAGGTCGATCGCCGGGGCATCACGCACATCGTCGGTGCGCGGCTTGAAGGCGAGGCCCCACACGGCGACCTTCCGACCCTGCAGGTTGCCGCCGAAGTGCGCCACGATCTTTTCACCGAGCACTTTTTTCTGGGCAAGGTTCGTGTCGTGTACGGCGGCGAGAATCCGTGGGCTCACTCCCTTGTCGCGAGCCATGGCGGCGAGCGCCTGCACGTCCTTGGGAAAGCAGCTGCCGCCGTAGCCCACACCGGGAAACAGGAAGGCGAAGCCGATCCGGCTGTCGTGGCCGATGCCGCGGCGGACGTCGTCGATGTCGGCCTCCATGCGCTCGCAGAGATTCGCCACCTCGTTGATGAACGAGATCTTCGTCGCCAACAGCGCGTTGGCCACGTACTTCGTCATCTCCGAGCTCTCCGGCGACATGACGAGGAACGGATTTTCCGTGCGCAGAAACGGCAGATACAGGGCGCGCAGTTTCTCACCGACATCGGGCGACCGCACGCCGACGACCACGCGGTCGGGCTTCTGGAAGTCTTCGATCGCGGCGCCTTCCTTGAGAAACTCGGGGTTGCTCGCCACGCGGCAATCGCGGCCCGTCCGCTCCTTGAGCCGCCTCTCGATTCCGGCGCATGTGCCGACCGGCACGGTGCTCTTCGTCACGACGACGGCCCGCTCGTGCAGGTGCGGCGCGATCGCGTCGACCACCTTCCAGAGCGCGGAGAGATCGGCCGACCCATCGGCCGCCGGCGGCGTGCCGACCGCCAGAAAGACCACTTCCGCGGCATGAATAGCCGCGGCCGTGTCCGTCGTGAATTTCAGCCGGCCGGCGGCCACGTTCCGCTTCACCAGTTCTTCGAGCCCAGGCTCATAGATTGGGACCCCACCCTGATTGAGCGTGGCGATCTTGTCGGCATTGATGTCGAGGCAGGTCACCGGGTTGCCGCTGTCGGCAAAGCAGGTGCCCGTCACGAGGCCCACGTAGCCTGTGCCGACGACTCCGATTCGCATGATACGCAGTCCTTGGTGAGAGATCGTCGAACGTGAGTCGCTACTCGGCGGGAGGAGCCTCGTCGGCTTCTTCCTGCTCGCTCGGCGGCACCGGCACGACGGCCGCCAGCGCGTCGCTCTCGTCGAGCCGCATGATCCGCACGCCCTGCGTGTTGCGGCCAATGGCGTTGATCTCGCGCACGTTCACCCGCTGGATCTTGCCACGGGCGGTCATCATCAGCACCTGATCTTCGGCCCGCACCGCCACGATCGACACCACCTGCCCGTTGCGGGCGGTGGTCTTGATGTCGCGGATACCCTTGCCGCCGCGGTGCTGCGTGCGATACCGCATGCCGCTCGAGCCCTCGCCGTCGGCCTCCTCGCCGGCTTCTGCGGGCTCCGCTGGCTCGGCTTCCGGGGCTTCGCCTTCTTCGCCCGGCGCCGGGCCGGTCAGGGGCGTGCCGGCACCGAACGGCGTGCGCTTGCCGTAGCCCTGTTCGCAGACCGTGAGGAGGGTCGCATCGGCGTCGGCGACCACCATCCCCACCAGCCGGTCGCCGGAGCCGAGCTTGATGCCCCGCACGCCGCTCGTGTCACGGCCCATCGGCCGCACGTCGGACTCGGGAAAGCGGATCGCCATCCCCTTCGCCGTGGCGAGCACGAGCTCGTCACCCGGCTTCGTGACGACGGCATCGACGAGCTCGTCGCCCTCGCGGAGCTTGACGGCAATCAGCCCCTTCGTGCGGCGGCGGCGATACTGCTCGAGGGCCGTCTTCTTCACCATGCCGCTCCGCGTCGCGAGCATCAAAAACTGGTTCGGATCTTCGAAGCCGCCCACGGCGCGGCAGTCGGCCACTTTCTCGCCGGGCTCGAATTCGAGCAGATTCACGAGCGCCCGCCCCTTGGCATCGCGAGCCAGCTCGGGCAGCTCGAACACCCGCATCGAAAACACTTTCCCGAGCGTGGTGAACACGAGCAGCCAGTCGTGGGTGCTGGCCACGAAGAGGTGCTCGATCGGATCTTCTTCGTCGGCCGTGGCACCCTTGAGGCCCTTGCCGCCACGCCGCTGGGCACGGTAGGTGTCGGCCGGCGTGCGTTTGACGTAACCAGCCCGGCTGATCGTGACCACCATCGTGGCCTCGGTGATCAGCTCGGCCATGTCGCGGATGTCGCCCACCTCGCCGCTGATCTCCGTGCGCCGGTCGTCGGCATGCTTGCCCTCGACCTCGACGAGCTCCGCGCGAATGAGCGCCTTGATGTTGGCCTCACTGGAGAGAATCCGCCGAAACTCCCCGATCTTCGCGAGCAATTCGCGGTGCTCCCCCGTGAGCTTCTCCTGCTCGAGGTTCACGAGCTGCCCGAGCGTGAGCCGGAGGATCGCATCGGCCTGCACCGGCGAGAGGCCGTATGTCTCGGCCGCCCCGCGCTCCTCCGTGAGGATCGCGAAGCCTTCGGCGCCGAGCGCCCGCTCGAGCAGCGCCGCGGGCGTCTGGATCTGGCACAGCCGCTCCTTGGCCTCGGCCTGCGACTTCGAGCTGCGGATGATCCGGATCACCTCGTCGATGTTGGCGAGCGCGACAAGCAGCCCCTCGAGCGTGTGCTTGCGGCTGCGGGCCTTCGCGAGCAGATGCTGCGTGCGACGGCGGATCACCGTGGTGCGGTGCCGCAGGAATTCGTCGAGCATGCTCTTGAACGACAGAATCCGCGGCTTGCCGTCGACGAGCGCCAGGAAGATGAGCGAGAACGACGTCTGGAGCGGCGAGAACTGATAGAGCTGATTGAGCACGACGTCGGGGTCGGCATCGCGCTTGAGCTCGAGGATCAGCCGCACCGGCTCCTTGAGGTCGCTCTCGTTGCGGATCGCCGAGATGCCCTTGATGCGGTCTTCATTGACGAGTTCGGCGATCTTCTCCTCGATCGCATCGCGGGTCTGCTGATACGGAATCTCCGTGACCACGATCCGGCTGCGGTTCTTGCCGAACTCCTCGACATGCGCCCGGGCCCGCAGCGTGATCGTGCTCCGGCCTGTCAGATAGCCGCGCACGAGGGCCTCGCGGCCCATCACGATGCCGCCGGTCGGGAAGTCGGGGCCGGGCACGATTTCCAGGATCTCGGCCATCGTCGTGGCCGGATTGTCGATCAGCTTCACGAGCGCCCGGCACACCTCGCCGAGGTTGTGCGGCGGGATGCTCGTGGCCATGCCCACGGCGATGCCACCGGCCCCGTTGACCACGAGGTTGGGAAACCGGCTCGGCAGCACGACAGGCTCGGTGTTCCGCTCGTCGTACGTCGGCACGAAGTCGACCGTGTCGAGCTCGAGATCGTCGAGCATGAGCGCGGCGATCGGCGAGAGCCGGGCCTCGGTGTATCGCATGGCGGCCGCGGGCAGGCCGGCGATCGAGCCGAAGTTGCCCTGCTTGTCGACGAGCACGTGCCGCATGTTCCATTCCTGGGCCATGCGCACGAGTGTGGGATAGATCACGCTCTCGCCGTGCGGGTGGTAGTTGCCGCTGGTGTCGCCGGAGATCTTCGCGCACTTCACGCGGGAGGCGCCGGGCGACAGATTGAGGTCGTTCATGGCGACCAGGATCCGCCGCTGCGACGGCTTGAGCCCGTCGCGGACGTCGGGCAGGGCCCGGCTGACGATCACGCTCATGGCGTACGTCAGGTAGCTGTCTTTGAGCTCCTGCTCGATGGGCAGCTCGATCAGCCGCCCGCCCGAAATGTCACGGAGCGTCCCGTCCCCCCCGGCTGCGCCGTCCCCCGGCGTTCCCTCGCCGTCCAATTTTTCATCATCTGCCAAGGGGCACTCTCCCGGTCGTTCCCTGAGTCGGTTCGTCCCTGATTTCGGGCTGCGTGGACCGTCTGAACATACCCGTCCTCCGGCACCGGTCAACCGGCCTGAACCCCGTGGGAAACAACGACTTCCGCACGATGGGAACGCCTTGACCGCCGCCGGGCAGCCCCCTAGTCTCCCGCCCCGATTCGAGGCCGCCCTGCCGCGGCCGATCGGGCCTGAGTCTGAGCCGGCCGCACGAGGCGCACGAGCGTGATGCAAACCCGTCTGCATGCCCCGCTGATCGTCGCGGCAGCGGCCTGCGTGCTCCTCCTCAATCTCGGCCGTCCCGCCCTCTGGGATGACGACGAGCCGAAGAATGCCGCCTGCTCGCTGGCGATGCTCGACTCGGGCGACTGGCTCGTGCCGACGTTCAACGGCCGCCTCCGCGTGGAGAAACCTGTGCTCACGAATTGGGTGCAGATCGCCGGCTTCACCCTCTGCGGCCGCAATGAAACCGGCGCCCGCATCGGCTCGGCCCTGCTCACGATCGGCACCTGTCTCCTGACCTGGCAGATCGGCTGCCGGCTGCTCGGGCCGCAGGCCGGCTTTCTCGGTGGCCTGGCGCTGGCGACATGCGTGTGGACCGCGGTCGGTGGCCGCGCCGCCACCCCCGATGCACCGCTCGTATTTTGCACGACGCTCACCCTCTGGCTGTTCGTGCGCGGCACCGCCGGGGGGACGCAGGGGCTCGGCCGGGTTGCTGCGATCGGCGTCGGGGCCGCCTGTGGGCTGGCGGCTCTCGCGAAGGGCCCGATCGGCCTCGTCCTGCCCCTGACATCGTTCATGCTGTTCGCCGCCTGGCAGGCCAAAGTCCGGATCATGCCCACATGGGCCGCGGCCTACGGCGGCCTACGCCTGCCGATCGTACTCGGCACGGCGCTCGTCGTGGCGCTGCCGTGGTATGCCTGGGTGGCCTATCGCACCGAGGGAGAGTGGCTGCGCGGGTTTTTCCTCGTGCACAACGTGGGCCGATTCACCGCGCCGATGGAAGGGCACGCCGGATCGCTCTTCTACTATCCGGGCGTGGTCGCCATCGGCCTCTTTCCCTGGTCGGCGGTGCTGGTGGCGATGATCGCCCATGCCGTCGTGATCCTCCGCTCGCGCTCGGCACACCCGAGCCGGCCCGGCGTCGCGCTGCTCACCGCGTGGGCGGCCGTCTGGATCGGCGCGCTTTCGTGTGCGGGCACGAAACTCCCCGGCTACATCTGGCCGGCCTATCCCGCGCTCGCCCTCGCGACGGCCCTGTTTCTCGTCGATTGGTCGCGGGGCGCCGTCTCGTTCGCGCTTCCCGGCCGCAATCCGGCCCGGGCTCAGGCGGTCGTGATGCAGATCGCCTGGGCGTCGCTCGGCTTCGGCGGGCTGGCGATTGCCGTCGGCCTGCCCGTGGCTGCGCGGCTCTTCGCGCCCGGCAACGAATGGCTCGGCTTCATCGGGGTCGTGCCGCTCGTCGGTGCGCTCGTCGCCTGGAAAGCCGATGCCGCCGGCACTCCCGCGCGGGCGCTCGCGGCGCTCGCGGTGTCGGCGTGCCTCGTGGTGACGCTCCTGGCGGGCGTGGCGACGCACCGCATCAGCCGTGGGACCGGCATGCGCGAGCACGTGACGCAACTCGCCGCGCACGGCAGCGGACCGTGGGCCTGCTTCTGGAACGTGCCGCCGAGCCTCGTCTTCTACGCCGACACAGACGTCGCAAAAATCGACACCCCGACCGACGCGGCCCGCCATCTCGCCAGCCATCCGCAGGCGCGGCTGGTGGTCGACAGCCGGCACGAACATCTCGTGCAGGCAGACCTGCCCGCCGATTGCAAGGTGCTCGCGAGAATTCCCACGCTCGGCGACCGGCACTACGTGGTGCTCGGTCCACCGCCACGGCCCGACGCATCGTTGGCACTCACCCGTTGATCATGCATTTCATGCCCCACGCCACCACCACGGAACCGTTTTCCATGCAGCCCCGTCAATCGCTTGCCGTCGTGCTCGGCGCCTCGATCGTGAGCATGGCCGTCGGCTTCTGGCCGACCCCCTTCTGGGACGAAGACGAGCCCCGCTTCGCGGCCATCGCCCGCACGATGCTCGAGACCGGCGACTGGATCGTGCCGACATACAACGGCACGCTCGCGGTCGACAAGCCGGTGCTCATGCACTGGTGCATGGCCGCCTGTTTCGCCCTCTTCGGCACCACGGAGATGGCCGCGCGGCTGCCCTCCGCCGTGGCCACGGTGCTCGCGGCGCTCGCCCTCCTGCGGGCGGGCACACGCTGGTTCAGTCCTCTGGCCGGCGTGCTCGCGGCGCTGGCGTACGTGGGCTGTCTGCTGGTGGCGATCGAAGCGCACGCCGCCACACCCGATGCGATCCTCACCGCACTCACCACGTGGGCGACGGTGCTCGTCGCTGAGGCCTTCCTGCCAGCCCAGGGCGTGCCGGCCCCAGGCCGCCTCACGCTCGCCCGCGGCGCCCTCGTCGGCGGCCTCATGGGCGTGGCCGTGCTCTGCAAGGGGCCGATCGGGTTCGTAGGCCCCCTCGCCGTGGTGCTGCCGTGGGTCTGGGGAGTCGAACTCCAGCGCCGGCTGAAACACTGCGAACACCAGAACCTCGGCGGCCTCGCCCGCCAGGCCTGCGGCGCGGTGCTCGATACGCTGCGGGCCACACGGCTCGCCACGGTCACGCTCACGATGCTCGCCGTCGCGGCGCCCTGGTACGTGGCTGTCGGTATGCGGACGGCCGGCGCGTGGCCAGCCGGATTTTTCTTCATTCACAACGTCGGTCGCTTCGCCGCGCCGATGGAGAAGCATGGCGGCGGGGTGCTCTATCACCCGCTCGGCATGCTCGTCGGGTTCTTTCCGTGGTCGTGCTTCCTGCCGCTGGCCGTGGTGCTGGCCGGCTGGCGGCTCTGGAAGCGGGCCTCTCCGCAGCCTGAAGCGTCGGCGCTGGCGCTCGCGCTTCTGTGGCTGGCCGTGTGGGTGGGCGCGTTTTCCGCGGCCGCCACGAAACTGCCCAACTACATCATGCCGGCGTATCCGGCGGCGGCCCTGCTCGTGGCGGCCCTCGCCGCCGATGCGGCCAGCCGCGCCCGCTGGCCGCATCCGGGCTGGCTCGCCTCCGGCCTGGGCTGGCTGGCGTTCGGTGGACTCGCCACGTCGGCCACGGTGATCGCGGCCGCCTCGTTCGGCCTCACGGGCGGTGCACCGGCAGCCATCGTCGGGCTCGTGCCGGTGATGGGGGCGATCGCGTGCTTCATGACGGCCCGCCGCAGCCGCCTCGAGCCGCTGTTCATCTTCGCCGCAACAGGCCTTGCGTTCACGGCGCTCGCCGTCGGACCGGCAGCGGGATGGATGGCCCGGGCGAATGCGCTCCCGACCCTCGTGCGCGAAGCCCATCGGCATGCCGGCGGGCACGCGCGGCTCGGTGCCTTCGGCCGCAACACGCCCAACATCGTTTTCTACGCCGACGGCCTCGTGCAGGAATGGCTGCCGGGCCGAGAGGCCGACGCAGGCGCATTCCTCGCGACCGGCCCCGACGCGGTCGTGATCGTGCCCGAGCCTGACTACACAAAACTCGCCGCCCGCCTCCCGGCCGGCTGCGAGATCGTGGGCCGCGCTCGGCCGCTGTTTCAAAAACATGACTATCTGCTGATCGGTGCGGCCCCCGCGGCCGACGATCGCACCGCCAACGCCGGGAGCCTGACACGATGACCTCCGACGATGCACTGCTCCGCCTGCCAGCCCGCACGCCGCGCTGCCGGCCTGCCCGCGGCCTGCTCTCCGTCGTAATTCCTTGCCACAACGAGGAATCGGTTGTGGAGGCGACGCACGCCCGGCTGGTGCGCGTGTTGCCCGGCACGGGCATGGACTTCGAGATCATCTACGTCGACGACGGCAGTCGTGATGCCACCCTCGCCCGCCTCGAATCGATCGCGGCGGGCGACCCGCGGGCCTGCGTGGTTGAGCTCTCGCGCAACTTCGGCCAACAGGCGGCGATGTCGGCCGGGCTCGACATCGCCCGCGGCGACGCCGTCGTGATCATCGACGCCGACCTGCAAGACCCACCCGAAGTGATCCCGGAAATGGTGGATCGCTGGCGCGCCGGCATCGACGTGGCCTTCGGACAGCGCCGGTCACGCGAGGGCGAAACGGCGTTCAAGCTCGTCACGGCCAGCCTCTTCCACCGCTTCTTCGCGAGCCTCATGCCCTACCCCGTGCCGGTCGACACGGGCGACTTCAAGCTCCTCGACCGCGCGGTCGTCGATGCCGTCGCGAGCCTGCCCGAGAAGCGCCGCTACCTGCGGAGCCTCGTGCCCTGGGCCGGCTTCCGCCAGGAAGCCGTGTTCTACGACCGCCATGCCCGGCTCGCCGGCGAGACCAAGTATTCGGCCCGCCGGCTGCTCGGCCTCGCCTTCGACGCCGTGGTGATCTCGTCTGACAAGCCGATGCGGCTCACCTGGGCCGGCGTCGCGGCCCTCGCCGTCGTCGGCATCATCGCGGGCGCGACGGCATGGGCACGGCCGAGCACCGATTCCGCGGGAGTATCTCTGGCATCCATGATCGCCGTGGCCTGCCTCGTGGCCACGATTCCGACGGCGGCCGTGGCGATCGTGGGTGAATACGTCGTGCGCGCCTACCGCGAAGCCCAGGGCCGCCCCACATGGGTCGTCCGCCGCACGCTCAACGCCCCCGCCGCGGACCGCGTCATCGACTCCGAAACCGCCCGCGCGGCGTGACGTAGCGACAGGCCTCCGGGCCTATTACCTCGTTGTGCCCAATCCGGCTCAGGGTGACCCCGTACCGTCTCGCCGGACGTTCGCTGCGCCCATCCTGGGCTTCACTCACTCGGATGTGCCTGCGCTCCGGCATCCATGCCTGCGCTGGTCACATACGCCGGCTCAACGGTAGGGATCACCCCGAGCCTCCCCGTCTGGAAGCCCGAGGCGTAAGCCGAAGGGAATACGCGTCGTGTTTCGCCACCGGGGCATCCTCTCGGCTTACGCCTCGGGCTTTCG
>CAMAVC010000004.1 GCA_945861585.1 Planctomicrobium piriforme
GGTGGCGAAGCTCCATCAGGAGATCGACCGCCCGATCGCGACGCTGATCCGCGACCTCGAGGCCCGGGGCTTGCTCGACCGCACGCTCGTGGTGATCGCCAGCGAATTCAGCCGCGACATGATCACCGAAGGCCAGCCCGGTTCGAAAGCCACCGACCAGGCGAGCTCACCGAAGGATTTTCTCGAAAAGCCTGAGCACTACGGCCAACACCGCCACTTCACCGGCGGCTCGACGGTCGTGATGTTCGGCGGCGGCGTGAAGCCGGGATTCGTGTACGGCAAAACGGCCGACGAGCGGCCCTGCGTCGCGGTCGAGAATCCCGTCACGATCTCCGATCTGCACGCCACGCTGTTCACGGCCATGGGGATCAGCCCGAAGACGGTCTATGACATCGAGAATCGGCCCTTCTACGCCACCGAAGATGGCAAGGGGAAGCCGGTGGACGCGATCTTCGCGTGAGCCCGCTCCGAGGTGTTGCCCGGCTGCACCGCGCCTGTATGCTCCTGCACCAACCCTTGAAGGAGTCCTCACGATGGCCAGCCGCTCACTGAACCTCTCGATTGCCCTGCTCTCTGCCCTGTCGGTAACCGCGGTCTTTGCGGCCGACCCTGTTGCGTTTCCCCGCACGACGATCGATCTCGGCACGGTCGTCAGCGATGTCGAGAAGTCGGTGCGGTTCTACGTCGATGGCATTGGGTTCCGTGAGCTGCCCGGCTTCGAACTGCCCGCCGACGCGGCCACGGCTGCCGGGCTCACCGACGGCAAGCCGCTCTCCGTGCGGGTGCTCGTGCTCGGCGCGGGCGACACGGCCACGAAACTCAAGCTGATGAGCGTGGCCGGCACGGCGCCCCGCACCGGCGACAACGAGTTCATCCACTCGCACACCGGCTTCCGCTACCTCACGATCGTCGTCGACGACACGAACGCCGCCCTCGCCCGCCTCGCGAAGATCGGCGTCAAGCCGCTCGCCAAGAGTCCCGTCGCGATCCCCGAGACGATCGCCAAGGGCCTGTTCCTGACCTGCGTCCGCGACCCCGACGGCAACCTCGTCGAACTCATCGCGCCGAAGAAGTAGCGTCGTGCCGGCTCGGGGTTACCCCGTACCGTCTCGCCGTCTGGAAGCCCGAGGCGTGAGCCGAAGGGAATACGCCTCGTGTTTCGCCACCGGGGCATCCTCTCGGCTTGCGCCTCGGGCTTTCGTTGAGGGAGGCTTCGGGCTCCTCGTGTCCCGGGAGCCAGCGTATTTGACCAGCGCAGCCATCTTCACGCGAACATCCGGCATCGTGCCGCTGTTCGCTTGGCGGGCCTCCGCCCGCTGGTGCTCACCCGGGCCTCTGGCCCTGACGTTCGCATGAGGAGCCAAGCTTTGCTCAGCGACCGTAAGCCGGCGCCGACGCCGGGACGGCGGCGACGGCGCGACACTCGCCAGGCGCAGCGCAGGCAAATCCGAGCGAGTGAAGCCCAGGATGGGCGCAGCGAGCGTCCGGCGACGGGATATGAGGAGCCCGAAGCCGGCGCAAACCCGAACGGAGCGAACGTCAAGCGAGAGGGTACGGGCAGTCACGAGCCGGATTGAGCGCTTTCAGGCCGTGACAGGCTGAAGCCTGTCCTACACTGGCGGGATCTTGCCGGCGCGCTCGAGCCAGGCGATGACGTCGGCGGCGAGATCGTCGGGCGGGCGGGCTGAGGAGTCGACGACGAGCTCCGGCGTGAGCGGCTCCTCGTACGGGTCGTCGATGCCGGTGAAGCCCTTGATCTCGCCGGCGCGGGCCTTCTTGTAGAGGCCCTTCGGGTCGCGGCCCTCGCATACTTCCAGTGGCGCCTTTACGTAGACCTCTACGAAATCACCAGGGGGCAGCATCGCCCGGACGGCGTCGCGGTCGCGGCGGTAGGGGCTGATGAAGGCCGTGAGCGTGATCGTGCCGGCCTGGGCGAAGAGCTCCGCCACCGCGCCGATGCGGCGGATGTTTTCCTCTCGGTCTTGCGGGCCGAAGCCGAGGCCGAATCGCCGGGCGAACTCCGCGCCGTGCCGTGGCTCCAAGAGCGCCGGCGCCGCATTCAGTCCCAGCCGCACGTTGTCGCCGTCGAGCACGAAGGTGCGGCAGCCACGCTCGAAGAGCTTCCGATCGACGGCGTTGGCGAGCGTGCTCTTGCCGCAGCCGGAGAGCCCCGTGAACCACAGCACGCAGCCTTTGTGGCCTGCGGCCCGCTCGCGGTCGGCGCGGCTCACGGCGTGGGCATGCCAGCGGACGTCGACTGTCTCGGCGGGCGTACTGCCAGATGCCATCGTGTCACTCCCAGCCGTCGAGGGTGACGGCGCTCTTGAATCGGCGGGCCTGCTCGCCCGGTACGTTGCGCTCGACTTCGAGCTCGATCGTGTCGCCCGGACCGTGCCGGCCGACCTGTTCGGTGAGTGACTCGAAATTCCCCACCGGACGACCATCGATCGCCACGACCACGTCGCCGATCTGGAGGCCAGCTTTTCCTGCAGCCGAGCCGTCTTGTACGTGCGTGATCACACACGGGCCCACCATCGGCTGACCGGCGACGCCGAGCTTGCCCCCCTTGCGCACGTCGATCCGGGCGGCGGGCAGCTTCGCCGCCAGCGCGGCGAGCTGATCGTCGGCGATTCCCGTGCCGAACAGCTGCACCGACTCGACGCCTCGGAGGCGGCCCAGGGCGGCCACGGCGGCAGCGTCGAGTGGCACACCGAACGCCCCGACCAGACGCACCCCCTGCAGCCTCGAGAGGAGCCGCAGATCCTCCGACGTGCCACGCCAGCGGGCGTTGAGCGTCACGTGCAAGCCCCGGTGTCCGCTCGCCAAAAAACCCTCCGTGATCACGGCACCGAGCGACTCGAGCTTTTCTCGGGCCGCCTCGGTCATCCCACGATGGTGGAAGTCGAGAGCGCCGGTGACGAGCCCCGACACGGCCGAATCGGGCCCCTCGGCGATCGCTTCGAGCAGCTTCTCGGCGTCGCCCGCGAGCGCCTCGTCGTCACTGGCGAGAAACCCCCGCACGATGTCGAGCGCACGGGTCGCCACCTCGAGGTCGTCGCGGAGGACCGCGGCCCCGAGGGACGTGAGGGCCGGCCGGCCGGCAGCGGCCAGGCTGCGGCTGGCGGCTTCCCGCTGGGCGAACTGTTCGGCGCCCAGCTGGTCGATCCATGCGACGACCTGAGGCTCTGTGGCGAGCTCGCCTGCCACGGCGAACACCGGCGCGACGACGAGCGACAGGGTGATCGGGAAGCGGAAACAGTCGTGCATGCAGGCGTCCGCCGGGGGGTTGTGCCGAATATACCAGCCGACCACGACGGCGTTTTCCCGCGGCTACACTAGGTCGTATCCTTCGCCCCGTCGCCCTGCCAGCCCGCGGCCATGACACTCCCGTTCGTTCTCGATCGCACCCCGCGGCCCCCGCTGCCCGCCACGCGCGCGGAGATGCTCGCCCGCGGCTGGGACGAGGTCGACGTCGTGTTCGTCTCGGGCGACGCCTACGTCGATCACCCGAGCTTCGCTAATGGCCTGCTCGCGCGGCTCCTCGAGGCTGCCGGCTTCCGCGTGGCCGTGCTCGCCCAGCCCGCCTGGCAGTCGTGCGAGCCGTGGCGGCAGTTTGGCAGGCCGCGGCTCTTCTTCGGCGTGTCGGCGGGCAACATGGACTCGATGATCAACCACTACACCGCCAACCGGAAGGTCCGAAACGACGACGCCTATTCGCCCAACGGCGAGATCGGCCGGCGGCCCGACCGAGCCACGCTCGCCTACTGCCAGCGATCGCGTGAGGCGTTTCCCGGCGTGCCGGTGGTGGCCGGCGGCGTCGAGGCGAGCCTGCGCAGGATCGCCCACTACGACTACTGGAGCGACACCGTCCGCCGCTCGATCATCCTCGACTCGAAGGCCGATCTCGTCGTCTTCGGGATGGGTGAACGGACGATCCTCGACGTGGCCCTCGGTCTCGCGGCAGGCAGGGCCGTCAAGGACCTGCGCGATCTGCGCGGCATCGCCTACCGGCTCGGTGCCAGCGAGCCGCCGCCGTCGGGCTCCGACACGCTCGAACTGCCGTCGTATGAATCGGTCGCCGCCGACACGCTCGCCTTCTGCGAAATGACGCGGATCTCGCATCTGGAGACGAACCCCCACAATGCCCGGCGGCTCGTCCAGCGGCACGGCCGCGAGGCAGTCGTTGTGAATCCCCCTGCTCTGCCCCTCGAGCAGGACGAGATGGACCAGGTCTACGGCCTGCCCTTCACGCGGCGGCCGCATCCCTCCTACGGTGCGGCGCGGATCCCGGCCTTCGAGGTCGTGGAAAACAGCGTGCAGATCATGCGCGGCTGCTTCGGCGGCTGCACGTTCTGCTCGATCACGGCCCACGAGGGGCGGATCATCCAGAGCCGGAGCCAGGATTCGGTGATCACCGAGATCAAACTGCTCGCGAGCCAGCCCGGCTTCAAGGGCACGGTGTCGGACATCGGCGGCCCCACGGCCAACATGTATCAGATGCGGTGCTCGCGGCCCGAGGTCGAGGCGAAATGCCGCCGGCTCTCGTGCGTGCACCCCACCGTCTGCAAGCTCTTGGGCACCGATCACGGCCCGCTCAAGAGCCTCATGCGTGAAGCGCGGAGCGTGGAGGGCGTGAAGCGGGTGCTCGTGGCCAGCGGCGTGCGCATGGACCTCGCCCGCCGCGATCCAGAGTATCTCCAGGAACTCGCCGAGCACCACGTGGGCGGCCACTTGAAGGTGGCGCCCGAGCACACCGACCCCGAGGTCTTGAACCTCATGAAGAAGCCCTCAGCCGACGACTACGTCGAGTTCGACAAGGCCTTCAAGGCGGCCAGCCGCCGTGTCGGCAAGAAGCAATTCACGGTGCCCTACTTCATCGCCAGCCATCCGGGCAGCGGCGTCGAGGAGATGATCGATCTCGCGATCTTCCTCAAGCGCAACAGCTACAAGCCCGACCAGGTGCAAGACTTCATTCCCAGCCCCTTCGACATCGCCGCCTGCATGTACTACACGGGCCTCGACCCGATGACGAAGGAGCCCGTCAAGGTGACGAAGGGGCTTAAGGACCGGCGGATGCAGCGGGCCATGCTCCAGTTCTTCAAGCCCGAGAACTACTTCGAAGTGCGACGGGCCCTGGAGCAAGCTGGCAGACAAGACCTGATCGGCTCCGGCTGCGACTGCCTGATCCCCGACCGCCCGCCGAAGGAGGCCCTCGACAGGAAGCGCCGCGAAGCCACGCGGGCGTTCACCGAGGAAACCTCTGGCGACCATATCAGAGGCGGGCCCGCAGCCGCCCGCGCTGAGCGAGGCGGCCGCAAGCAGCGGCGTCCCCGCAAGTCGATCGGCTACCGACCCAACCGCGGGAAGTGATGCCACCCGTATGTGTGCGCGCCGGCTCGGGGTAACCCCGATCCTCCCCGTCTGGAAGCCCGAGGCGTGAGCCGAAGGGAATACGCGGAGTGTTTCGCCACCGGGGCATCCTCTCGGCTTACGCCTCGGGCTTTCGTTGAGGAGGATCGGGGTTGTCCAGAGCCGGCGCGCGCCCAACAAGGCGAACAGGCCCGCCACGGCCTGCGTACAGTTTCCTGACAGGCCCCACCGCCCCCTGGAACTCCCCCATGCCATTCGTTCGTTCCGCCCTCATCGCGACCCTCGCCATCTGCGGCCTCGTCTGGTCGGCCCACGTGGACGCCGCCGGACCGCGCAATCCCTACTCGAGCTTCAACCTCTCGGGCATCAACTACGGCGCCCAGCAGTGGGAGCGGGCCCAGCGGCAGGGGAAGGTGGTGTGGCCCTACTACAACGTGCCGTCGCGAAGCTCTTCGCGTGGCTCGTCACGGAACTCAGGCGTGTACGTCGGTGGTGTGGTCGCCGGCGGGAGCGGGGCCGGCACGATCGTTCAAGCGGGCTCCTCCCGTCCGACGCAGCGGTCGTATACGACCCGCACCTCGCGCCGTTGGCGGCGGTGAGCGCGGTCAGCCTACGGTGCCGTCGTACATGCGGTATTTCTTGGTGACGAGGGCGCCGCCGCGTTCCAGCGTGCGCTTCGAGAGGTGGTTGCTCTCCAGCACCCAGGAGAATTCCACCTCTTCCATGCCCCAGTCGTAGAGCCGCGGCACGAGGGCCGCGTGGAGCACGAGGCCCACGCCCCAGGCTTGATATTCGGGAATCACGTTCGTGCTGATTGCCCGCATCCGCTTGATTGCCCGCTTGTTCCACAGGAGCTTCAGGAAGCCGAAGGGGAACAGCCGGCCGTTGATCGCCTTGATCCGCGGGTTGTAGTCGAGCAGGCAGAAAACGGTGCCGATCGGCTTGCCTTCCACCTCGGCCACGAGCGCGAGCTCTGGCACGATCAAGTGCTTGAGGCTCGCAGCCATGTGCTTCACTTCGCCCGGCGTGAGCGGCACGAAGCCCCACGTGCCGCCCAGGCTCGAGTTGTAGATCTCGAGAAACATCCGCACTTCCTCGTCGAACCGGCGCCGGTCGAGCGGCCGCACGGTGACGCCGAACCGCTCCTTCACCCCCGCCACCATCACGCCGAGCTTCGAATCGATCCCCTCGAGCATTTCGAGCCGGCCCCAAAATGCATACATGTCTTCGATCTTGGCGAGGCCCTGGGCCTCCACCAAGCTGGCGTAATACGGCCTGGCATGCGTCATCATGAAGAACGGGGGCGTGTCGAAGCCCTCGATCAACAGGCCGCACTCGTAGTTGAGCGACGGATTGGCCGGCCCGCGGACGGCCGTCATCCCCTGGCCCGCCAGCCAGTCGCGGGCCGTGCCGAACAGGGCCCGCGCGGCGGCCTGGTCGTCGTCGCATTCGAAGAAGCCGAAAAAGCCTCGCTGCTCGCCGTAGCGTTGGACATGCCCCGCGTTGACGATGGCCGTGATCCGACCGACGTCGACACCCCCGCGGGTGGCGAGAAACGACCGGCTCTTCGACTTCTCGTAAAACGGGCAGGGGCGAAACCCGAGCAGTTCTTCCTGCGACATGATCAAGGGCGGCATCCAACAGGGGTCGTTGCGGTAGATCCGCCAGGGCAGGTTCACGAACCGCTTTTGGTCGGCCCGCGTCTCGACGGGCCGTACGATCAGGTCGGGCACGGTTGTTTCCTCGATTCTTCAGCCGGCAACGTCGCTACGATCGGCAGGGTGGCATGGCGGCGCCGGAAGGCGTGGAGTGCCAACGACTTCCGGCGCCGCACCGCATCTTCGGCCGCTCCCGGGCGGGGCGTCAACGCCGGTCGCGGCCGGCCACCGCAAGTCGCCCCGGCCTTCGGGCCGATCTAGTATTTGGCCCGGCCATCCGACCAGCCCTGCGCCCACGCCCACGCCATGACGACCACCGTCCCTCCCCAGCCTGGTTCCAAGGTCGACTACGTCGTCACGGGCGCGACGGGGCTCGTGGGCAACAACGTGGTCCGGCTCCTCGTGCGGCGGGGCCTCAGCGTCCGGGCGGTGGTCCGCTCGGCGGGGCGGTCGCTCGACGGCCTGCACATGCAGGTGGCCACCGCCGCACTGTCCGACGACCACGCTCTCGAGCGGGCCGTCGATGGCGCTTCGGTCGTCGTCCATGCGGCCGCCATGGTGCACTGCGGTTGGCGACACTTCGACGACATGCACGCCGCCAACGTGGAGGGAGCCCGGCGGGTCGCCCGCGCCGCCCGCCGCGCCGGTGCCCGGCTCGTGCACGTATCGAGCGTGGATGCGATCGGTCTCACGAGGGACGGCAGCCCGGCCGACGAGGAGACACCTCCCGGCGGCATGCCGGAATGTCCCTACGTGGTCACGAAGCGCGAGGCGGAGCGAGCCGTGCTCGCCGAGGTCGAGCACGGGCTCGACGCCGTGATCGTGAATCCCGTCTACATGATCGGCCCCTGGGATTGGAAGCCCTCGAGCGGCCGGATGCTGCTCGAGGTCGGTGCCGGCAAAGGACTCTTCGCACCGCCGGGGGCCAACGACTTCGTCGACGTGCGCGATGTCGTGGCAGGGATCCTCGCGGCGGCCGAGCGAGGAATATCAGGGCGCCGGTACATCCTCGGTGGCCATGCCCTCTCCTACCTCGACGCCTGGCGGATCTTCGCCCGAGCCGCCGGTCGGATGCAGCCGCTCGGGGTCGCCCCACGAGCGGCGGTGCGTGTGGCGGGCTGGGTCGGCGACCTGGCGAGCCTGTTCGTGAGCCACGAACTGCCGGTCAATTCCGCGGCCGCCACGATGTCGATGCTGCCGCACAACTTCTCATCGGCCCGCGCCATCGCCGAGCTCGGCTACTCATTCCGGCCGTTTGAAACGACCGTTGCAGACGCCTGGGGCTGGTTCGTCGACCACGGCTACGCCCGCGCCGCGGGCCATCGCACCGTGCCCGTACGCTAAGGCCGGCCCATGCCCAGTATCCTCGTCGTCGAGGACGAAGAGCACCTGGCCATCGGCATCAAGTTCAACCTCGAGGCCGAGGGCTTCACCGTCACCACCGTTGGCGACGGTCAGGCGGCGCTCGATCTCCTCGCTGCAGCCACTCCGCCGATCGATCTCGTCGTCCTCGACCTCATGCTGCCCGGTATGAGCGGGTATGCCGTGTGCGAGGCACTGCGGAGCGATGACAACGACGTGCCCGTCGTGATGCTCACCGCCCGCACGCTCGTCGAGGATCGGATCCGCGGCTTCAACGCCGGCACCGACGTCTACCTGCAGAAGCCGTTCGACCTCGACGAGTTGATCTCGATCGTGCGCAATCTCCTGGCCCGCCGCGGCCGTGCGCCGCGGCCCACGACGGCCGCCCCCGAGACCACTGGGACGAAGGGCCAGGTGCACCGTTTCGGCGCCGCCGAAGTGAACTTCGACACGTGGGAGGCCCGCTTCAAAGACACGCCCGTCAAGCTCACGAACCTCGAAATGAAGCTCCTCCGGTATCTCGTCGAGCATGAAGGGCTCGTGGTGTCGCGCGAGGAGTTGCTGACCCGCGTCTGGGGGCTGACCCGCGCGCCGGCCACGCGCACGATCGACACCTTCATGCTCAACCTGCGGAAATCATTCGAGGAAGACCCCTCGAAGCCGGTGCACTTCCTCTCGGTCCGCGGCACCGGCTACCGCTTCGTCAGATGACGTCGCCGAGCAGCCTGGCAGCCGCCTGGCCGGGGTCGGGCTGCCTGAGCAGCGACTCGCCCACGAGCATCGCACCGATGCCCGCCGCCTCGAGCCGCTCGACGTCGGCTCGCGTCTTGATGCCACTCTCGGCCACAAGCACGACGTCGGCCGGCACGCGGGCACGCAGCCGCAGCACATGGTCGAGGTCGGTCGTCATCGTCTTCAAGTTGCGGTTGTTGACGCCGACGAGCGTCGCGCCCAAGTCGAGCACCCGCGGCAGGTTGTCCTCGTCGTGCAGTTCCACGAGCGGCGTCATGCCGAGATCGAGAATCTCGCGATACAGGCTTCGCAGATGGCAGTCGTCGAGGCACTCGGCGATCAGGAGCACGGCGTCGGCCCCGTGGGCCCGGGCTTCGAGCACCTGGTAGCGGTCGACGACGAACTCCTTGCGGAGCACGGGCAACGACACGGCAATGCGAGCACTCGCGAGATCGACGAGGCTGCCGCCGAAATCCCAGCCGTCGGTGAGCACTGAAAGCGCCGCAGCCCCGGCATCCGCATAGCCGCGCACGACCTCCTCGACGGTCGCCCCGGGTCGAATCTCTCCGCCCGACGGGCTCTTGCGTTTGAACTCGGCGATCAGTCTGATCGCTCCGGGCGCCGACACCGCCGCGAAAAAATCCCGCACGGCCGGCGCGGTCGCCAGCCTGCCCTCGAGCGCCGCCGTCGGCACCCGCTCCCGGGCCAGCGCCACTTCCTTCCGCTTCCGAGCGACGATTGTTTCGAGGATCGAGGACATGGGGAGGTTATAGCAAGGCGAGGTGCTGCCCACATTTCATCGCAAGAAGGCCGGACAGGTGACAAAAGCCCGTATTCGGAGCCGGCGGTAGGCATGCTCGACTCCGGTCGTGTTGAGAGTACAGGACTCGTGGGTTTTGCTCAGGCGCCCATAGTCCTCAACGACTCCCTTCGTCTGCGCGTGCCCACCGACCGACTCCGCCGAAAGTTCTCGGCGTCTAGGAGTCGGGGAGGCGAGGGGCTGCCCCTACCGTTGAGCCGGCGTATGTGACCAGCGGAGCCAAGGATGGCGGAGCGCAGGCACATCCGAGTGAGTGAAGCCCAGGATGGGCGCAGCGAACGTCCGGCGAGACGGTACGGGGCTGCCCCGAGCCGGCGCGTGAAGTCAGTGTCGGAAGTGCCGGCGCGCCGTGAACACCATGGGGATGCCCGCCACGTCGGCCGCGGCGATCACTTCGGCGTCGCGCTTCGAGCCGCCAGGCTGGATGATCGCCGCGATGCCCGCCCGTTTGATCAATTCGATCGAGTCGGGGAACGGGAAGAAGGCGTCGGAGGCGAGCACGCCGCCGCGGGCCCGGTCGCCCGCCTTCTCGAGCGCGATCCGCGTGGCGTCGACTCGGCTCGTCTGGCCGATGCCGGCTCCCACGAGGCTCGTGCCCTGGCAGACGGCGATGGCGTTGCTCGTGAGCCGGCGGACGAGCGTGAACGCGAAGCCGAGGGGCTGCGTGAGGTCGGCCGCCGGGGCTGCCTTCGTGACCACCTTCCAGGCGGCGGGATCGTCGCAGCAGGTGTCGGGACGTTGGGCGAGAAGGGCGCCGGCGACGCTCCGCAGTTCCATGCCCCCGGTGGCCTCCCACGGATCACCGGGCGGGATCTCGACGAGCCGCACGCTCGCCTTCCAGGTGGGCTGCGTCGTGAGGAGTTCCACCGCCTCCTTCTCGAAGGCTGGGGCGGCGATCACCTCCACGAACATCCCAGGGGCGAGCAGCACCTCGGCACAGGCCCGATCGAAGGTGCGATTCACCGCCACGATCGAGCCGAACGCGCTCGTCGGGTCGGCTGCCATCGCGGTGGCGAGCGCTTTCGACACGCTCGCTGCGCCTGCGGCGCCACACGGATTCGTGTGCTTGACGACGACGGCCGCCGGCTCGGTGACGAGGCCCACGAGCCGCATGGCGCCGTCGAGGTCGAGCAGGTTGTTGTACGACAGTTCCTTGCCGCAGAGCTGCCGGAGCCCCGCGAGGCCCAGGTGCGTGCCCACCGGTGCGTACATCGCGGCCGACTGGTGGGGATTTTCGCCATACCGCAGCGGCAGGCGACGTTCGAGGTCGAGCGTCAGCCGGGCGGCCAGCGGCGGCTCGCCCGCAGGCTCGCTCGCCGCAGGCGTTGCCGACTCGGCCACGAGGCCGGCGTGCCGCGCCATCCAACGGGCGATGGCCGTGTCATAGCCGGCCGTGTGCTCGAAGGCGCGGGCGGCATAGTGGCGGCGCTCGGCGAGCGTCGTGCCGCCGCGGGCGAGGGCTTGGAGAAAATCGTCGTATTGATCCGGGCTCGTCACGACGGTCGTGAAGGCGTGGTTCTTGGCCGCTGCCCGCACGAGGCTCGGGCCGCCGATGTCGATGAGCTCGATCGCCTCCGCAGGCTGGCAGCCCGGCTTCGCGATCGCCGCTTCAAAGGCGTAGAGATTCACGATCACGGCATCGAAGCGTTCGATGCCGTGATCCGCGAGCACCGCCAGATCGTCCGGGCGATCGCCGCGGGCGAGGATGCCGGCGAAGATATTCGGGTGGAGCGTCTTCACCCGGCCGTCGAGCACCTCGGGAAAGCCCGTGATGGAGGAGACGTCTTCCACGGTGACACCGTGGCTCGCGAGTGCCGTACTCGTGCCACCCGTGCTGGCCACGCGCACGCCTGCGGCCTTGAGGGCCTTGGCGAGGCGATCGAGGCCGGTTTTATCGAACACGCTGACGAGCACTCGGCGGATCGGCACGACGTCGACGGCTGGGCCAGCGGGAGCGGGGGCTGTGGTGTGCATGCGGCGGATTATGGAGCTTTGGTCGCGCGATACAAGGAAGCCCGCAGCATCGGCGGTCGGAGCGCGTTCACGCGGCGGGGAGCTCGACCTCGAACACGGTGCCCGGCGGCGGCATGCGGCCGCGCACCCCGACCTTGCCCCGCATCTGCCCCACCAGCGACTTGACGAGGAACAGCCCGAGGCCCGTTCCCGGGGTCGACCGTTCGAGCTCACTGCCGAGCCGCACGAAGCGGCGAAACACCGTCGTGCGTTCGGAGATCGGGATGCCCGGGCCGTTGTCCGCCACCCGCACCACCACGCGGCCCGCCGGGGTCGCGGTGGCCGTCACCTCGACCTGCGGATTCGGCAGCGAATACTTCACGGCATTGTCGAGCAGATTGCGAAACACGATTTCGAGATCGGCTTCGCGGCCGCGCACGGCGAGCCCCCCATCTCGTGCCGGCACGTCGAGCCGAATCGTCTCGGCAGGCACGCTGTGTCGCTTGACCACCGCATCGCGGGCCCGCTCGAGCACGGGGGCGAGCGGTGTCATGACCGCCACTCGCGAGGGCCGCTGCTGGAGGGTCTTCGCGGCGTCGAGGAGGTGGTCGATGAGCGTGTCGAGCCGCTCGACATCGTCGAGCATGAAGCGGTGGAAGTCGGCCTGCTGCTCGGGTGACACCGGCCGGCGGGTGAGCGTCTGCAGATAGAGCTTGAGCGAGGCCAGCGGGCTTTTGAGCTCATGCGTGACGCTGTCGATGAAGTTGCTCTGCCGTTGCGACAACGCGATCGCCTTCACGGTGAGCGCGAGGTAGACGATCACCCCCGCCAGCACCAGCACGAGGAGCGCCACGCCCACGCCGAGAATCGCCCAGTAAAACGCGGCGTTCTTCGACCCGAGAGCCGCGGCGATGCTGACGAGCACCCACCCGACCCCGAGGGCGATGATCGATCCGATCAGCACCACGCCGAGGAGGATCGGCCAACCGAGCGAGCGACGCGGTTCCACTGGCAGGCTCCGGATAGAGGGGCGGGCCGATGCGTATGCTACCTTCCTGTGCCGGCCCCACCACGGCTGCCAGGCCGTCTCGCCTGCACGCTCCAGTTCCCCGACGATGCCCAGCCCAGAAGCCCGCCCACCACTGACGCTCACGGTCGCCGGAACGACGGTGCGGTTCGCGTGGCACGTCGATCGCTGGACGCATGAAGTGCTGGGTGCCGACGGCACGAGGTGGCGGTCGATCGAGGAGACGGCGGCGGGCGACGATCCCCGGTGGCCGGCGTCGCCCGTGCTCGTCGAACTCTCGGCGCTCGACACGCCGGCAGGGCGGGTGATCCTGGGCGTCGGCCTCGCGGGGCGGTCGCATTTCTCGGCGAGCGTCGGGCCCGATCCGACCGCTCCAGATCGGCTGCGGTTCGATCTCGCCTGCCGGGTGAACGAGCCGCCCCTGTGGCTCGGATCCACCTATCGTGATTCCGAAGGGCTTGTCCGGATCGGGCCCGGACCGCTGGCACAGCCGCCTCCGACCACCGTGCAATGGGCCTATGCGTTTGCATCTGGGGACCTCGTGCCCCTGGCCGGAGCGCGGGTGGAGCCCCGGCCAGACTGACGCTGTCTTGCGATCGCCCCCCCGATCGATCAAATTCGTGGGGTCTACTCCCGACTCTTTCGGAAGGTGCGCATGTTCGACGTGATCGAGCGGCTCAAGGCCGACTGGACCGACAAGTACGTCGTGATCAACTGTTCCGCGCCGGAACTCGCCCGCTTCGCCCAGGCGACCGGGCAAGTGAAGACCGTCAACATGAACGGCCGCTGCCTCGTCGAGTTCGACCAGTTCAACAACACCGGCTGGTACGACATCGATCCGACGGCCCTGAAGATCGTGCCCAAGCCGGAGCCGAAGCCGGCCGCCGAAAAACAGGAGAAGCCGGCGAAGGCCGCTCCCGCTGCCAAGGCTCCAGCTGCGAAGGCTCCGCCGGCTCCCGGTGCGAAGAAGCCCTCCACGGCCGACATCCTCGCCGCAGCCCGCGGCAAGGGCGGCGCGGCACCCGCGGCGACGAAGGCGGCCCCTGCCGCAGCGAAGCCTGCCGGCGCACGCCCCTCCACTGCCGACATTCTCGCGGCTGCCCGTGGCGGAAAGTCGCAGCCGCCCGTCGCCCCACCCCCTGCCGAGCCAGAGGCCGCCCCAGAGCCGGAAGCAACCGCCCCCGAGCCAAAGGTCACTCCCAACAAGGCCAAGGCTGCGGCCGGTGGAGCGATCCCGACGACGACTGCCGACAAGATCGCGTGGTGCCGCGCGAACGACGCCCAGAAGTGACGACAAACACCATGCACCGCGGCGCAATCACGATTATTCTCTGCTGCCTCGGGCTCGTCGTCGGCTGCGGCCGGCTCTCGAGCCATCCGCTCGTGACCATGGCCAAAGACGAGGTCGCGCGGAACGATCGTGTGCGGACGGCGCTCGGGGCACCTGTCGATTTCAGCCCCACGGTCACCGGCCGTGCCAACGAGACCGACGGCATCGCCGCGATGCAGTTCGAGGCTCGGGGGCCGAAAGCCGCGGGCCTGGTGGTGGTCGAGGGCAAGAAACTCGGCGCGGAGTGGGGCGTCACGCTGCTCGAAGTTCGTCCCGCCGACGGCGGCGACCACGTCCATCTGACCGCCGATCACCATGCCCGGATCGGCACCGACACGCCGAAGTTCGATCCAGCGCAGACACGCTCGACACCGGCAGCCCCTCCGCCGGGCGATATCGAGATCGTGCTGCCGCCTGGAACGCCGGGCCAGTAGGGGCGCGAAGCCCTGCCGATCGTGCCGGGTGTCCGGCCCGAAAACAGCGTTTTTTTTCTTCGTGTGCCAAATGTTTGACTCGCGCAAGCGCGGGTCCATAATGGCGTCGTTCCTTTCGACTTGTCCCCGCAGCGGTCTCCCTTGGCCGCCCCGTCCGCGGGATTCACGTCGGCCCAGCCGGGCCCTCCGGCTTGCCCGCCGGCGGCGATGCATGTTGAAGCGACGACCGGAGTCCCAAGCCCGGAGGCATCGGAGTGGCCGACCGCCTCGACGGGTGAATCATTCACCGTTTGCACGACAGGAGTTGTTTCGTTCCGATGGCCCGCATCCGCAACGTCTTCGAGATCATTGAACTGTACGGTCACGATGAGAACTTCGAGCCGCACACCACGCCCGAGTTCGTCCCCACGAAAGCCCCGGCCGGCTCCCGGCAGAAGCTCGACATTCTTGCCGAGCGCATTCAGCGGGGCATGCCCCTGTGGCACCCTGAAGATTCGACCGAGTCTTCCGCCAACCTCGTCGGCGCCAGCGAAGCCTGACCGCCCGCCCGGTGAATCAAGAGCCCTCACCGCCCTCCGCGGGATCGCCCGCGGAGGGCGGTTTCGATTTCACGCTTGGCGCTGGCTGACTTGAGCTTCTCGCGTTTGTCGTGGAGTTTGCGGCCACGGCCGATGCCCATCAGCACCTTCACTCGGCCGTCCTTGAAATACATCTTCAGCGGCACGAGCGTGAGCCCCTTCTCGTAGGCCAGGCTCGCAAACTTCTTGATCTCGCGGCGATGAAGCAACAGCTTGCGCGGCCGCTTCGGCTGGTGATTGAGCTGGTTGGCCTTCTCGTATTCGGGAATGTCGCAGCCGATGAGCCACACCTCCGTGGCATCGACCCGGCCATACGCCTCGTCGAGCGACATTTTTCCGGCCCGCAGGCTTTTCACCTCGCTGCCGACCAGGGCGATCCCGCATTCGAGCGTGTCGACGATCTCGTATTCGTGCCGGGCCTTACGATTTTCCGTGATCACCTTCTCGGCCGGCGCCTCGTCTGCCCGGCCTTTGCCGGATGGCTTCTTGGCAGCAGGCTTGGTCGGTTTTGGAGCGGCCACGGAATGATCCCATATGTGGGCAGGGGGTATCTGACAGATTACACTCTACGCTGTGACGGTTCTTCGTTTCCCGCCCGCCGAAACCCTGCCGCTTGAGGTTTTCATGCCCGTCCGCCAGGCCATTTGTGTCGCTGCGTGCCTCCTCTGGCTCGGTGCATCGCTCCGGAGTGATGGGGCCGAGCCGACCGTCGCTGCAGTGTCGCATCCAGGATTCATTGCCGGCGACGCACGCCCAGCCGGCGACGAAGCGGCCGTGAAGGTGCCGGGAGGCTGGATGGTCGCCTACGACGAGACGATCCCCGGCACGGAGGTGACGTTTCGAATGGTGCCCGTCCCTGGAGGGACGTTCCGCATGGGCAGCGCCGAGAGCGAGGCCGACCGGACGTCGGACGAAGGGCCCCAGGTCGACGTGGCGATCGAGCCCTTGTGGATGGGCCGCTGCGAAGTGACATGGAGCGAATACAAGGCCTACATGGCCGCCTGCGACCTCTTCAAGGCCTTCGAGGCGGCGCATGTGCGCGAAGTGCAGGCCGACAACGAGGCCGACGCCGTCACGGCGCCGTCAAATCTTTATGACCCGACCACGACGTTCACCAACGGCGAAGATCCGCTCCTCCCGGCCGTCACGATGACGCAGTTCGCCGCCCGCCAATACACGAAGTGGCTGAGCGGCCTGACCGCCAGGTTCTACCGGCTGCCCACCGAGGCCGAATGGGAATATGCCTGCCGCGCCGGCACGACGACACCGTGGCAGATGGGCGCCGATGCCGCCGCGCTCGAGGCCGTCGCCTGGTTCGCCGACACCTCCGACGAGACGACGCACGCCGTCGGCGAGAAAGAGCCGAATGGCTGGGGGCTTCACGACATGCACGGCAACGTGGCTGAATGGGTGCTCGACGAACTCGTGCCGGGAGGCTACGGCCGGCAGGCCGGGCTGCCTCAGCCCGTGCCGGCGGCGGCCGCCGCCGTATGGCCCGAGCATCTTTCGCCGCGCGTGGTGCGCGGCGGTGCCTACTACGACGAGGCAGCCCAATGCCGCAGCGCCGCCCGCCGCGGATCCGAGGACCTGCCCTGGAAGGACGTCGATCCGAACCTGCCCAAGAGCCCGTGGTGGTACACGGAGGAACCGGCCCTCGGCGTGGGCATGCGGATCGTACGGCCGTTCGCGCCGCCCGATCTGGCCACGCGGCGCCGCTGGGGCGACGCCGACGTCGAAAGCATCCGTGCCGACACGGCCGACCGTCTCCAGCAGGGGCGCGGAGCCCGTGGACTCGTCGATCCGGATCTGCCGGCGGCGGCGGCAGCCGAGGGCTTCACGAACTAAAGGCAGGCGTGATGAATCGCACTCTGACGACGGCACTCGCGGCCTGGGCTTTGACGTCACTCGCCGCGGCGGCCGATTGGCCCGACTGGCGCGGCCCCGAGCAGGATCGGCACTACGCCGGCCCGCCGCTGGTCACTTCGTTCGATGCCGGGCAAGGCACCAACGTGCTCTGGAAGAGCGACGAGGCAGGCGGCATTTCCACCCCCGTGGTCATGGGCGGGCGGCTCTTCACGCTCGTGCGGCACAAGCCGGGGACGACGGAAGAGGCGGAGAAGGTGCTCTGCCTCGACGCGGCGACGGGCAAAAAGCTCTGGGAAAACGTGTTCAACGTCTATCTTTCGGACGTGCCGGCCGAGCGGGTCGGCTGGTCGGCCGTGGTCGCCGATCCCGCGAGCAACACTGTCTTTGCCCACGGCGTGTGCGGCGTGTTCACCGCCATCGACGCCGCCACGGGAGCGACGAAGTGGCAGCGGTCGCTCCATGAGGAATTCGGCTTTCTCTCCACGTACGGCGGCCGGACGAACATTCCGGTGGTGTTCGAGGATCTCGTGATCGCCAGCGCCGTCGTGACGGGCTGGGGCGACACCGCCCGGCCCGCCCATCGCTTCCTGGGAATGGACAAGTCGACCGGCGAGGTCCGCTGGATGAACGGCACGAAAGAACTCCCCGAAGACACGACCTACAGCACGCCTTCGCTCGCCGATTTCGGCGGCTCCGCCGCGCTCGTCTTCGGCTCGAGCGACGGCAGCGTGTGGAACTTCCAGCCGCGGACGGGCCAGGCCGTCTGGAACTTCAAGCTCTCACGCCGTGGCATCAACACCGCGCCGCTCGTCGCTGGCGACACGGTGATCATCTCGCAGTCGGAGGAAAACCTCGACAACACATCGATGGGATCGGCCACGGCATTCAAGGCGACCGGCACGGGCGACATCACGGCCACGAACGTGATCTGGCAGAAGAAGGGCGTGATGGACGGCCGGGCGATGCCGGTCGTGCTCGGCGACCGTGTGTATTTCGTCGATGACGGTGCGAAGGTGTATGCGTTCGACCGGCAGACGGGCGCGGCAGTCGGCCGCCCTCAGAAACTGCTCGGCACGATCGTCCGCGGCAGCCCACTCGTGGCCGACGGCAAGCTCTACGTGTGTTCGACGGGCGGCTGGCACGTGCTCGAGCCGACGAAGGACGGGCTGAAGTTCGTAAACCGGATGCGGCTCGACGAGGCGGATGAAGTAACGGCCTCGCCGATCGCCTCCCGGGGACTCCTCTATCTCACGACGAACGCGCGGCTGTATTGCCTCGGCGACAAGGCCGCAGCGACATCCTCCTCCGCATCCGTCGGCCCGACGGTGCCGCAGAAGGTCTCCGACGCCACCCGGGCCCCGGCGGGCGCACCCGCCTGGGTGCAGGTCGTGCCGGCCGAGGCCCAGATCGCCGCCGGTGAGTCGCTGCCCCTGAAAATTCGCCTCTTCGACGCAGCGGGCCGGTTCGTGAAGGAATCGCCTGCCACGTTCACGGCCACCGCCGGCGCAGTCGCGAGCGACGGCACCTACACGGCCCCCGCGGGCCAGCATGCCGCTGCGATCGTGACGGCGAAGGTCGGCGCACTGGAGGGCAAGGCCCGCATCCGTTCGATGCCGCCGCTCCCATGGTCGTTCGACTTCGACGAGACTCCTCTCGCGGCCGATTCCAAGACGGGCGTCGTGAAGGGCGAGCCACCCCTCCCGTGGATTGGCATGCGGTATCGCCACGTGGTCCGTGAGGTCGACGGGTCGAAATGCCTCGTCAAGATTACGACGATCCCCAAAGGCACTCGCAGCCAAGGCTGGATCGGGCCGATCGCATTGCACGGCTACGTCGTTCGGGCCGACTTCCGCGCGCAGGAGACCGGAGTCGAGAAACCCGGATCTCCTGCCTCCGGCGCACCGACGTCGCCCGGCTCCGACGCCGATGCCTTCACGAAGGCGTTCGGCACCGCTGCCGCCCTCGAGAAGGCCCGCATGCCCGACATGGGGCTCGTGGCCCAGCGGTACACGCTCGATCTCATGGGCGCTGCGCAGCAACTCCAGATCCGGAGCTGGCCGCCCCAGGTCGCCACCTACTTCTCGAAAACGATTCCGTTTTCCTGGGAGGCGGGCCGGTGGTACACGATGAAGTTCGAGGCCCGCACGACGGGCAAGGCTGCCGTCCTGCGCGGCAAGGTGTGGCCGCGCGGTGAAGCTGAGCCGGAGGCGTGGACAATCGAAGCCACACACGATGCGGGCAATCTTCAAGGGAGCCCCGGCTTCTTCGGCAACTCGAAAGACTCCGAGATCTCTATCGACAACGTGAGAGTGGAGGCGGTGCAATGACTCTGAGAATCGCATTCGTGTTCGGGATAGGTCTCCTCACCAATGCCGCCGTCGCCGCCGACTGGGCCCAGTGGGGTGGCTCGCCGGTTCGCAACAACGTGTCTCCGGCGAAGAACATTCCGGCGGAGTGGGCGCCCGGCGACTTCGACCTCGACACGGGCGAGTGGAAGCCCGAGACGAGCAAAAACGTGGCCTGGGTGGCGGCGCTCGGCAGCCAGAGCTACGGCAACCCGGTCGTCGCCGGCGGCAAGGCCTACGTCGGCACGAACAACGGCAAGGGCTGGCTGAAGCGGTATCCTCCCGCCGTCGATCTCGGCTGCCTGCTCGCCTTCGACGACCGCGACGGCTCGTTCCTCTGGCAGGATTCCAGCGAGAAGCTGCCCACCGGCCGCGTACACGACTGGCCGCTCCAGGGCATCTGCTGTGCGCCGCTCGTGGAGGGAGACCGCCTCTGGTATGTGACGAGCCGCGGCGAGGTGAAGTGCCTCGACACCGCCGGGTTCCACGACGGCGAGAACGACGGCCCCTTCACGGGCGAGAAGGTCGCGGAGAAGGACGAGGCCGACGTCGTCTGGGTGCTCGACATGATGAAGCAGCTCGGTGTGTCGCAGCACAACATGTGCTCGTGCAGCGTGACGAGCGCCGGCGACTTGCTCTTCGTGAACACGAGCAACGGCGTCGACGAAGGGCACATCAACCTCCCCAACGCAGAGGCCCCGAGCTTTCTGTGCATCGACAAGCGCGACGGCAAGGTGCTGTGGGCCGACAATACGCCCGGCGCCAACGTGCTGCACGGCCAGTGGTCGAGCCCGGCCTACGCGGAGCTCGGCGGCGTGCCGCAGGTGCTGTTTGGCGGTGGCGACGGCTGGCTGTATGCCTTCGACGCCCGCGGCGAGAACGGCCGGGCCAAGAAGCTCTGGGAATTCGACTGCAATCCCAAGGAGTCGAAATACACGCTCGGCGGCCGGGCCGACCGCAACCACATCATCGGCACACCGGTGGCTCACGAGGGGCTCGTGTATGTCGCCGTCGGCGAGGATCCTGAGCACGGCGAGGGCGTGGGCCACTTGTGGTGCATCGATCCCACGAAGCGGGGCGACGTGTCGAGCGAACTGGCCGTCAGCCTGAAAGATCCGAACACGCCCCTGCCCCGCCGCCGCGAGCAGGCGGTGATCAAGGAGCAGGGGGAGGTGGCCCGGCCCAATCCGAATTCGGCCGCCGTGTGGCACTATCCGGGCGTCGATGCCGATGGAAACGGCAAGCTCGACTTCGAGGAGACGATGCACCGCACCTGCGGCACGGTGGCGATTGACCAGGGGCTGCTCTTTGTGGCCGATTTCAGCGGCCTCTTCCATTGCCTCGACGTGAAGACCGGCAAGCCGCACTGGACCCACGACATGCTCGCCGCCAGCTGGGGCTCGCCGCTGATCGTGGACGGCAAGGTGTACATCGGTGACGAGGATGGCGACATCACCGTGTTCAAGCTCGCGCCCGAAAAGGAAATGCTGGCGGAGATCAACATGGGCAACAGCGTCTACTCGACGCCGATCGTGGCCGGTGACACGCTCTACATCGCCAACAAGAGCCATCTGTTCGCGATCCGGGCCGGAGCCACTCCCGTCGGGGTGAAGTGAGATGCGGCGGTGTGCAGGGCCTTGGATCGGGGTGGTCCTCCTCGCAGCCTGCTGCCACGCCGAGGAACCGGCGTCGGCGTTTCGCGTCAGGCCCTACCTGCAGAATCCAGCCTCCGACGCGATGACCGTCCGCTGGCTGACCAACGACGACAGGCCGGGGACGCTGCGCGTCGCGGGCCGGGAGTTCACGTCTGCACCGGTCCTGTGCCTCGAGCTCGCCTACCAGCCGAACGAAGCCCGCGACGATCGGCTCGGCAGTGCCCCCTTCCTGCACTCCGTGCGCGTGACCGGACTCGAGCCCGCGATGAGCTATCCCTATGCCGTTGAGCAGGGTGATGAAACCAGGAAGGCGATCCTCACCACGGCACCCAAACCCGGCGACGTGGGGCCGGGCGGCGGTGTGCGGCTGTTCTTCTATGCCGACTGCGAAGCACAGCCCGAATCGCGCGGCTCGCGCGTGGCATGGCCGCCGTCGCCGTCACTCCCGGGAGGGCCGCGGCCTGGCTGGGTGGAGGGCCGCTATCCCGCCGACGAGACGACGGGTTACCGGATGAACCTCGCGCTCATCGCCGCCCGGGCCGCCGAGAGCCTGCGGGCCAAAAACCCCGTGCTCGTGAGCGTCGTGGGCGATCTCGTGGAGAGCGGCGGCGAGCAGCGCGACTGGGACGAGTTTTGGCGACACAATGCCGGCGACTTCGGCACGCTCGCCTCACGGGTGCCGATCGTGGCGGCCTTGGGGAATCACGAACTCTTCGGCGGGCCGCCTTCCGACGACCCGAAGAAGGACCTCGGCGGCTACTCCGGCCGGGCGACGCTCGTGGGCGCGATGAAGTTTCTCACCTACTTCGACCATCCCACGAACGGGGCCGCCGATGAGCGGCACGAGGAACGGTATCACCGAGTCGACTTCGGCCCCGTCACCCTGCTCACGCTCGACACGACCAACGGCGGCGGCGACGACGGGCCGGATGATACGAACCACGATCTCGACCGCGCCGACGCATCCCACGTCCCCGACTACGCCCCGGGGTCGGAGCAGTATGCGTGGCTCGAGCGCCAGTTGTCTGACGCGCGCGCCGCGGGCCGGATCATCCTCGTGCAGTTTCACCATGCGCCCTACTCGTCCGGCCCACACGGACTCCCCCCCGGAGACGGCCTCGGGGAGAATCTCCAGTCGGGCCAGCCGTTGCGGGTCTTCGCGGATCTCTTCCGCACGCACGGTGTCCGCGCCGTGTTCTCCGGGCACGACGAGATGTACGAACACTCGATCGTGGACGGGATCCACTACTACGACGTCGGCATCGGGGGCGATGCCCTGCGGGGCCCCGAGGCTGCCGCGACCAACGGGCGGCAGGTCTTCCTGGCGCACGATCACGCGCCCGAGCGATGGAACGGCGACGTGCTCGAATCCGGTGGCAAGCACTATGGCCACGTGGAGGTCGATGTGGAGCGAAACGCGGCGGGGCCCGGGTTCACCGTTTCGATCCGGCCTGTCCACCTGTTTCCCGTGCTCGATCCCGCCAAGCCGGGTACGATCGCGACTTGGGAACGTCGCGAATACGACGACGTGGTGACATTCGACGCTGCCATCAAGGAGCCCTCACGATGAATCTGACCACTCTCGTCCTCGCGCTTGTCGTGTCTGCCTGGGCTACGTGCCTGACCGCCGCAGAGCCGACGCCACCGCGCCAGATGGTGCTGGGTGCGAAACGGATCGTGATTCTCGGCGACTCGATCACATACGGCGGCGGCTGGGTGGTGCCGTTCATCGCCTGGCTCGAATCCGAAGGGTGGACCGGAGACGTCATCAACATGGGCCTCTCAAGCGAGACGGTGTCGGGGCTCTCCGAGGAGGGCCACGCCGGTGGGAAGTTTCCCCGGCCCGATCTCCACGAGCGGCTCGACCGCGTGCTGCGCGTCGGACGGCCCGACCTCGTGATCGCCTGCTACGGGATGAACTGCGGCATCTACCAGCCGCTCGACGAGGCGAGGTTTACGAAGTTCAAGAATGGGATGCAGCGGTTGCACGACGCGGTCGAGAAGACCGGCGCGAAGATCATCCATCTCACGCCGCCCGTCTACGACCAGCGGCCCGACAAGGACGGGCCGGCCGGGAAGGTCGATTACGACGCCGTGCTCGACGCCTACTCGAAGTGGCTGCTCTCGAAGCGGGCCGACGGCTGGATCGTGGTCGACACCCACGGGCCGATGAAAGCGGCGCTCGCGGCAGCCCGTGCGAAAGACCCAGCCACGATATTCGCCCCCGACGCGGTCCACCCCAACGAGGCAGGCCACTGGGCCTTCGCTCGGGGACTGTTCTCGGGCCTCGGCGCACACGCCGTCGCCGCGAAGGAGACGCCGGAGCACTTCGCCGCCTTCGTACCCGACGTGAAGCGGCGCATGGAGGTTCTCCGCGACGCCTACCTCGCGGCCGCCGGCCATCAGCGGCCCGGCGTCGCGACTGGCCTGCCGCTCGGCGAGGCCGAGGCCAAGACCCGCGATCTCACCGAATCGATCCGCTCGCGGCGTTACCACCTGATGGGTGGCCAGACGGGCCAGGGTGTCGAATGGCGGAGTCCCGTCGAGTGGCCGCAGCCGCGGGTCGTCGATCCGGGCCCGGCCCCGCAGTCCGCCGCCCCCGTGCCGTCCGACGCGATCGTGCTCTTCGGCGGCAAGGATCTTTCCGCCTGGAGCAACGGTGAGAACTGGCGGGTGGCCGATGGCGTCGCGACGGTCGGCAAGGGAGACGTCCGCACGAAGCAGGGCTTCGGCGACTGCCAGCTCCACGTGGAATTCCGCACCGCCGCCGACACGCAGGGCAAGGGGCAGCAGCGCAGCAACTCCGGCGTGTTCTTCCAAGACAAGTACGAGATCCAGATCCTCGATTCCTTCCAGGACGGCACCGACCAGCCCGTGACCTACTTCGACGGCCAGTGCGGCGCCCTCTACAAGCAGCAGCCCCCCGCCGTGAACGCCTGCCGCAAGCCGGGCGAATGGCAGACCTACGACATCCTGTTCACCCGGCCGCGGTTCAAGGCCGACGGGTCGCTCGCGAAGCCCGGCCGGATCAGCGTGCTCCACAACGGTGTGGCGATCCACTCCGATACGGTGATCAAGGGCGACACGTTCTTCCACGCCCCGCCGAGCTACACGGCGCATCCCGACGCCCTGCCGATCCGCCTCCAGGACCACGGCAACCCGGTGCAGTTCCGCTCGATCTGGGTCCGCCCCTTCGAGCCCCTCGTGCCGACGCTCAAGGAGTAGGACAAGCTTCAGTCTGCCCGACCTCGTCAGGTACGCGCCGGCTCGGGGTAACCCCTCGCCTTCCCAACCGGAAGCCCGAGGCGTGAGCCGAAGGGAATACGTGTGGCGGATCACAACCGGGGGCATCCTCTCGGCTTGCGCCTCGGGCTTCCTTGTGGAACAGGGAGGCCTCCACTCACTCGGATGTGCCTGCGCTGCCTGGAGCGCATTCGCTGCGCCATCCATGGCTTCGCTGGTCACATACGCCGTCTCAACGGCAGGGGTAACCCCGAGCCTCTCCAACTGGAAGCCCGAGGCGTAAGCCGAAGGGATGCCGGGCCGAACTTTCGGCAAAGACGGCTGGGGCGTCGGGGCTTCCTACTTTGACATCATGTCGGGCCAATGGAGGTCGGCAACGTTTAACGTACCGGCGATGAGTTCCTCCGTGATGCCGACGATCGCTGCGGATGGCATTGGTGGCATTGGCGTGGCATGGATGGGTTGGCCTCGACTTCGACGCTGAGAATTATCCCGTGATCTCTTTCTTGGCAAGCACTAGCGGCGGTTGGGGATCAACGGCTGACATCTGGATCGCCTACGACCCCATCGTCGTGCCGGAGCCCTCGGCGGTCGTGCTTGCGGCCGCAGGGTTCGCAGGCATGTGCTACGCGGCACGCCGCAAACGCAGCCGGTGAGCCCATCCCTGTGAAGGGCAATGGCAACGAACGCCTTGCTTCATTGGAAAGGCGATTTGCGGTTTCGGCGCCTACCAGTTGAGGAGGCTTCGGGCTCCCCGTGCCCCGGGAGCCGGCGTATCTGACCAGCGAAGCCATGGATGGCGCAGCGCAGGCAGATCCGAGAGAACGGAGGGAAGGATGCCCGCAGCGAACGTCCGGCGACGGGATATGGGGAGCCCGAAGCCGGCGCGCCCAACGCCCCGACCGTCCGGCGAGACGGTACGGGGTAACCCCGAGCCGGGCTGGGCGAGTTCGGGCATGACAGGCTGAAGCCTGTCCTACGTTGCGAGTGCGGCGCGGATGGCGGCGAGTTCGGTCGGTGGGTCGTTCTCGGCGCGGGCGAGTTTGCCGGCCTTCGCGAACCAGTAGCGGGCGTTCCCGCGGTCGCCCTCGATGGCGTGCAACACGGCGTGGATCCAGCAGGCTGTCGTATCGGCCTCGTCCTCTTGCACGATGCCGTGCGCTTCGTCCCAGCGGCCGGCCTCGGCGGCGTCGAGCGCCGCGAGCAGGTCGGCCTTCGTCATGGGGAGATGAACGCGAGCGTCGGTTCGGAGGCATAGACGACCTGGTCCTTCTTCCGCCAGCCGGCGGCCACCCAGCCGTCCTTGCGGGCCACGAACTGCTCCATCGGCAGCGGCCCCGCGCCCGCGAGCTGGCCCGGCATCTTTAGGGGCTCGACGTCCACCACTTCCTTGAACACCTTGCCGAATCGCTTCTGGAGGATCCGCCGCAGCGATGTCTGGGCCACGGTCAGCTTCTCGCCGCCGCCGGGCACGAATCCGGGCGGGTAGATCTGCACGTCGCCGTCACGGACGAGCCGGATCTTTCCCTCGGTGGGCTCGATCCGGTAGGCGGCCCAGATGTCCATCGCCGGGAACTCACGGTCGCCCGAGGTGAACCTCGTGCCGCGGACCGTCATCTTCACGCGGGAGTCGTCGGCGTCGAGTTCGACGGGCTTCCGCTTCGCGAACGTGATCGACCACGGGGCCTGGTCGGGATCGTTGCCGAGGGCCTCGGGCAGCGTGCCGTTGTTCTTCTTGATCTGCTCCTCGACGAACTGCTGCGTGATCGTGCGGCCGCCGAGCGTGATCTCGGCGGCATTGTTGACGAGCGTTTCATGAATCCGCGCGGCCATCACGGCGTCGGGGTCGACGGCCGGCGGCGGCGTGAAGGCCGCGATCTGGTCGCTGAGCGCCTTGCGAGCCACCACGGAGAGCCTGGAATCGCTCGTATTGAGATGGAGCATCTCGGGATACCAGCCGCGGTCCATGAGCGGGCGGCGAAACTTCGCCTGATAGTCGGACTGGGCCTGGGCGATCGCGCCGGCCGTCTGCGAGTCGAACTGCTGCCGCACCCGCTCGCGGGCTTTCTGCTCCGAGATCGCCTCCGCCTTGGGCCGCATCTCGGCGATCTTTCGGCTGGCGATCTTGCGGATCAGGTTCTGGCCGAACCGCTTGCTGACGCCGATGCCTGCCGTGCGCGTGCTCGTCGATGCATGGGCCTCGACGGGCAGGGCGCTCACGCGCTCATCGTCGATCATGATCCGCTTGCGGGCGTCGACCTTCGTCGTGCCGTGGGTGCGCACGGTGACCGGCCCCTGCGAGCCACGGGTGTCGGAATGGTTGGTGGCGTCGAGGGCGATGTCCACGATCGCCTGGTCGAGGGCCGGCACGAAGTCGAGGAGCACGAGGCCCGTGGTGTGGCCGGTGCCCCGGATGCGGGTGCCGAGCACGGTGTCGTTGATCGGAGCCCGTTCGTCGACGACGCGGTTCACCGCCGAACCGAGCAGGCTCTCATCGATGTCGAGGTAGAGGTTCGGCCGATCGACGGCGCTCCGCACGCGGGCCACCACGCCCGGCGCCTGGCCGGAATCGGCGAGCTTGGCGAGCAGGGGGCCAACGGGGTCGAGGGCCTCGGTCGTGCCTGCCGCCGCACCTGCCGCCACGGCGGCGGCGAGTTTGTCGAGCCGCTGGGCATAGGCGGCCTGGGCTTCCGGACTCTTGGCGGCTTCCGCAGCCTCGGCGTAGGCCGTCACTGCTCGCCGCACGGTGGCGAACTGGTGCATCTCGAGGCCGTTCTCACCGGCGTCGAGCAGTTTCTGGAGGCGGCGAAGCGTGGCCGGATCAGCGTTCGATCCGCTCGCTGCCTGGGCTTCGAGCGCCGGCCAATCGAGATACTTTTTCCAGTTGGACCCACTCGGGCTGCGGGCCAGGAGCCGGTCGAGCGGCCCGAGGGCGGCGCGGAGTTTGCCAGCGGCGGTGGCGAGCGTCCCCTCGGAAACCGGCCGGAATGCTTCGGGCGAACCGAGCGGATTGGCAGCCAAGGTCGCGAGATCGCCAGCTGCAGCCACCCCGGTTGCCGACGCGGTCACGAAGGCCCCGATGATCCATGCAGCCCGGGCTGCCGAGCGACTGCGACTGAAGAAAAACAACGCCATGACGGGAGTGCCTGTCTGTGGGGGCCGCGAAGGCCAGATGCGAAGTGTCCAGAGGGACCGGGAGTCTAGCCCGCTCAGCGACTTTCCCTCCACAGCAGCCTCTCGCACCCCCATATCCCCCCTTCTGCGGCTCATTTCAGGATTTTTTGCCGCTCCCGACGCAAGCGATTGCCCACCGCAGACTTCTGCCATCTCCCCTAGGCCGTAAGTCGAGCAAAGTCTGTGTCGCGAGCATTCTTTTTCCAGAGCCCCCTGCTTGCCAGGCGCCGCCCTGTCCATCACAACGCGTCTCTGGCCCATCACCCACGGAAAGGGAAATCACCATGGTCGCACGTCGCGCTCGCACACTCCTCGCCACCCCAGTCGGATTGTCCCTCGGAGTGGCCCTCTCCGCCGGCATCGTCGCCGCCGTCGTCCTCGAACTCTGCACCACTCCCGCTCTGGGTGCCACGCCCACACCGCCCTCGATGCAGCGCGGCTTGGGCACGGCCATCGAGCGCATGGACGACTACGGCGCCGCCACCGAGGCTGCCAAGGCCGCCGGCGCGATGCTCCTCGTCTCCGTCGAACCGACGACGGACAGCCCGACCGACATCGCCGGCGCTCGGCTCGAGCGGGCTGACGTCCAGCAACGCTTTGCCACGAGTGGCACACCCTGGGTTTTCTGCCGGCTCGGCATGGACGCCGGCGGAGCGGCCCTCGCCGGTGATCCGAGCCTTGCGGAAATGCGGCGCGGGCCGGGTGTGTTCGTCGTCGACCACACGGCGGGAGCGTACGCCGGCCGCATTGTTTCGATCCTCCCGCGCACCTCGGGCAAGTATTACTCGTTCAGCCCCTCGCACATCGACGAACTGGCGTCGCTCCCGCAGGCCTCACTCACGCAGCGCTCGCTGATCCTCGCCGTCCGCATCCACCCCGAAAACCCGCAGAGCACGAGCGGCACCTGCGACCCCTCGCTCTGCTCCGCGGCCGAAGCCCACTCGCAGCACCAGGCGAGCATTCGCCGCCAGGGGCATCACGGCTGGGACGCCAGATCGCAGCGGATCGCCGCCGGCCGGGGCGGCGCCTCGGAAGTGTGCGCCGAAAGCTGGCCGGGCCAAGACCTCGTCGACTCGTGCGTCGACTGCGTGGCCAGCTGGCGGCAGTCGAGCGGCCACTGGAACGCCGTCCGGAGCCCCCAGGCCGCCTACGGCTACGACCTCCGCCGCGGCTCCAACGGCATCTGGTACGCGACAGGCATCTTCGTGAAGTGAGGCAGGCTCGCCCCTGATCTACGGGATGGCGACGGCGGGGAGCACGAAGATCTTGCCGTCGCCCATGCGGCCGGTGCGGGCCACCGACACGATCCGCTCGACGACTTCATCGGCCCGGGCGTCGTCCACCCACACTTGGATCTCCACCTTCGGCAGGAAGGCGAGCGAGTATTCGCTGTCGCCATACTGGTCGAGATAGCTCTTCTGCCGGCCGTAGCCCTTCACCTCGCGCACCGTGCAAGCCTCGAGCGGGGCGAACTTCAAGGCCTCGAGCACCCGCTCGGCGACGAACGGCTTCACGATGGCGATGACTTCTTTCAACTAAAAAAGTTCTCGCCGTACAGATTCAACGATGGGCAGGTCGTGACGGTGATGTCGCCCTTGACCTTCGTCTGGCAGGCCAGCCGCATGGTGTCTTCGTTGCCGATATACGCCAGCGACACACCGAGCCTGGCCGCCTCGAGGATGCCCTTCTTGCTCGTGTTTTCCATCCCCTTTGTGACGAGCACCCGGCAGGAGCCGCAGGTGCCGAACCCATGGCAGTTGGCCACTTTGTGGATGCCCGGGTAGAGGGCGACGCCGGCCCGCAGGGCTTCCTTCCGCAGATTGGCCCCCTCGGGCACCTGGATTTCCTTCTTTTCGTTCGTGAAAGTGATGGTGGGCATCGGTTTCTCTCGATGGAACGGGGACGCGTGTCCGATACTGTAGCCAGCGCCGGGACGGCCTTCCACTGGAGCGGGAGCGAGGCAAATGGCGGAACTGACGAAATACCAGCAGTCGATCGTCAAAAACTACTATGACAACCTCGACACCGCCCTCCTCCAGCGGCTCGGGGAGCAGGTAACGGACCTCTACCTGGCCGAGGGGAAGAAGCGGGCGAAGCTCTGGGAGACGATCGAGAAGTCGCTGGCCAAACTTGGCGTGCCGAAGACCCGGATCACCCGCGTGGTCGGCTCCGACGACGCCCGCCAACTCGCCACGCTCCTGCAGGAGCTTTTGGCGAAGGATTGACCGCCGGTTGGCCGTGCCCCATCCTGTGCGTTTCCGCTCTCCGGGAACCACGTGCGATGAGTGCCTCCGCGACGCCTGCAGCCGACCACGCCGCAATCCTCGAGTCGCTCCGCTGGAAGAAGTTTCCGGTGCTCGACGACGGCTTCGTGGCCCTCGTGGACTGCATGGGTGACGACGGCTCCGTCGTACAGGCCGCCCGCGTCAGCTATGGCGAAGGCACCCGCAAGGTGAGCGACGATCGGCAGCTCATTCGCTACCTGCTGCGGCACGCCCATACGACACCGTTCGAGATGGCGGAGCTCAAGTTCGTCGTCCGGGTGCCGATGGACTGCTGGCGGCAATGGATCCGCCACCGCACGGCGAGCGTCAACGAATACTCCACCCGCTACTCGCTGGCGATCGACTCGATGCAGACGACCGCCGACGGCGAGTGGCGCACGCAGGCCACGAGCAACCGGCAGGGCTCGGCCGGCCTGCTCGACGCGGCTGCCGGCACGAAAATGACGGTGGCGGAGACGGAGCTCCAGGGGCTCGCCCGCAAGGTCTACGAGGAGCGGCTCGAGGCGGGGATCGCGCGAGAGCAGGCCCGCAAGGATCTGCCGCTCTCCACCTACACCGAGGCCTACTGGAAGATCGACCTCCACAACCTGCTCCACTTTCTCGCGCTGCGGATGGACACCCACGCCCAGCTCGAGATCCGCCGCTATTCCGAGACGATCGGCAACGAGATCGTGAAGCCGCTCTTTCCGCTCGTGTGGGAGGCGTTCCTCGACTACCGCGTCGAGGCCATGCGGCTCACGAAACTCGATCGTGGTGTGATTGCGAGACTCGTCGCGCAGAGCGGGGGCAAGGGAATGCCTGCGTCGCACGCAGACTTCCTGGCGGCACAAGATTCTTCATGGAGCGGCCTCGAACGCTGCCGCGAGCGCGACGAGTGCCTCGACAAGCTCGTGTCCCTCGGTCTCGTTTCCCTGTAACCCCCGTGAGCCCATGCCTACGCCCGTCCTCGCTCCATCCACCGACCCGGCCATCAACGAGCTGCTGAAGCTCAATCAGCAGCTCCTCGACGCGATCGCGGCCGGCGACTGGGACGCCTACCGCAGCCTCGTCGCGGAAGACATCACCTGCTTCGAGCCCGAAGCCGAAGGCCACCTCGTGCACGGGCTCGCGTTCCACGAGTTTTATTTCAAGCTCGGTGGCGGCAAGCCGCAGCCGCCGAAGCACCTCACCACCACGATGGTGGCCCCGAAGGTACGGCTCCTCGCCGACGGCGCGGCGCTCGTGGCCTACGTGCGGCTCGTGCAGAAACTCGACGCCGACGGCAAGCCGATCACGGTGTCGTCGGAGGAAACCCGCATCTGGCAAAAAGTCGCCGGCCGCTGGCAGCACGTGCATTTCCACCGGTCGTAACGTGGGGTAGGCGTCCCGCCTGCCATGCCTCTTCGTCAACTTGCCCAATCCGGCTCGGGGCTGCCCATGCCCTGAGAGCCGGGCTGTGGGAGCGAGCGAAGCCATGGATGGCGAAAGCGAAGCGGACACGCAGAGAGCGGATGCCACGATGGCATCCGCGAACGTCCGGCGACGGGGCTGGGCAGTCACGAGCCGGATTGGGCGCGAGGAGGCCCGACAGGCTGAACCCTTTCGTAAGTACGCAGCACGACGTCGACTTCCGAGCTGGGCTCATGGGTCGCGCGGCCGGCGGGGAGCGCGACGTAGCCATTGGCGCCCGCGAAGCCGCGGAGGTCGGAGGAGCCCGTCCACGGCAGCGGCGTCGCTGTGAGCGCGTCCGGCGGGCCGTCGAGCCGACACGGCAGATACACGGGCCGGTCCGCAGCGCCCTTCGCCGGGGCCGTGAGCCGCGCGCTGGCCCGCGGCAGGTGCCACGCATCGCGCGGCTGCCCGGCGAGGATCATGAGCGCGGGCCGCACGAAGAGTTCGAAACAGACGAGGCTGCTCGCCGGATTGCCCGGGAGGCCGAAGACGAGCGTCGACGCTGCGCCCTCGCGCCGCGCTACGCCGAACCACACCGGCTTGCCCGGCTTATGCCGCACTTTGTGGAAAATCTTCTCGACGCCGCACCGTAGAAAGATGTCGGGGACGAGATCGAGATCACCGGCCGACACACCGCCCGAGAGCAGGAGCACGTCGGCGGCAAGGCCCTGAGCCACGGCTGCTCGGATCGCCTCCGGCCTGTCGACCGCGATGCCGAGCGGGATCGGCTCAGCACCGAGCAGACGCACGGCAGCGGCGAGCATCGGGCCGTTCGAGTTTCGCGTCTGGCCGAATGCGGGCACGGCGTCGGGCGGCACGAGCTCGCTGCCGGTAGAGAGAATCGCGACCCGCGGCCGACCCGCGGCCACGACATGCGTCGCCCCGGCCTCCGCGGCGAGCCCGATCTCGGCCGCGCCGAGCAGGCTGCCGGCCGGCAGCACCGCGTCTCCAGCGCGAAAGGCGACGCCCTGCCGTGCCACGTGCTGCCCCGGCCGGAATTTTTGATCGTCGAGGTTCACGCGGCTGCCGGCATGTGCGGTCGCTGCATCGTCGCAGGCACACTCCACGGGGATCACCGCATCAACGCCGGCGGGGATGGGGGCCCCGGTCATGATCCGGGCGCAGCACCCGGGCCTGATCTCAAGCGCCGTCACGTCGCCAGCGGCGAGGTCCACCACCACGTCGAGCGCAACGACTCCGCCGGAGGCCGCGGCCACGTCGGCCGATCGTACCGCAAATCCATCCATCATCGCCCGATCCCAGGGAGGCGAATCGACGTCGGCGACGACGGGCTCCGCGAGCGCGAGGCCGCACGCGTCGAGCAGCCGCATCCGCCGTGGCGGCAACGGCCCGGCGGTCGCCTCGACCAGAGCGATCGCGTCGGCAAGTTCGATCATGCCGCCTTCACCGCCAGGAACGCACGGAGCAGGTCGTATCCCGCCGGCGTCAGGAAACTCTCGGGGTGAAACTGCACGCCATAGACCGGGAGCGTCTTGTGACGGATCGCCATGATCTCGCGAGAGCCGTCCGGGGCCGTCGACCAGGCATCAACCTCGAAGTCTCGTGGCAGCGTCGGCGGATCGATCACGAGACTGTGATAGCGGGTGGCCTCGATCGGGCTCGCGAGCCCGGCGAACAGCCCGTGGCCAGAGTGCTCGATCGCGTCCACCTTGCCGTGCATCAGCCGCTTGGCCCGCACGATCGTGCCGCCGAACACCTGCCCGATCGACTGGTGGCCGAGGCACACGCCGAGAATCGGCATTCGGCCGGCGAACCGGCGCACCGCGTCGCACGAAATTCCCGCCTCACTCGGCGTGCACGGCCCCGGCGAGATGACGAGATGGCTCGGAGCCTTGGCGGCGATCTCGTCGCCGGAGATCCGGTCGTTGCGATGCACCTCGAGCGGCAGGCTCGGCGCGATCTCGCCGATCCGCTGCACGAGGTTCCAGGTGAAGGAGTCGTAGTTGTCGATGAGGAGGATCATGCGAGACCGCAATCATTCGAGAAGCGTGCTCGGGTGCCCCTCGCGGTCCACCAGCGGCATCACGTGTGGCTTGTAGACCTGCGTGTACGCCTCGGCGAGGCGGTGGGCATCGAGCGCCTCCTGCGAGGCCCAGTGCTCCACGAGCGTGAACCGGCGCGGCTCGGCCGACGAGTGGTAGACGTCGAACGTGAGGCAGCCGGGCTCGGCACGGCTCTTCCGCATCGCCTGGGCGAGCAAGTCGCGGATTTTCGGCACGTCGGCCGCGTCCTTGGCGGTAAGGAGAACGTTCAGGTAGATCATCGGCACCTCCTCGCCCTACTCTACCAGCACGATCGGCCCCGCGGAGCCACCTGCCGCTTCGCCCTGCCCGCCCGCACCACGCCGGGCAAGCACGCGGATGTAGGGCGGGAGGAACGAGGCCCGGTGGGCGAAGGTGCCGACGCCAGCATCCGGCTGCGTGTGGTCGGGCTCGGCGACGTCCTCGATGACGAAGCCCGCTGCACAGATGCCGCCGAGGAGGGCGGCGAACGAGTGGACGAATTCATGCGTGCCCGGCTCCCGTAGCCGCGACGGCGGTGCGGGGGAAAGTGGGTCGGGGTGCGTCACGGGAACGCGCAGCTCGTAGCGGCCGGCCGCGTTCGGCTCGATCGTCGCCTGGAGGCTCATCGGAGACTTGTGCTGGCTCACGTAGCGTCCGCCCGGCTTCGTCACGCGCGCGACCTCGCGAAACACGCGGGCTACGTCCGGCACGTAGCAGGTGCTCACCGGATGAATCACGATGTCGAAAGACCAGTGGGCGAGCATCGACAGGTCGTCGATCGAGCCCTGGAGGATCTCGAGCTGCAGCTTCCGTTCGCGGGCCACCTGCCGGTCGAGCTCGAGCATCGCTGGTGAGAGATCGACCACCGTAACGTTCGCGCCGGCGGCGGCGTACAGCGGGCCATGTTTGCCGCCGCCTGCTGCGAGGCAGAGCACGTGCAGCCCGTCGAGCCGTGCGGGGAGCCAGGGGCGGCCGGCCGAACCGGTCGCCCCACCGCTCCCGAGCCACCCGCGGGGATCGCCGAAGGCTTCGTCCACCGCCGGTCGCGCGAGGGCCGCCCCTCGCGCCGCGAGCGCATCCCACGCCCGCGCGTTGTGGTCGAGCACGGCCTCGCGCGATACGGCCGGGCGTTTCATCGCCGCCGGGCCCGCCGCGTTGCGAGGCCGGCGACCACGCCGCAGGCGAGGAGCGCGGCCGTGCCCGGCTCGGGCACGGCCGCCAGCGTGAGGTTGTCGAGGGCCACGTAGGTCGGCGTGTTGATGCCCCACGGCCCGACGTCGCTCGAGGCAAAGTCGATCACGATCGAGCGGGCTGCTCCGAGCGCAGCAAGGGAGAAGTCCGTCCACTGATCCACGATGAGCGTGCTGCCGCCGCGGAAGTCGGCCAGAAAAAACGTCGCCGTGCCGGTCGTGGTGCCAGTGCCGTCGAGGGCCGAGTTGCCCGTGAACATGACCGACAGATAGTCACCGGCCTCGTATTTGCCCGATGAAAAGTTGTTGGGGTCACCATCGCGGATCGTGAGGGCGGTGTACGTCGTGTTCACGAGTTTCACCGACACCGGCTGCATCCCGGCCGGTAGGCCGATCAGCGGCGGCGGATCGTAACTCTGCCAGTAGGCCACCGCGAAGGTGCCAGTGCCTCCCGCGCCGCCGCCGGTGAACGACGACGTGTCGTTCGTCCAACTGTTGGTCGACGTGTCGCCCTTGTTCGAGAAGGCGAAGCCCGACCAATATTCCGCGGGCGAGTAGCGGGTGATCGTGGTGCGAAAGGATACGGAGCCCGAGGTGAGCGTCACCGCCTGGGCCACGTAGTCAGCCTCCGTCCCTGGCCCGCCATACGTCGCGGAATTCGGCCCGAGCGTGACATCTTCGAAGTCGATGATCGCCGCGGCTGCCGGAGCGAACGCCGTGGCGGCCAAGAGGGCTAGCACAGCCAGCCGAAGTCCGTGGGCTTGCATGAGCGATTCTCTCCTTGTGTGGATCGTTTCAACGGGCATGGTGTCGGCGGTCACCAGGGTGTCTCATGGGATTCACCCCGGGCCCGCGTGCAGGCCGCCGCGAGCACGCGGGTGTCGATCGTCTCGGCCAGAAACTGCACGGCACCGTCACCGACGAGGCCAAAGGCCCCGCCGGAATGTCGGCTGCGGATTTCATCTTCCGGCACCGGCTGATTGATGGCGAAGGCCTGGTCGTAGAGATTGCGGCCGTTGATCCACTGCCCATCTGCCCACGGTCCAGAGGCACACTCGGCGACGAAGATCGTCTTCGACAGGCCGTCGGTGATCTGCGCCTGCCCGAAGCTCGTCTCGTGAACGAGGGGGCCTTTCATCGGCGCGTTCGGCGACGTGATCCGCTCGCCGGCCAGGCCGCCGTAGTCGCTGCGGCCGTAGCCTCCCACGGTCCACCCGACACGGTCAGCCGATGGGCAGATGAAGATCCGCAGGCCGGTGATCGCGGCGGAGCGGTTGGCGGCAGCGTCGAACGGCTGGGAAAGATCGAGCCTGTCGGCCGTGCCCTGCTCCTCGAGCCAGGGCAGAATGAAGACGCTCCACGCAAGGCAGCGATTGGCACCCCCGAGCCCCGGCTTCCACTCCAGGCAGCCCACAGGAAACTGCCGCTTGGCGAGCAGGTGGCCATGGAGCGCGCAGCCCATGTGCCGCAAATTGTTGACGCAAGCAGTTCGCCGGGCAGCTTCCCGGGCCGCCTGGGCGGCCGGGAGCAAAAGGGCGACGAGCGCCGCCACGATCGCCACGACAACGAGCAGCTCGACGAGCGTCATGCCACCGCGCAGCGGCGCCGCACCACGATGAAAAACCCGCGAATCCATGCGCGCCACCGCGGCCCGGGCAGATCGCGACCCGACCACGCGCGCGCCTCCATGCGAGGGCGCACCCGGAGCCGACCGACCGCTCGAAGCCGTGCTTCTGGAAACTGCCAAACGTCCGACTGCGGCGGATCGCTCCGCAGCACCCGTGCCTGCCGCCCCGCCCTCGCGAGGAAAGCCTGCTCAGCGACTTTGGTAGGTCTTCTGACTCCCAGGCTCGGCCGGCTGCATGCCTTCTCGCGGAGGCCGCATCGCAATGCGGTTCGCAATGGCTTGGAAACAGCCGACCTTGGCGCCTGGTCACAGCGGCGGGGCCGTCCCGGAATCACACCGGTGTTCCCTGTTTGCCGGCGACGAGCAAGAGCTCACCCCGGCCACCAGAGTCGTGGCGGCAATGTATCGGGGGCCCCGCCCCTGTCAAGCAGAGCGTTCGCCGCGAGCCCGTGAGAAGTTATGCCGGTCGCGCAAAGACGCAGGCCGAAAATGTGACGTTCGTAGGGCCTTGCGCCATACAGTTTGTGCACGCGAAACAGACGGCATTTCTTACCTGATGCGCAGCCCTAAGTCGTGCCGGGAAAAATACTTGGAGACACTCAAGCCGCTTTCGTCCGTCCGCCGATAGCCCACTCTGTCCCCCGGGGCAATCACTGTGCCCGTCGGGCAACCAGGGGGCGGCAGTTACCTGCAAATGCTTCGAGTCACGGAATGGCTCGACAGGCCTGCCGCAGAAAAGTTCGTGGATCACAAGCCTCGGGGCGCAGAAGCCTCAAGACAAAAACGGAAGTCGACTTCCGGGTGCTCCACAAGCAAAGGAGATGTGGCTCGATGAAGCGTATGTTGTTCCTCGGTGCACTGGTTCTCGGTGTCACCGTTTGTAGCCAGTCTTTCGGTTTCGAGCTCCTTGATCGGATGCTCGGCCACAAGGGCTGTGCCTCGTGCTGTGAGCCCGGCTGCGATGCCGGCAATGGTTGCTGTGAGCCCGGCTGCGGTGCCGGCAACGGCTGTGCGGAGCCGGCCTGTGGTGCTGGCAATGGGTGTGCGGAACCGGCGTGCGACGCTGGTGCCGGTTGCTGCGAGCCGAGCTGCGGCGCTGCCTCTTGCTGCGGCACCCGCTGCCGGAAGAAGCACGACCTGTTCGGTGGCCTGAAGGGTCTGTTCGAAAAGTGCAAGCGGAAGCACCACGGCTGCTGCGACAGCTGCTGTGAGCCCGCCTGCGACGCTGGTAACGGCTGTGCGGAGCCCGCTTGCGGTGCTGGCAACGGTTGTGCGGAGCCCGCCTGCGGAGCCGGCAACGGCTGTGCGGAACCGGCCTGCGACGCTGGTGCTGGCTGCTGCGAGCCGAGCTGCGGTGCGGCCTCGTGCTGCGGCGTGCGGAAGAAGCACTGCCGTGGGACGCCGATTGCGGACCTTCTCCGCGCCATCCACAACGCGAAGAAGCGTTGCCACAAGGCGAGCTGCTGCGATAGCTGCTGCGGCGAGCCCGACTGCTCGGCCGGCAACGGCTGCTGCGAGCCTGGTTGCGGTGCCGGCAACGGCTGCTGCGAGCCGGCCTGCGGTGCGGTCGCCGCTCCGGTCGAGGCTGCGGCCCCGACGCCGGACGCGTCGGCTGCCAAGAAGACGACCGGCAAGGTCGTCGCGGTGAGCCGGACGGTTGCCACGAAGTAAGTAGTCAAGCGGTCGAAACGGAAGTTTCGTTGCCCGACTTCGGCCAGTGAGCTCCGCCCGGGGGGAAACCCCCGGGCGGAGTCATTTTATGCGCGTGCGAAACACGCACTCGCAGCGTGCAGCACGCTGCTCCATCGCCAAGGGCGATCGCCCGTTCTTCCTTCACGCGCCCAATCCGGCTCGGGATTGCCCAAACCCTCCTCAACGAAAGCCCGAGGCGCAAGCCGAGAGGATGCCCCGGTAGCGAAACACTACGCGTATTCCCTTCGGCTCACGCCTCGGGCTTCCAGACCGGGAGGCGAGGGGCTGCCCCTACCGTTGAGACGGCGTATGTGACCAGCGAAGCCATGGATGGCGCAGCGCAGGCACATCCGAGTGAACGGAGGGCTGGAGGCCCGTAGCGAACGTCCGGCGAGACGGTACGGGGCAGCCCCGAGCCGGATTAGGCGATCCAGGACACGGCAGGCTGAAGCCTGTCCTACAGGCCGAGGACGGCGGCGGGTGGGCCCGTACGGGTGATGCGGCCGGCGACGAGTTCGACCACCTGCGTGGCGGCGCGGCGGGCGAAGGCGTGGTCGTGCGTCACCACCACCATGGTCTGCCCGCCGCGGGCGAGCGACACGATCGTCTCCATGACCTCGGCCGACATCGCCGGGTCGAGGGCGCTCGTCGGCTCGTCGAAGAGCATCACCCGGGGCCCGAGGGCCAGCGCGCGGGCGATCGCCACCCGCTGCTGCTGGCCGCCCGAGAGCGTGGCGGGGCGGGCGGCGGCGAATGCCGCCATGCCCACCCGGGCGAGCTGAGCCTCGGCCATGCCGTGGGCCTCGGCCCGCGGCAGCCGGGAGACGACCCGCGGCCCAAGGGCCACGTTCTCGAGCACCGAGAGATGCGGAAACAGGTTGAACTGCTGAAACACCATGCCGACGTCGCGTCGCACTCGTTCGAGCACTCGCGCGGGGGGCGGGCCCGGCTGCATGCGGTGCTCGCCGATCGTCACTGCACCGGCGTCGAAGGCCTCGAGGCCGTTCAAGCAGCGCAGGAGCGTGCTCTTGCCGCCCCCCGATGGACCGACGATCGCCGTCACCTCGCGCTCGCCGGCTCGCAGGCTGACGTCGGCGAGCACGCGCGTGCCGCCGCGGGCCTTCGATAATCCTACGATGTCGATCATGGGCGTTGCTCCTGCCCGGTCTCGAAGCGGCGGGAGAGGAGCGACAGGGGCCAGCTCATCGCGAGGTAGAGGATCGCGGTGATCACGGCGAGCTCCACGATCCGCCCGGTCGAGAGGGCGAGCACGCTATATCGCTTCGTGAGCTCGATGACCGTGATCACGGAGCACACGCTCGTGTCCTTGAAAAGTGCGATGAAGTCGTTGGTGACCGGCGGCATCACGAGCCGCACGGCCTGCGGCACGACGACGTGCCGCAAAGCCTGCCACTTCGTCATGCCAAGCGCCACGGCCGCCTCGAACTGGCCGAGTGGCACGGCCTTGAGCCCGGCACGGTAGATCTCCGATTCGTAAGCCGCGTAGTTGAGAGCGAGCCCGGCGACGGCCGCCACGAGCGCGGGCAGGGCGAGCCCGACCTTCGGTAAGAGGAAAAAGATCGCATACAGCTGCAGCATGAGCGGCGTGCCCCGCACCACCTCCACGAAGCCCGTGAGGAGCGGCCGCAGCCAGGCCGGGCCGTAGAGCCTCCCCAGGGCAACGCCGAGTCCCGCGAAGATCGCCAGCGGAAACGACAGGCAGGCCAGCAGCACGGTCATGCCCGCCGCGGAGAGCAGCAATGGCAGCGTCTCGATTGCGAGCTCACGGAGCGAGCGGCGGGTCGCGACGGGGATTTCGGCCGCGTCGCGGAGCGCGAGGATCTGCTGCCGACCGCCGAGATCCCAGCGATCGTAGAGTGTCTTCAAGCGGCCGTCGGCGATGATCCGGCCGAGGGCCTCGTCGATCGCCGTGGAGAGCCGCGGCGTGTCGCGGGCCGTGAGCACCGTGTAATACCCGCCGCCGAACGGCCGGCCCACGGCCCGCAGGCCGGCGAAGCGGTCGGCGTAGAAGTTGAAGATGCAGTCGTCCATCAGAGCCGCGTCGAGGACGCCGCTCTTCACCTGCTCCAGGGAGTCGATCGTGCCGTCGTAGCCGATCGCGTCGACCTCGAGTTCGGGGTGCGACCGCAGGAATAGTTCGGCGGCCGACCCGGTGAGCACGCCCACGCGCCAGCGGCCGGCAGGCCCGGGAGCGGTGAGCGTTTCGACCGTGTCGAGCGGCCCGTCGCGCCGCGCGATCAGTTGCAGCCCGTAGGCGAAGTACGGCCGCGAACAGTGGTAATCACGCCGGCGTTCCGGCAACAGCTCGATGCCGTTGATGACGCAGTCGGCCGGGTGGCCCAGGAGCAAAGGGAGCCGATCCCACTGACCCTGCTGAAACCTGGCCTTCACGCCGAGCTCGGCGGCGATCAGCTCGGCCAGCTCGACCTCGAAGCCCGTGAGCCGCTGCGGCGCGTCGGGATCGGGAAACACGTGCGGCCCCCCGCCCTCCTGATCCGCCGCCCAGACGAGTTCGCCACGGGCCACGACAGCGGCGAGCTCCCCGCCTTCGAGGCCGCTGGGGGCGCTCATGCCGATCACCAACGGCACGAGCATGCAGAGCACCCATGAAGCAGGCCGCTCGCATCCCCGACACCCGGCCGGTACGCTCGATCGCATGATGTCAGCCGAATCCAGGATCATTTACGACTTCGGTGCAGGGAATGGTGCCGATCTTCCGTACTACCTGCTGAAGGCCGATCGGGTCGTCGCGGTCGAGGCCAACCCGGTCCACTGCAACGAGATTCGCTCGCATCTGGCCGAACCACTGGCCTCCGGCCGACTGGTCGTCGTCAACGCAGTGCTCGACGTTGCCCCGGTCTCGCGGGACGTGCCTTTTTATATCCACAAAACGCGGCCGTGGCTGAGTCAATATCCCCGGCCCGCCGCCGAGCAGTGCGCCGCCTTCACCGAGACGCTGCTGCCCGCACGAAACGTCGTGGACGTGATTCGCGAATACGGCGATCCGTACTACGTGAAGATCGATCTGGAGCACTTCGACCACGTCATCCTGCGTGCCTTGTTTGAGCAGGGTATCCGTCCTCCGTACATCTCCGCCGAAGCGCACACGGCCGAGGTCTTCGCGATCCTGCTCGCCCTGGGCGGCTATCAATCGTTCAAGCTCGTCGATGGGGCGACGGTGCGCACTCGATACGACGATCGGACGATCTCGACGACCAAGGGCACCACCAAGCACTCGTTCGCCCATGCCTCTGCCGGTCCCTTCGGCAACGACATCGATGGACCATGGATGGCGCCGAACTCCTTCCTACGGCTGTTGGGGTATGCGGGCCTGGGCGCCCGGAATGCCTACAAGGACATCCACGCGAGCCGTGTCGACCCGGCCGATCCCAACCACTCGCCGCAGCCGCAATTTCGCATTACGGTCGATTTCTGAGTTCATGCCTCGCTGCGCAGGCGACCGAGTCCGGTGACTGGATCAGCGAGTGTGCCGCGAGCCGCCGCTGCCGCGTCGGCGAGTTCGTCGCCCCGGGCCACGAACCGCGCCGTGGCGTCGGCCGCCTGCGCGAAATCGGCGAGCAGGGGATCGACGAGCCGCGCCTTGGGGAGCCGGGCGACGAGCGCCGCGATGTCTCCTTCGAGGCCCGTCCGCAGCCGTGCGAACACGAGCCACCGCAGGAAGAGCCCGAAGAAGATCACCCACACGAGTGCTTCTTCGAGAAACGCGAGCCCCTCGACGGGCTGACCCGACCACAGCCGCCCGTAAAAAAAATTCCAGCCTGCCCGCACGAGCACCGCCACGAGCATGCTGGAGAACAGCACTTCGCACACCAGGCGGAGCACCGGGCTGTCGAGCCGCTCGCGGCGGCCGGCCACGATCGCGTCGATGCCCGTGGCGAGCCAGGCCGCGGTGCGCTCGAGCAGCGTGCCGACGGTGGACCGCACCTGTGCTTCGTCGAGCCGAGCCCGGCCAACGAGCGGCTGCTCGATGCGGGCCCGCGCGGCGAGCCCCACGAGAATGCTCCGCGACTGTTCGACATCGGCCTCCCCGAGCCCGAGCTCCTCGACCGTCTGCCAGGTGCCGTCGCCGACCGTGGCGACGGTCTGGCCGGCGAGCAACCGCCCGATCAGGCCTCCGCCTGCCGATTTCAGCCGCGGCCAGAACGACCAGATCGCCGCCACGACGTGCAGAAACATCGCGAACGGCCCACCGTGCCAGCGGTCGACGAGCTCGTCGGTGATCAGCCGTTGCCAGGCCGACCGACTCGCCCGGAGCCGCGCCTCGACCGCCGTCGCGAGGAGCGTCTCGAGCCGTGCCCGCTCACGCGCCACGCCGGCTGCCAGATCAGCGACTGGCGCACGGACCGGCTCGAGTTCTCGTTGCGTTTGCCGTGCGACGTGGTCGGCGAGATCGACCGCCCCTGTGCGGCGCACGCGCCGGGCGGCACGGCCCACGAGCTCCTCGTCGATCGCGGTGACAAGTTCACGAAATCCCGCCTCGGGCTCGAGGCCAGCTGCCGAGCGGCGGGCGGCCTCCACGGCGTCGAGCCGGAAGATCCGCGGCACGTCGAAGCCCTGCGCTTCGAGCTCGCGACGCCAGTCGGCACGGATGTCGGGATCGCGTGAGGCGTGCGTCTGCACGAAGAACAGCGGCCGGCCCGGCGCGAAGGCGGCCAGCTCGCGGGCCACGATCCACGAGCGGTATTTCTGCGCGGTCGACACGACGAGGAGCACGTCGCACGCGGGCACCACCGCCTCGAGAAGATCGCGGTTGTGATTCGTGTCGCTCGGCCGCGACGGGCCATCAGCGGGAGCGGCCTCGTCGGCCTGCGTGTCGGGATCGGGACAGTCGACGAGCACGATGTTGGCCACCGCGGGGGAGTCGCTCCGCACCACGCGGGCCTGCATCCGATCGAGCGGGAGCCACGAGCAATCGACGTCGGTCGCCACCACGACGACAGGGTTCGTGGTGGTGGGCCGGGCCACATCGCCGGCGGCGGTGACGGTGCCGCCGGCGAGCGCGTTCACGAGCGTGCTCTTGCCGGTGCCGGTGCCGCCGATCACGCCCACCACGAGCACGCGCGAGAGTTCGCGCCGGGCGCGGTCGAGCCGGGGCTCGATCTGCTCCCACGCCCCGCGCACGCGCTGCGCCGGCGGCCACTCGGGCAGCGAGCCGCTCCAGGCCCCGAGCGCGGCGACGAGTGCGTCGAAGGCCGCGTCGTCGAAGGCCCCGCCGCGATCGGCGGGCGCCGGCGTGTCGGTCGCGGAGTCGGGCGAGGCTGTCATGGGCTGGAAAACTCCCGGTGCAATTCGAGCAGGAGCCGCCGGGCCTCCGCCACCTCGGGCCGCGCCGCGGCCGCGGCGAGCCGGTCGATCTCCTCGACACTGTCGCCGAGCACGACATCGTGAAGCGTCTCGGCAAGCACGCGGCTGCGCTCGGCCGACCAGCCGGCGAACAGCCGCTCGAGCAGCGGCTTGAGTCCCGCCATCGTGAGGCCGAGCGCCCCCTCGCCCGCGAGCGTGGCGGCCGTGCCGACGACGACGTCGCCCACGTGGTGCACGAGCGTCGTGAGGCCGCCGGCCGTGGCCGCAGCGGCGGGCACGGCCGCGGCCCCGGCGAGGCCGAGGCCCACCGTGATCGCCGGCCGGGCCACCGCGCCCACGTTCAACCCCGCGACGATCCACCGGACCATCTCGGGGCTCTCCTTGGCGAACCGGTCGAGCTCACCGCGCACGAACGCCCGGTAGTCGTCCGACACGATCGGCAGCGCGGCGTGCCGGCGCTCGAGGTCGGCGAACCACTCCGCCCGGTCCCCGCCGACGAGCGCCTTGGAGAGGATCGCGCCGAGCCGCTCGTTGCTCCGGCCGGCATCCTCGAGCCGCTCCACGAAGTCGGCGAGCGCCTGCTTCAGGGCGGCGAGCTCACGGGCGGAGAAGTCTTCGCGCCGCTCCGAGTCGGAGCGGGCCAGCCCGATCGCGCGGGCCGCCCACTTCACGCCGCTGCCGGCGACGCGGTAGGCCTTGCTCACGGTGAGGTCGAAGCCGCTGCGGCGCGGCTCGAGCCACGCCCAGATCTCGTTCCACACCACCTCGCGCGGCGCCATCGGCAGCTCCACCCTCACGCGCGCCTCGTCGGCGAGCAGCCGCCGTGCCCGCTGCCACTCGAGGGCCGTCGCCTCGAACCCATCGAGCCAGGTGCCGGCCCCGGCCCGGGGATCGAGCACCACCTCGAGCGCGCCCCGCATCGCCTCGCGCTTGAGGCGGTCGAAGTCCTGCCCAGCGAGGGCGGCCGCGAGGTCGGCCGGCGCGGCGGGCTCCGGCTGCGCAACACCTCCGGGAAGCTCGCGCACGGCTGCGCCGGCGATAAGCTCGGGCACGGCGAAGAAGTCGATCCGCCCCGCCTCGGCCTGCGCGAAGTCGTGCGGGCAGGCGTAGACGGCGAGAGGCGTGCTTCCCGTCTCGGCCGTGAACGTGGCGAGCCAGCCGCCGAGCCGCTCCCGCTGCCGGGGCCAGTCGACCATGTTGAACACCACGATCACGCCCTTGCGGGCCTGAGCGGCGGCGCGGAAGAAGTCGCGCACCGCCGCGTCGTTGTATTTCTGCTGCGTGAGCACGGCAATCAGCACGTCGCACGCGTTGCGGACGAGCTCGGCGCGGTGCCAATTCTCCCGCAGCGTGCCGTCGATATCGGGCGTGTCGAGGAGGATCAGTCGCGGCGGCTGCCGGCCCGATGGGTCTTCGCGCCACACGAGCCGGTGCTCGTCGGCCGCGGCGAGCGCATCGGCATCGCTCGTCCACGGCGTCGGCGTGAATCCCGGAAAGAGTTCGCCGAGGTCGAGCGTGGCGGCAAGCCCCCGGGGCAGGCTCGCGACTGGATGGAGCGTGCGGGCGGCCTCCGCGACCGAGCGGCTCATCGAGGAGCCGACGAGCGAATTCGCGATCAGGCTCTTGCCGGTGTTCGTGCCGCCGCACACCGCGGCCACGAGCACGGGCTCGCGGGCCACTTGGCCGGCGAGCTTGCCGAACAACTGCCCGTGCCAGTCGGCTCCTTCGGGGTTGGCGGCGCCGAGCGGCCCGGCGAGCGGCTCGAGCGCGGCAAGGGCCCGGCAGAGCGCCGCGACATCGCCGGCCCAGGTCGCATACGTCGTGTTTCGCACGTGCTCGCCGCTCGCTTTCTCATGCCCAGGGCGGGGCCATCTCGCCAGGCAAGTGTGTCTTCCCTGGTTTCCACTCGCAAATCCGCCGGCCCGGCTTCACACGCCGCATGTTTCCAGCACCACGCACGACGGTGGCATGAAGGCGATCTTGTCGCTCGCGGGGGCTGTTGCTATTCCCCCTCTCTAGATTCCCCAATTCCCCGTTCGGTTGCCATTCCCGATCTCGGGCCGACCCATGGAACGCATCACGAATCCATATCTGGCCCCGCTCCGGCGGCTCCGCAGCTGCGTTGCGTTCACGCTGCTGGTCCTGGTCTTGGTCTTCGTCGACTATCTGGGCGGCGTCCGGCGGGCCGGTGCCGAGGAGGGGCCGCTCGCGCCGCTCGACATGTCGAGTCCGCGGGCCACGCTCCAAAACTTTACCGCCACCATCGACCGCGTGGCGGCCAATTTCAAGGACCTCAATCGCCGCGGCGTCCGAAGCGAAAACGCGCGGCTCATCCAGCTGGGGCTGGGCTGCCTCGATCTGTCGGCCATACCCTCGTCGCTGGTGGAGACGGAGGGCCGCGAGGCAGCGGTCTGCCTCAAGGAAGTGCTCGACCGCATTCCGCTGCCGCCGCTCGACACACTGCCCGACGCTGCAGCCGTGAAGACCGCGGGAATCGATCGCTGGCGATTGCCCAACACCGAGATCTCCCTCGTGCGGCTCACCACGGGGCCCCGCGCCGGCGACTTCGTGTTCTCCGCCGACAGCGTGGCCCGTGCGGAGGAGTTTTTCGAGCGCGTCCGCCACGTGCCCTACCGCCCCGATGCGGGCAGCCCCGGCCTGTTCGACTCCTACGTGCAACTCGGCGGCTGGATGATTCCCGAAGCGCTCATCCGCCGGCTGCCCGCATGGGCCCACACAGTGGTCGGCGGCGAGACGATCTGGCAGTGGATGGCCACGATTCTGCTCGTGGCCGTGGCGGCGGTCGTGGTGGCGGCGGCGGCGCGGGTTCGTCTCCGCTCGGCCGGCGACAGGTTCGAGGTGGTGGAGCGATTGTTTTTGCCCGCGGCGCTCGTCGCGATGGGTTTGCTGTTCGATTGGCTCTGCACCTGGCAGATCCGCCTCACCGGTGAAATCCTGGTGGCGGCCAAGGTGATCGCGCGGGCGGTCATGCTCGTGGGTGTGGTGGGCGGCGTGCTCGACACCGTGGCCTGGGCCACCGAACGATTTCTCACCTGGCGACGGATGGGCGCCGACTCGATCGAGGGGCAGCTCGTGCGGCTTGCGAGCAATGTCGGCCGGTTTCTCGCCGTGGCATGGATTCTGATCGCCGCCGCCGACTCCTTCGGCGTACCGGTGACGCCACTGGTCGCCGGGCTCGGCGCCGGCGGCCTCGCGATCGCGCTGGCCTCGCAATACACGATGGAGAACCTGATCGCCGGGCTCGTGATCTTCGCCGACAAGCCGGTGCGGATCGGCGACGAGTGCCAATATGGTGCGGTGCGCGGCCGCGTGGAGCGGATCGGCTTGCGCTCGACGCGCATCCGCGGCATCGACCACACGTTGATCTCGATCCCGAACGCCGAGTTTGCGAAGTCGCAGCTCGTGAATTTCTCGAGCCGCGACCGGATCCCGCTGTCGATCACGCTCACGCTGCCGACGATAGGCGGACCGCCGGCGCTGCGGCAGCGGCTCGATGCACTGCGCCAACTCGTGGCCGCACACCCCGGCCTCGATCCAGCGGCCTCGAGGGTGACGCTCGGTGATCCGACCGGCGACGGCGTGACCGTCGAGATCGCGGCCGTGTGCCCGGGAGCCGACGAGCGCACGGCGCGGGAGTGCCGAGAGCGGCTCCTGCTCGAGGCCCTCGCAGTGACCGGCGGGGCGGCTGCCATAGGCGACGCCGCCACGCCACGCCTGAAGGTCGCCTGAGCGCGGCGATGTCGCCGCCCTGGGTCGGATTCCGTGCCGCGCACACGCTCGCCGCTCACTGTTCGTGCCTGGGGGGTGGCAGCGTTCATTGCCGCCCCGGAGCGGCTCCCTTACACTGCTTGGAGCGAGCGGCTTTCCATCCGCACGTACGCCCTCCCCGGTTTCCGCCCGCACATTCGCCCCGTCGTCCCCGCGGCACGCCCACGTGCTGATCGAGCCATGATCGAACGCCGTCCCGTGTTCCCCGGTGTGATCGAGATCAACCACCAAGCGGGCTACCGCATCGGGTGCAACGTCTACCTCGTCTACGACGGCCTCGACTGGGCGCTCGTCGACATCGGCTACGAAGAGAGCGTCGACGAGATCATCGAGCTCGTCCGGCAGATGGATTTTCCCCTCGCCCACTGCCGGGCCCTCGTGGCCACGCACGCCGACGTCGACCACATCCAGGGTCTCGCCAAGGCCAAGGCGATCCTCAAGGCGCCCGTACTCGCCCATCCCCTCGCCGTCGCGTCGCTCGAGTCGGGCGACAAGATCAAGACGTTCGCCGAGATCGCCGCCCAGAATGTGCACCTCGAGATGCCGCCGGTGAAGACCGACCGCGAGATCCGTAACGGCGACCTGATCGAGATCGGCCGCCATCACCTCGAGGTCTGGCACACGCCCGGCCACACCGACAGCCAACTCGCGTTTCGCCTCGGCAACCTCCTGCTCTCGGGCGACAACATCTATCGCGACGGCTCGGTGGGGGCGATCGACGCGCACCACGGCAGCGACATTCCGTCGTTCATCCGCTCGCTCGAGCGGATCGCCGCAAGCGACGTCGAGTGGCTGCTCCCGAGCCACGGACCGATCTTCCGCAAAGACGACCGGCTGCTCGACCGCACGCTCGACCGCCTGCGTGGCTACCTCAAGCTCGCCGACTTCGGCACGTGCGCCCCCGACTGGCCGCTCATCGAGGAGTGGGACCGCGAGCTCGCCGAAGGCCGCCTGCCCGGGGCTGCGCCCACAAAAGCCGGGGCAAAGGCGCAGACAGCGGGAAAGCCGTAACGGTTTTTCCGTAAAGACCGGTCGTGCGGGCGGCCGATACCTCCCCTGGGTTCTGTTTTTCAGGGGGACAATCCGATGACACGGCACTTCGTTGCCGCCCTTGGCCTCGCGGCCGGGGCGATGCTGTTCGCCGCCACTCCGGCGCACGCACAGGCTCCAGGGCAGCAGGCCTACGGCCGCCAATGGGGCTATTCCGCCGCCACGCCCGACTGGAATCGCTTCTACCACTACCCGTACGTGTGGTATCCGCAAAACTTCTACGCCGACGCCTACTACCAGAGCGCGAACGACCTCTACTACCGCTATCCGCAAGAGATGCGAGTGCCGGTCTACAACCGCCGCTGGCAGAACGACTACCCGAAGTCGCGCCGCTACCACCAAGGCCACCACTTCCACCTCGACGTTTTTTAGCCGGCTGCATAGGGCTCGACTCAGACGCGCCGGCTTCGGGCTCCCCATATCCCGTCGCCGGACGTTCGCCTTCGCCCTCCAGGCTACGGCTCACTCGGATTTGCCTGCGCTGCGCCATCCATGGCTCCGCTGGTCAAATACGCCGGCGAGCGGGACACGGGGAGCCCGAAGCCTCCTCCACTGGAACGGGGAGGCGAGGGGTTACCCCTGCCGTTGAGACGGCGTATGTGACCAGCGCAGGCAGGAAGCCGGAGCGCAGGCACATCCGAGCGAGCGGAGGCCAGGATGGCCGCAGTGAGCGTCCGGCGAGACGGTACGGGGTAACCCCGAGCCGGATTGGGCGCGTTGAGACATGACAGGCTGAAGCCTGTCCTACAACGGAACATGGGGAGCCCGAAGCCGGCCCCCACTCCAACGCCTCACGCACGCAGGGCGGCGTCGCCGAGGTCGCGGATGTAGCGCTGCCGCATCTGCGCGAGCAGCATGCCCAGGAACACGTTCAGGCCGAGCGAGAGGAAGAGCGCGATCAGGCTGCCGATCAGCCAGCCCCAGGGCTTGTCCGGCACCACGGACGTCGGCTGGGGCTCGTCGAGAAGCCGGGCCGACGACGGCGCGACCGCAGCGACGGGTGCGGCCCGGGGCCGCTTCTGCGCTTCGACGATCGATCGCTCCACGGCTGGCGGCCACGAGTCGGCCACGTAGACCTTCACTCGGCGCACGTTGCGGGCGTCGGCCGGCACGTCGCTCGTGAACGTGTAGGGGTTGGCGTTGCGGACGAGGTCGGGCTCGACCCGCATCAGATACTCGCCGCTCCCCTCCTCTGTCGGCACGTACGCCGTCTCGATGCCCGTCGCCAGGAGGCCGGCGAGGAGGAAGGCCATCTTGATGATCATGCGAGGGAAACTCCCAGGGTCGGGCGAGAACGGGCTCGGACGGGCAGCTCAGTCACGAGGATTTCACTCTGCCGGAGGGCGTTTGTGCAACTCCCGCCCCGGCGGCCTGCTCCGCGCCGGCCACGGACGGCTGAACGCCCGAGAAATGGTCGAGTTCGGTCTGGAGCATGGTGAGGGCGGCCTGGAGGAAAGCGACGGCGATCGGCCCCACGAAGATTCCGATCGGGCCGAGCGCCCCCACGCCGCCCAGCACGCTCAAGAGCGCGAGCAACGGATGCAGCTTCGACTGCCCGTGAAGCACGATCGGCTTGATGATGTTGTCGACCGTTGACACCACGCACAGGCCCCACGCGGCAAGCCCGGCCGCGGTCCAGGTGTCTTTCACGAAGAACAGCAGATAGAGACTGGCCGTGCCCCACACCGCCGCCGCGCCCACGAAGGGCACAAGGGCGCCGAAGAACGTCAGCAGCGTGAGCAGGAACACGCCCTTCAGCCCCGCCACGGAAAAGCCGATTCCCGCGAGCACGGCCTGCACGAGCGCGGCGAGGAGGGTCGATGACACGACGGCCCGACTCACCTCCTCGAACTCCTCGAGCAATTGCCACTGGTAGCGCGGGTCGAGCGGCACGAGCCGCGTCACGGCGGCGAGCATGCGGCGGCCGTCGGCCAGGAAATAGAAGAGTGCGACGGTCATCACGATCAGCCCGATCACGAGCTTCACGATCACGACGGGCGTGCGGGCGGCGATCGGCCCGACCCACTCCTCGGCGAGTTTGCGGACCTCGGCGTTGACGGCGTCGGCAGTGAGATGGAGCCCGGTGGCGCTGTTCACCGACTCGACGAGCCCGCCGAGCACGTTGGCGTCGAGCTTGAGGCCGTCGGGCGCGCGGAGAATCGAAACGGCCTCTCCGCCGGCCCGGGCGATGAGCAGGAACAGCGGCACGAGCACGATCACGAGCACGAACAGCGTGGTCAACGCCGCCGCCACCCACTCCGGGCCCCGGATCCGATCCCGCAGCCAGCGGTGGAGCGGCCCGAAGATGACGACGAGCATCGCCGCCAGGAGCAGCGGCAAGAGGAAGCTCGACATCACCCGCAGCGACAACAGGCCGAAGACAGCCACGAGGCCGAGGATCACTCCGAGGGAAACCAGGCGTGTCATGAAAAACTCTCTCGTCCGCGGATCGCGACCGAACGGCCGCGTTCCCGTCTGACCCAGAGTCTACGCGGCGGCCAGCAGCCGCGCCAGCATGACATCCGGCCCGCATCGCGGGTATCCTCTTTCCCGGTCTCCGTCCCGCCTCCCGTGGCCGTCGGCCGCGACCTCCCCTCATCCGCCGGCCGTCGGCATCCCATGCAGTCTCCCGACGTCTCCCTCGTGATTCCGGTGCGCGACGAAGCGGGCAATATCGGCTCGCTGATCGCCGAGATCCGGGCCACGCTCGACGCCGTCGGGCGGCCGTGGGAACTGTTCGTCGTCGATGATGGATCGAGCGACGCCTCGTGGAGCGAGATCGAGGCGGCCGCGGCGGCCGACCCGCGCGTGGCAGGCATTCGGCATCCCACGGGCCGCGGCAAGTCGGCGGCGCTCGCGGCCGGATTCGCCCGCTGCCAGGGCCGGTTCATCGTGATGCTCGACGGCGACGGCCAAGACGATCCGGCTGGAATCCCCGCGATGCTCGCCCGGCTCGAGCGCGACGGCGGCCCCCGGGCGGATCTCGTCAACGGCTGGAAAACGCCGCGGCTCGACCCCTGGCACAAGACACTGCCATCGAGAGTGTTCAACGGGCTCGTCGGCGCGCTCACCGGGCTGCATCTCCACGACCACAACTGCGGCCTGAAGGCGTTTCGCCGTGAGGTGGTGGACGGGCTCGCGCTCGACACGGGCATGCACCGCTTCATCCCTGTGCTCGCCGCGGCCCGGGGGTTTCGCGCCGTTGAAATGCCCGTGCATCACCGGCGGCGCACGCACGGCCGCTCGAAGTATGGAATCACGCGCTTTTTCGCCGGGCTCTACGACCTGGCCCGCGTCGCCATGCAGGTGCGCGGGCAGGGGCTGCTCGCGGCACAGGCTGCGCGCGGCATGTCGCGCGGCCGGTTGCGGCGCAGCGTGTATGCGATCTTCGCCACGCTGGCCGTCGGCGCGGTGCTGGGGCGGATCGGGGCCGTGGCCAGCGTCGACAAGCTCGCGCTCGAGAAGCGGCTCGTAACCGACGCCGTGGCCGCAGCCGCGGCAGCGGGCCTGCCGGCCGACCCAGCCGCCATCCGCACGCGGATCGAGACGGAGAAGCGACTCCTGCGGCCTTTTCTTTCGGCCAACGATCGTAGCCGCTGGCTCACGATCCGGGCTCTCGTGGAGCGGGGCACGTTCGCGATCGACGACCTCGTGGTCGAGCCGGGCTGGGACACGATCGACGCCGTCGCCCACCCCGATGCCACCGGCCGGATGCGGCTCTATTCGAGCAAGCCGCCGCTGCTCTCGGTGCTCTGCGCGGGGCCTTATTGGCTGCTGCACGCTGCCACAGGCTGGACGCTCGGCGACCATCCATTCGAACTCGGTCGCTTGCTGATGGTGCTCTTCGGCCTCGTGCCGCTCCTCGTGACGTTCCTCTACACCTTTCGGCTCATCGAGGCCACCGGCACCACCGACTGGGGCCGGCTGTGGGCCGCGGCGCTCGCCACCGGCGGCACGCTGCTCACGACGTTTGCCGTCGTGCTCACCAACCACATCCCAGCCGCCGCGTGCACGGCGGCAAGCGCGTGGTATCTCCGCCGCATCCGCTGCGACGGCGTCCGCTCGCCCGCCACCTTCGCGGCCGCCGGCCTCGCCGCGGGCCTGGCCGCTGCGTTCGAACTCCCCGCCCTCGCGTGGTGCGCGGCGGTGTTCGCGATCCTGGCCGCCACCGACGCCCGGCGCACGATCGCGGCGGCCCTGCCAGCGGCGGCGCTCGTGGCCGCCGCGGCGATCGGCACCAACTGGCTCGCCCATGGCACGCCGGTGCCCGCTTACGCTCATCGAGCCGGCGCCGACAACTGGTACGACTACGCCATCACGCTCCCGAACGGCAAGGTGCTCACGAGCTATTGGCGCACCCCACAGGGTGTCGACCGGGGCGAGGCGTCGCCCGTCGTCTACGCCTGGCACGCGCTCGTCGGCCACCACGGCATCGTGTCGCTCACGCCCGCATGGCTGCTCGTGGTGCCAGGTCTCGCGGGGCTGGCGGCCCGCGGCCGTCGGTCGAGCCCGCACGAACGATCCCTGGGGCTCGCGATCGCGGCCGTATCGGCGATCGTGATCGTGTTTTACCTCACCCGATCCCAGGCAGATCGCAACTATGGCGGCGTGTCGAGCGGGTTTCGCTGGGTGTTTTGGCTCGCCCCCCTGTGGGTCATCGCCACGCTGCCGGCCATCGACCGGCTCGCAGGGCAGCGGCTCGGCCGCGGCATCGCGCTCACCCTGCTCGCACTGTCGTTCGTGTCGGTCGCCTTTCCGACCTGGAATCCCTGGACGCCCCCCTGGATCTCGCAGTGGATGGCCCATGCGGGCTGGCTGCCGCCGTCATGAGGCGATAGCTTCCCGGACCTCGGTGGGCCAGCTCCGTGGCAGTGCCGCTTCGATCGTGATCGCCGCGCCCGTGTCGGGATCGGTATAGCGGATCTGCCACGCATGCAGGGCGATCGCCTGCTGCCGCGGGTCGACGGTCGGAGCGAATGCCGGCAGCGATGACTCTCCCGAGCCGTACTGTGAGTCGCCGACGAGGTGCAGGCCGCGGCTGGCAGCCTGCACCCGCAGCTGATGCATGCGCCCGCTGAGCGGCTCGAGCCTCAGGAGCAGCATCCCCGGCAGCGGGTGAGCGAGCGTTCGCACGAGCGTGACGGCCTCGCGGGCCCCGGGCTCGGCCGCTCCGGCTATCCGAGCCCGCGGTTCGTGCGGCACCTTCACGAGCATGTCTCGCCACTCCGTTTCGTGCGCATCGAGCGCATCCGTGCCGGCGTGTTCGACGATCGCAAGATATGCCTTCGAGATCTCCCGGCGCTCGAACTGCCGGGAGAGCTTGCGGGCGGCCCGCGGGGTGACGGCCAAAAGCAGCACGCCTGAGACGGCCCGATCGAGCCGATGCGGCACTCCGAGATACGCCCCGGCATCGAGCCGGGCCCGCAGCCACGCCTCCGCGCTCGGCATGCCAGGGGGGGCCTGCGTGGCCAGGCCCGCGGGCTTGGCCACGGCCACCACCCCTCCGCGCTCGGCGAGCAGGGTCGGCAAGAAATCCGTGTCTGTTTCCTGGGGATCAAATCCCTCTTTCATATGCCCCCCCAGTCGGATAAGTTTTCGGCGCACAACGAATGAGGTCCATCATGCCAACGAAACTGCTCATCGTCGACGACCACGAAATGGTTCGTCGCGGCATCGCGGAGATGGTCGGCACCGCCGACGTCCAGGTCGTGGCCGAGGCAGCCGACGGCGACGCCGGCGTCAGCGCGGCCCGGCGGCACAAGCCCGACGTGGTCCTGCTCGACGTGCGCATGAATGGCCAGGACGGCATCGATGCCATCAAGCGCATCCGCTCGGCCGCGCCCCACGCCCGCGTGGTCATGCTCTCGGCATTCGACAACTCCACCTACGTGGCCCGTGCCGTGTCCGCCGGTGCCCATGACTACGTCCTCAAGACGGCCTCCCGCAAGGAACTGCTCGAGGCGATCGGCGGAGCGGCCAAAAACGCCGCACCTTCCCGGTCAGGTGAATTCCGCCGGGTCGCCGGCGCGATGGCCAAGCGCGAGGTGTCGACCGCGACCGACGTGCCGCTCACGCCCCGCGAAACGCAGGTGCTCCGCCAGGTGGCGCTCGGCCTGTCGAATCGAGAGATCGCCGACGCGCTCGAGATCAGCATCGAAACGGTGAAGGAGCACGTGCAAAACCTGCTCCGCAAGACCGCCCTCGACGACCGCACCCAGGCCGCCGTGTGGGCCATCCGCCACGGCATCGCCTGAGCCCGGTCATTCCTCCAGCTCAGGACTCGAGCCGCTTGAGCGCCGCGACCGCGGCAAGCGCCCGATCGGCCGTGCCGAAGTGGCTCACGAGCCGCTTGGCGGCGATCAAGTCCTCGACGGAGATCGGGCCGCCTCGCCCGCCGACAGGCCGCTGCACCTTCCCGGCGCCCGCCTCGGCGGCACGCCGCTTCCGCGGCCGGAAGCCCATCCGCTTGAGCACCATGCTCACCTGCGGCGACGACACCTCGACACCCTGCTTCTTGAGCTGAGCGATGATCACGATCGGCCGCGGCTTCTCACCCTTCTCCTTCATTGCAGCAGCGATGCGGCGGATCTCGGCGGACTTGTTCACATCTTTTGCGGGCTTCTTCTCGACCATGGGAAATCGCGCTCCTCGGCGTCGGGTGACTGTTATCTCAGTGTTACTAACACCCGGATTACACTACACTCACACCCGGGTCGCAACCCCCTCCCGCGCTTCTTTCCCACCCCCCGGCGCTCCATGCCCACGTTTGATTATTCCTTCACCGTGCCGGCGCCGCTCGCAGCCGTCCAGAAATTTCACAGCGACACGAGCGCCTTGAAGCGGCTCACGCCCCCGCCCACGATCGTGCACTTGCACTCGATCGAGCCTCTCGCAGAGGGCTCCGTGTCGAAGTTCACGCTCTGGGTGGGCCCGCTGCCGCTGCACTGGACGGCGGTGCATCGCAACGTCTCGCCCCACGGCTTCACCGACGTGCAGGCCTCGGGCCCGGCCGCCCGCTGGGAGCACACGCACACCTTCACGCCGCTCGACTCGTCGACGACCCGCATCGACGAACACATCGAATTCGAGCACAAGCCGGGCTTCTGGGGCGTGGTGACGCGCCTGCTCTTCTCGCGGCCCAACCTGACCCTGATGTTCTTCTACCGCAAGCTCGCCACGCAGTATTACCTGCGAAAGCAGGCATAGGGCGATCGCGGTGATGTCGCCAGATAGTCAGGGCACCGGCTTCGGGCTCCCCATATCCCGTCGCCGGACGTTCGCCTTCGCCCTCCAGGCTTCGGCTCACTCGGATTGGCCTGCGCTGCCTGGAGCGCATTCGCTGCGCCATCCATGGCTCCGCTGGTCAAATACGCCGGCGAGCGGGACAGGGGGAGCCCGAAGCCTCCTCAACGAAAGCCCGAGGCGTAAGCCGAGAGGATGCCCCGGTGACGAAACACGACGCGTATTCCCTTCGGCTCACGCCTCGGGCTTCCAGACGGGGAGGCTCGGGGTTACCCCTACCGTTGAGCCGGCGTAGCTGACCAGCGCAGCCAGGATGGCGCAGCGCAGGCAGGTCCGAGCGAACGGAGCCCATGGATGGGCGCAGTGAGCGTCCGGCGAGACGGTACGGGGTAACCCCGAGCCGGCACCTACCGGCAACGCAGCGAGCATCCGGCGTGCCGGAAAAAAGCAGTGCCTCGTCTTGGACTCGAACCAAGAACCCTCTGATTAAGAGTCAGATGCTCTGACCAATTGAGCTAACGAGGCTACGGCATGTTTTCTACCGTTGCGCACGCCGGCCGACAAGGCCCGGGCGAACCGCCCGCGTTGAGGGATTCTCGGGCAGCGGCTACATTTCCGCCGTCCCGGTACGGTGTTCACGAGTCTGGAGGTTTGGCATGGGCAGGTTCGATGGGCTGAAGGGTCTGGTGCTCGGCGTGGCCAACGATCATTCGATCGCGTGGTATATCGCCAAAGAGATTCTCGCCGAGGGAGGCCAGATCGGCTTCACCCACCTGCCCGACAAGCCCGACGACGAGCGGCAGCGGAACCGTCGCCGCGTGGCCCTGCTCACCGATCCCGAGCCCAACGCGAAGTTTCTCGTGCCGATGGACGTGTCGAGCGACGAGCAGATCGCGGCCGTGATGGACCGGGCGAAGCAGGAGTTCGGCACGATCGACTTCCTGCTCCACTCGATCGCCTACGCCCCGATGGAAGACCTCAAGGGCGAGACCACCAATTGCAGCCGCGAGGGCTTCCGGATCGCGATGGAGACGAGCGCCTACAGCCTGCTCGCCGTCGGCCGGCTCGCCCGGGGCATCCTCGCCAAGGACGCCTCGATCCTCACGCTCACCTACTTCGGCGGCGAGAAGGTCGTGCCCGGCTACAACATCATGGGCGTCTGCAAGGCGACGCTCGACGCCTGCGTGAAGTACATGTCGTACGACCTCGGGCCCGCCGGTATTCGGGTGAATGCGGTGAGCGCGGGTCCGCTGCGGACGCTCGCCGGCCGCGGCGCGGGCGTCGAAGACATGCTCGACCTCTACGAGCACATGTCGCCCATGGGCCGCAACATCACCCACGAAGAAGTCGGCAAGACGGGTGCGTTTTTGCTCTCGCGGGATGCCGGCGGGATTACCGGCGAGATTCTCCACGTCGACGCGGGCTACAACGTGATGGGCTCGCCCGGGCGGCTCCTCAATCTCGTGCAGAAGCCCGCGTAAATCGCCGGACTGGTCGGGCGACGGCTCGGGGGCGGCAAAAGTCTTGTCGCGTGGGCCGCAGCGGCCCAATGCTCCTCGAGCGTTCGCCAACCCCCTCGCCTCCCAGTCGAGCCATGGCTTACGACCTTCCCCCGATCGCCGTCGCCGTCGTGGTTCACGATGGCACAGTGCTCGTGGGCCTGCGGGCGGACGACGCGCCGGAGGAGCCGGGCCGCGCTGAGTTTCCTGGCGGTAAGGTCGAGCCGCACGAGTCGGCCGCAGAGGCGGCGGCGCGGGAATGCCTGGAAGAGACCGGCGTCGCCGTGCGGATGCTCAACCGTCCGTGCGTCTCCGTTCCCCAGCAGGCTCCCCTGCGCACGATCTTTTTTCACTGGGCAACGCCGCTCGACGCAACGGTGCCTCCGCGGCCACCATTCGAGTGGGTTCCGATCGATGCCCTATCGACGCGGAGGTTTCCCGCAGCGAATGACACCGTGCTCGCGATGCTCCGCGCCGAGCATGCCGCTCCCGGTCACGGCGGGTCGTAGCCGCCCGGATGCCAAGGATGGCAGCGGCCGATGCGGGCCAGGCCCTTCAAGCTGCCACGCACGGCGCCATACTTCTCCACGCACGTTCTGAAATAGCTGCTGCATGTCGGCGAAAAGCGGCAGTGGCGACCGAGCAGCGGACTGAGCGTGGCCTTGTAGACGATCACGAGGCCGATCAAGAGCGCCACGGCAACGCGGTCGCATGCCCGCCCCATCGCGCGGATCACGTGCCTCACGATCAACCTCCCGCGAACCCGCGCCGGCTTGTGATCCGGCCGGCGAGCGATACGAGCGTTTCCTCGACGAGCTGCGCTCCGGCAGCGCCCGTCGGCACGCTGCGCGTTTTCACCACCACCACGTAGTCTGCCGGCGGCAGCCGGCTGCGGACCCTGCGAAATGCCTCGCGGAGCCCGCGCTTCCAGCGATTGCGCACCACGGCATTGCCGATCCGCCGCGACACCGACACACCCAGCCGCGCGACCGACGGTTCGCAGGCGCTCGGCGCCGCATGCAGCACGAGGCCATGCGCAGCGGCAGTCCAGCGGGCCGCGAACACGCGTTCGAAGTCGGCCGGTCGCCAGACGCGCACTCCCTTCGAAAAGCCCTCCGCGGCGGCCATCACCAGCGGAGCTGCGAGCGGGGGCTGGTTGCCGTCGCCGCGGCGGCCTGCGCGGCGGCGAGGAGCGCCTCGCGGGCGGCGGCATCGGTCATGTCGGGGAGCACGATCTGCACTTCGGCGATCAGGTCGCCCTTCGCGCCGTTGGCATGCCGGACGCCCATCCCGGCAGCCCGGAGCTTGCGGCCGCCCGACGTGCCCGGCGGCACCTTGAGCGCGATCGTCCCCCAGGGCGTCGGCACGTCCACCTTCGCTCCCTCGATCGCCTCCGCGATGCTCACCGGCAGCGTGACTTCGAGCGTGTCGCCGCTGCGACGAAACAGCGGGTGCGGCTCCACGCGGACCTCGAGCAAGAGATCCCCCGCCGGACCGCCGCCCGTGCCGGGCAGGCCCTGGCCGCGCAGCCGCATGCGGGCCCCGTCGGGCAGCCCTTGGGGGATCGTGACGCTGATCGTTTCGGCCTTGCCACCGCGGTCGAGCCGCACGTCGGTCTTGCCGCCGTCGATCGCGAGCGTGAAGGGGATGTCGATCCGCGCGGTCACGTCCTCGCCGGCCGCCCGCGCCGCCCGCCGGCGGCCCCGCGACCGCGTGCCGCCCCCGCCGCCAAAAAAGTCGCCGAACCCGCCGCCGCCGAACAGACTTTCGAGGTCGATCTCGGCACCGCCGCCGCCGGGAGCGCCACCGCCCGGAAACGGTCCGCGGCCGCCTCCCCAGCCGCCACCGGGGCCACCCGCCCCGACGCCCTCGAACGAGCTGCCGTAGCGGTCGTACATCTCCCGCTTGCTCTGGTCGTTGAGCACGTCGAAGGCGGTCTGCACCTTCTTGAACTTCTCCTTCGCCGCGGCGTCGTCCGGGTGAAGGTCGGGGTGATACTTGCGGGCGAGCTCGCGATACGCCTTACGGATGTCCTCCGCCGAAGCGGTCCGCGGCACACCGAGCGTCTCGTAATGATCTTCCGCCATGCCGGGCTTCCTCGAGGGGCTCTGATCCTAGAGGGTCGTCGGCCGGCGGTTCAAGGAGCGCCGGGCGTGTCGGCGGCGTTGCGCCGCTCGAGAAACTCGATCTGGCAGCGCACCGCCGGCTGCCCCTCCGCCGGCCGCAGGAGATGGAACACCCCGTGCTCGTCGAGCTCGCGAGCCCGCGTGTTGTCGGCGAGATAGGTCGGCACGATCTCGCGCAGCACGCGCTGCTTGAGCTCCGGCGCGAGGATCGGAAACATCACCTCCACGCGGCGGAAAAAGTTGCGCGGCATCCAATCGGCACTCGCAAGAAACACCTGCGCATCGTCGTCCGGCCCGAACACATAGATCCGGCTGTGCTCCAGGAAACGATCCACGATGCTTCGGACGCGGATCGTCTCGCTCAGGCCCTTCACGCCCGGCCGCAGGCCGCAGATGCCCCGCGCAATGATGTCGATCGGCACCCCGGCCCGGCTGGCCGCGTAGAGCGCCTCGATCACACGGTGGTCGACGAGCGAGTTGAGCTTCGCGAAGATCCGTGAGGGCAGGCCCGCTTCAGCCCGCCGGGTCTGGCCCTCGATCAGCTCCAGCGTGCGCCGGTGCAGATCGTTGGGTGCGACGACGAGCCGCTGCCAGGCGTGCCCCTGCGAGTAGCCTGTCAGCAGGTTGAACAGCGCCGAGGCGTCCTCGGCCACCGCCTCGTCGGCCGTGAACAGGCCGAGGTCGGTGTAGGTGAGGGCCGTCGTCGGGTTGTAGTTGCCGGTGCCGAGATGCACGTAGCGCCGCAGGCCCTGCCCTTCCTGCCGGACGACGAGCGACACCTTGCAGTGGGTCTTGAGATCGAGAAATCCGAACACCACGTGCACGCCCGCCCGCTCGAGCTGTCGCGCCCAGCTGACATTGTTGGCCTCGTCGAAGCGGGCCTTGAGCTCCACGAGCGCCGTCACGTGTTTGCCGGCCTCGGCCGCGGTGATCAGGGCACGTGAGATCGGAGAATCGCCACTCGTGCGGTAGAGCGTCTGCTTGATGGCGAGCACGCGCGGGTCATTCGCGGCGCTCGTCACGAAATCGACCACCGGGTCGAACGACTCGAATGGATGGTGCAGGAGAATGTCCTGGCGGGCGATGGCGGTGAAGATGTCTTCGCCACGCCGCCCGAGGCCGCGCGGCAGCCGCGGCGTAAACGGCTTGTCGCGCAGACGCTCGTGCCCGGGCAGTTTGTAGAGCTCCCACAGCGCCGTGAGGTCGAGCGGCCCGTCGATCCGATACACCTCGCTGTAGCCGGAGCCGTCACTGCCGTCCGATCGGGGGCCGCTGTTCTGCAGGCCTTCCTCGTCGATGATCAGTTGGGCGAGCGACTGGTCGGCCTTCGACGCGATCTCGATCCGCACCGCCTGGCCCCGCTGCCGAGCCTTGAGCCGGTCTTCGATCAGCCGCAGCATGTCGTCAGACTCCTGCTCGAGGAGTTCGAGATCGCTGTCGCGGGTGATCCGGAAGGCGGTCCACGACTTGACGTCGAACCCTCCGAACAGCTCAGGGAGCCGCGCAGCCACGACATCTTCGAGGAGCACGAACGACGTCCGCCCCGGGGCGGTGCTTGTCACACCGACGATCCGCGGCAGCACCTGCGGCACCTGCACGACGGCGAATAGCCGCTTCGGGCCGAGGGCCTCGATCTCGTCCGACGCCGCGTGCTCGAGCATCACGCCGAGATAGAGCCCGCGGTTGTGATACCGCGGCGACGGGTGGGCCGGATCGACCGCCATCGGCGTCAACACCGGCAGGGCACGCTCCCGAAAGAACCGCTCCACCTGTTCGAGCTGCGGCCCGTCGAGGTCGTCATACCGCAACAATTCGAAGCCTTCGGCGACCATCGCCGGCCCGATGCTCTCCTTCAAGCAGCGATACTGCCTGGCCACCAGTTCCTGCGTGCGGGCGGCGATCCGTTCGAGCTGTTCGAGCGGCCGCATGCCGTCGGCTGCATAGTCCTGCGGGGCGCTCTCGCCGAACGCCTGCTCGCGCAGACCCGAAACCCTGACCATGAAAAACTCGTCGAGGTTCGAGCTGAAGATCGCGAGAAACTTGAGCCGCTCGAACAGCGGGTTTTCGGGGTTCTCCGCCTCCTCGAGCACCCGGAGGTTGAATTCGAGCCAACTCAGCTCGCGGTTGAGGAAACACTCGGGGCCGAAGGTGGGCGGAGGCGGAACGGCGTCGGTGGCCATGAGGTGGGGCTGAAAGGAGGCGTGGTGGGACGGTCTCCGAAGTGTACCTTGTGAGACGCTGCAGCCGCAGGCCGGGCCCGGTTTTACACGCAAACCACACATGGCTGATCCATCCATCACGCCCCCCTGGGCACCCGGTACGCGCGGCTGGTGCACGGCCGTCGCCTGCGCACTCGAAGCCTCTGCCCCCAAGCCTGGCAATGTCCATCCAGGCGTCGACTATCACGACCTCTCGTATGCCGAGCTCGTGGCGGCGGGCGCCGCAATCGCTCCCCATCTCGACGTCGCGCCGCACCGCCCGCTGGGGGCCACGATCCGCGCCGCGGTCGAGGCCTCACGGCAGGTGACTCGCTCGAACGCCAATCTCGGCATCGTGCTCGTCGTCGCGCCGCTGGCGGCGGTGCCCGATGGCACGCCGCTCACGCCCGCGGCCGTGGCGCAGGTGCTCGCCGGGCTCGGGCCGGCTGATGCCCGCGACTGCTGGCAGGCAATCAGGGCGGCGCGGCCGGGAGGCATGGGCACCCGCGACCGCTGGGACGTCGCCGGCGAACCGCCGGCAGACATGCTGGCGGCGATGCGGGCTGCCGCCCCCCACGATTCCGTCGCACGCCTGTGGGCGCACGGCTACGGCCCCCTGTTCGGCGGCCTCGTGGCCGACCTCGAGCAGGAGCTGGCCGCGGGCCATGACCTGAGCGACGCGATCGTGCGCGGCTTTCTGCGGCAGGTGGCCCGCGAGCCTGACTCACTCATCGCCCGCAAGCACGGGCCTGCCGTCGCCGCGGCGGTTTCGGCCCGGGCCCGGGCCGTCATCGAAGACAGCGACGACTGGCGCGAAGCCGCGCGACGGCTCGAGCAGAGTCTGCACACGGGCCGCGGCCTCACCGGCATCGTGCCGCCGGCGGACGGGATCGTGCCGGGCACGATCAACCCCGGCACGACCGCCGATCTCGTGGCCGCCGCGCTCTACGTGCTGCTGGCGACCGGACGGCTGCCGATCGTCATGCCTCGATGACGAGCAGCGTGCCCGCCGCTTCCAGAGCGAGCGACATCGCCCTGTCGCCGATGCGAATCCGCATCAACCCGGCGCCATCAGGATTTTTTTCCACCTCACCCGTGGTGCCGAGCGCGAGCCCGGCATCGGTGAGGTAGCGCAGAAAGCCCGGCGACTGGTCGAGCACACGCGCCAGCCGGAACTTCGATCCGGCCGAGCAGTCGGCCAGCGAGCGCATGGCGGGCTCGGCCGGTGCCTCCAGGGTTTCGCCGTCGCCACGTGGAATCGGATCACCGTGTGGATCGACGTCGGGATGGCCGAGATAGGCATCGATCCGATCGACGAGCAGGTCGCTCACGGCATGCTCCATGTGCTCGGCCTCGTCGTGCACCTCGTCCCAGGTCATGTCGAGCGTGCGCAAGAGAAACAGTTCGAGCAGCCGATGCCGGCGGAGCATCCGGAGCGCGAGCACGCGACCGGCGGGAGTGAGCGCGACGCCCTCGTAGGGCCGGTGCGAGGCCAGCCGCGCCGCGTCGAGTGTCTTGAGCATGCTGGTCACGGTGCCGGGCGAGACACCGAGGGCCGTCGCGAGCTGGCCCGTCGTCGCGGCCTCGACCGCCTGGGCGGTCGTGATCTGATAGATCGTCTTCACGTAGTTTTCGACGGTCAGGCTCGGCATGCTGCACCTCGTAGGCCCGACGGGCAGCCTGAAATCCGCAGGGATTGCCGGGGCTGTCGTCGCACAGCATTATGGCCTCGCCGGTCGGTCGGTCGACGGGAATTTCCTTGCATGACAACGACGCTCAATGAATCGAGCCTGCTGATCGCCGAGCGCGCACTCGCCGCCGCCGACCAGCTTGCCATTCAGTCCAGAACGGTCGCCGGCACGCGGGTCATCGACTGCGGCGTCCATGCAACTGGCAGCGATGCCGCGGGGTTGATGCTGGCGGAAGTGGCCATGGCGGGCCGCGGCCGCGTCTGGCTCGAGCCTGCGGCTGCACCGCACGCATCGTTCGCCGCCGCATGGCCCGACTGCCCGTGGCCGGTGGTCGCCGTTGCGAGTGATGCACCGGTGGCAGCCTGCCTCGCGGCGCAATACGCCGGATGGAAGGTCGAATCGAGCGGCTTCTTCGCCATGGCGAGCGGCCCGATCCGGGCTGCGATCGGACGCGAGCCGCTGTTCGACACGATCGGCTGCCGCGAGCGGCCCGCCGTGGCCGTGGGCCTCCTCGAGACCGCGAAGCTGCCCCCCGCGGACGTGTGCCGCGATCTCGCCGCCGCGGCGGGGGTGGCCGCCGATGCGCTCCTGCTCCTCGTCGCCCGCACCGCGAGCCCGGCGGGCACGCTGCAGGTGATCGCGCGGTCGTTGGAAACCGCCCTCCACAAGCTCCACGACCTGCATTTCGACATGGCCCGCATTCAGCGTGGCACGGGCCGGGCGCCGCTGGCCCCCGTGGCTGCTGGCGACCTCGCCGCGATCGGCCGCACGAACGACGCGATTCTCTATGGCGGCATCGTCACTCTGGAGGTGCGCGGCGACGACAAGAGCCTGGAGCACATCGGGCCGCAGGCAGTCAGCCGGGCCTCGCCGGCCTATGGAGAACCGTTTGCCCGCGTGTTTGCCAAGGCGGGCGGAGACTTCTACGCCATCGATCCGGCACTCTTCGCGCCGGCGGTCGTCGAGTTCGTGAATCTCGACACCGGCCGCCGGCACAGCTTCGGCGGCGTCGCGCCTGGCATCGTGGCGGCATCGTTCGCGCCGGCCGACGCCGCGGCCGCGACCGTAGGGCGGTGAGGCCATGCGTGTGGCGGTGCTAGGCGCCGCGACGGGCTGGCATGTCCGCAGGCTTGCGGATGCACTGCATGCCGACGGCCACGCCGCCACAGTCGTGGGCTGGCATGATCTCGCGACGGACATCGGCCCGGCCGAATACCATCGCCCCGAGGCCGTCGATCGCGCCCATGTGATCGTCGTCCGGGGCATGCCTGCCGGAACGCTCGAAGACGTCATCTTCCGCATGGACGTGCTCGGCCGGCTCGCCTGCCGCAGGCGGGTGGTCAACGCCCCGCGTGCCCTGGAGGTGGCGATCGACAAATACCTCACGCTGACCCGGCTGCACGACGCCGGCATCCCGGTGCCGCGCACGATCGTCGCCCAGAGCGAGGCCGGCATCGCGGCGGCCTGGGCGGCGCTTGGAGAGGTGGCTGTGATGAAGCCACTGTTCGGTTCGCAGGGCCGCGGGATCGAACGGATTGCAGCGCGGCAAGACCTGGAACCTTGGCTCGAGGCAGCCCGTCGGGCCGAACCGCCCGGGTCCGTCTGCTATCTCCAGGAGTTCGTCGCCCACCCCGGCTGGGACGCACGGGTGCTCGTGGTCGGAGACGACACGTTCACCATGCGCCGGGTGTCGACGGGCGACTGGCGGATCAACGTCTCGCGCGGGGCCCGGCCCGAGCCGTGGACGGCGCCGGCAGGCTGGGTCGACCTGGCAGTTCGCTCGGCCCGGGCCGTCGGCGCCGAGATTGCCGGCGTGGACCTCCTCCCCACTGCCGACGGGCCACTCGTAGTGGAGGTGAACGCCGTGCCGGGGTGGCGCGGACTGGAAACGGCCCTGGGCGTGGATATCGCCGCTAATATTGTGGCTTATCTCACCCGCACGGCATGACTCCGTGCCGCGCCGGCCAGCCGAATTGACCGTCCACCCAAACCGGACAATTGGTATTTGCGACCCAAGGGAGCTGCCTCTTTTTCGCGCACCTGCCCCGCTGCCACGAATCCGGGCACAGCTGCCCGAAAAGAAGACTGCCGCCTGCGATTGGTCGCAAGTCGTTTGCCAGCAATCACTTCATGCTGTCGCTTGACTCGACCGCCATGAATGAACGTGGCGGACACGAGGACGGCTCGTGTCTGCCGACGTTCGACGGACCTGGAATGCGAGGCAGCGATGGCAGTCAGGATTGAGGAGGAGGTGGCCCCGGCCGCCCACGGCGCGACGGCGGTGCTCGAAGTGGCCGAACGGCTCTATGCCATGAAGCCGGAGTGGGTCGTCTTCTTTCGCGAAGTGCTGGGCGTCGATGGCCTGGTGCGGAGGGCCTTTCGGACCCCCGAAGCCCTCATCCGCTTCGAGTGCTCCCCGGAATATGCCCGCATTCGCGAAATGCTCGACACCTTGCGGACCCAGCAGCGTGATCAGCCGGCCGAGCGGGAGACCCAGCGCGTGGTGACGGTGCGGATGCCGAAATCGCTCCACGAATCCCTCAAGGCCGAGGCTGAGGAGATGCGGGTGAGCGTCAACACCCTGTGCATCACGAAACTGATCAAAATGCTCGACGAGGCCGGCCGGCGCGACATGACGCCCGACACGCCCGCCACCCCGGCCAAGCGAACTGCTTAGCGACCGCGAAAACGCGGGAAACAGCCGGGAGAAATCGTCAGGAGAATCGGACTGAAGCGGACCTGTAAGCCGGGTTCTGTGCTCACCCCGACCCGAGGGCCGGCGTGAGCGGCGATCATTTCTCTAGGACGGCGGTTGCCCGACGCCTCCAGCAGCCGACCCGGAAGTGGGTGCGGGACGGGCCGCCCCGCGCCGGCCCCGAAGGACCGAACTTCTTCCTGCTTGGCCTTGCTCCCGATGGGGTTTGCCGAGCCAGACCGGTCACCCGGCCTGCTGGTGAGCTCTTACCTCACCGTTTCACCCTTACCGCCGGCTGGCCGTCCCGAAGTACTGCCGACCGGAGGCGGTTTGCTTTCTGTGGCACTGTCCCTGGCCTTGCGGCCGGTGGGCGTTACCCACCATCGCACCCGATGGAGCCCGGACTTTCCTCCCGCCGCCACGAACGTGACGGCCGGCGATCACCCGGTCCGCTTCAGTCCGAGTCCCCTGGAATAGGGATCGCACCGAATCCCGAATTCTACACTTCGTACAGGATCATGCCTGAACCAGAGTGGGAAAGTATGATGAACTTGTGAGCGACACCTCGATGTGACGACCCAGCCAGGAATCGAAGATGTACGGTGAATTGCAGCCCTTGGGCGGAGGAGACCCGATCCCGCTCCTGAAAACCAGCCTCACCGTGGGCCGCCGCGAGAGCGCCGACATCGTCCTCCGCTTCCCCAACGTGTCCGGCAACCACTGCGAACTCTCGCTCGTGGAGGGCTACTGGCATGTCAAGGACCTCGGCAGCAGCAATGGCACCAAGGTGAATGGCAGCCGCGTGAGTGAACAGCGGCTCGAGCCGGGCGACACGCTCTCCGTGGCCAAGCACGAATACGAGGTGAGCTACGAGCCGGCCAAGGTCGGCGCCACCGGCGCCCCGGCCGACAAGCCTGCGAAAGCCGATCTCTTCGGCCGCAGCCTGCTCGAGTCGGCGGGGCTCGAATCCCGGCGCTCGGCCGAACCGAAGCCTGCGGCCGCATCGCGCCGGCAGCGGCGGTGACCGCCGAGCGGGCGTCGGGGGGGCCGGCTGCTACACTTTCCGCATGACGAATCGGCGGAAGTTTCGCGTCGAACTGCGGAAGAATCGGTCTGCCCGGAGACGGGGCGGCGATCTGACCCGCCGCGTGGCTGGCGATCTCGACGCCGCCGCCGACCTGGCCGCCGGCGAGCGGCTCTCCGGCAAGGGCGACCTGACCCGCAAGCGCACCGTCATGGTCACCGAGGCTGATGCGGCGTTCGACGACGGCCCTCGCGACGGCCTGGCCGTCGAACCCGCCGCCGACGGCTCCGTCCGGGGCCGCGTCCTCCATGTGCAGGGTCTGGAAAGCGTGGTGCAGCATCCCGACGGCTCGACCGTTCGGTGCATGACCCGGCGGCTCTTGAAAACACTCTCCACCGATCAACGGCACCCCGTCGCGGCGGGCGACTGGGTGCGGTTTCGCGGCACCGGCCGCGACGGTGCGATCCTGGCGATCGAGCCGCGGCGCAACTCGCTCTGCCGTGCGAGCCGCGGCCGCCGGCACGTGATCGTCGCCAACGTCGATCAGGCGCTGATCGTGGGCAGTGCCGCGTTGCCGCACCTCAAGCCGGGGCTCATCGACCGGCTGATCGTGGCAGCCGAGGCCAGCGGCATCCGTCCTATCATCTGCATCAACAAGGCCGACCTCGTGCCGACGGCGAGCCTCGTGCCCTTGGCAGGCGTCTATGCACGGATGGGCTATGCCGTGGTGCTCTGCTCCGCCGCCACCGGCCTCGGCATCGAACGGCTGCGGCGCGAACTCGCCGGCCGCGTGACGGCGTTGGTGGGCCAGAGCGGTGTCGGCAAATCGTCGATCCTCAACGCGGTCGCGCCGGAGCTCGGGCTCCGCGTCGGCGAAGTCAGCCGCGATAACGACAAAGGCCGGCACACGACGACCACGGCCCGGCTGATTCCCCACGGCCACGGCGGCGCGTTCGTCGACACCCCCGGTGTGCGGCAGTTCCAGCTCTGGCAGCTGGTACCGGCGGAGGTGCCGGCGGCATTTCGAGACCTGCGGCCGATCGCCAACCATTGCCGTTTTCCCGACTGCACCCACACGCACGAGGCCGACTGCGCCGTCAAGCATGCCGTGGCCGACGGTCTGCTCGACACCCGCCGCTGGGAGAGCTGCTGCCACCTCGCTGCGAGTGGTGCGGACGACGGCGATGGCATGGAGGCCGACGGTTGACCACACGCGAGCGAGCCACCAGCGTGCAGAGTGAGCGAGCCGTGCTCGTCGGCGTGTTGCTCGACGCTCCGGTGAATCCTGCACATCCGCTCGACGAGCTCGCGGGGCTCGTCGCCACGGCCGGAGCGCGGGTCGTGGCGGAGCTCACGCAGCGGCGCGACCGGCCCGACCAGACGACCTATCTCGGCAAGGGCAAGCTCGCGGAGCTGACCACGCTCTGTGCCCACCACGACGCCGACGTCGTCATCTTCGACAACGATCTCTCGCCGGCCCAAACCCGCAACCTCGAGCGCGCGCTCGAGATCAAGGTGCTCGACCGTTCGGAAGTCATCCTCGACATCTTCGCGGCCCGCGCCCGCACCTACGAGGCCCGGCTCGCCGTCGAGCTCGCCCAGCTCGAATACTCGCTGCCGCGACTGAAGCGGATGTGGACGCACCTCTCGCGGCTGAAGATGGGGATCGGCATGCGCGGCCCCGGTGAAAAACAGCTCGAGGTCGATCGCCGCCTCGTCGAGAAGCGGATTCACGATCTCAAGCAGGAGCTCGAGGCGATCCACGGCCGCAAGGAGCGGCAGGTGGCGGCCCGCGGGGCGCAGCTCACCGTGTCGCTCGTTGGCTACACCAACGCCGGCAAGAGCACCCTCCTCAACGCGCTCACCGGCGCGGATGAACTCGCCGAAGACAAGCTCTTCGCCACGCTCGACACGCGCACGAGGCGCTGGCGGCTGCCGGGCTGGGGGCCCGTCTTGCTGAGCGACACCGTCGGCTTCATCCGCGACCTGCCCCATCGCCTGATCGCGAGCTTTCGCGCCACGCTCGAAGAAACCCGCCAGGCCGATCTGCTCCTCCACGTGGCCGACGCCTCGAGCCCGCTCGTCGACCACCAGATCGCCGCCGTGCGCGGCGTGCTCGCCGATCTGGGAGTCGACGACAAAGACACCCTCCTCGTGCTCAACAAGATCGACACGATCGAGGATCCTGCCAGCCGCGACAGGGTGCTCGGCCGCTATCCGCACGCACTGGCCATCTCGGCCCGCTCGGGTACGGGCCTCCCCGGCTTGGCCCGCGCCGTCAGCGATCACCTCGGCCGGGCGTTCCGCGACGTCGACATCGCGACCGACCCGGGCAACGGCCGCCTGCTCGCCTGGCTCGCGGCGCACGGCGAGGTGCTGTCCCGGCACTTCACCGCCGACCGCATGACGATCCACTGCCGGATCCCCGCCGCGCTGCTCGGCCGAATCGATCCGCAGGATGCGGTGATCCACGACCGGGCCACGGCTTCGCCACCTCTTCCCGACGACACCCCGCATGACGACGCACCGGCACCAGCCATCATCCACGGCTGATCACCGCTCGCGGCGGCAGCTGATCGCGAGCCTGGGGCCCACCGAGTCTGAATATTGGGACAGCCTCGCCGCGGGCCGCCGGCCGGCCAAGGGCTATGCCTTCGCAGCCCGCGTTTGCCCGTGGCTCATCGACGCCGTGGTCGCCCACCGACGGAGGCAGTCCGCATGACGATGCGTGCCTCCATGCAGACGGCGCCCGCCGACCCCTTGATGGCCGTCGCCTGCCCCGGCTGCCACGCGGCGCTCTCGGCCGAGAGCGCCGCGGCGGGCACCCCGGCCCGCTGCCCGCTCTGCCAGGCGGCGTTCGCCCTTCCCGCGCCGCGGCAGCAGCGACCACAGGCCGACGTCTCGCAGCCGGCCAGCGAGCGCGACGACGATCCACTGCGTCGTCTACGTGAGGAACGGGCCACCCGCCGTGGCCGGCGCAACCTCGTGATGCTCGTGGCGGGCGTCGTGATCCTGTTGGCGATCGTGCTCCTCTTCGGCACCCGCCGGCCGAAGAAGCGCCGCTGAGCTACAGCGATTCCCCAATGGCGAGCATCTCTTCGGCATCGAGAGCCGCGGTGTTCGACTCGAAGAGCCGTGCGATCGCGGCCCGGTGGATCTTCATCTTGGTGCCGCCGACGCCGAGCGCCCCGTAGACCACGAGACTGCCGTCCGTCTTCGCCTTGTCGACCGCAATCACGCCGTCGATCCCCGCCGGGGGCACCGCATTCAGGTCGATCAGCACCTGCGCCGCCCGCGCGAGGCTGCGGCCGGCCGCATCGAGGAGTGTCACGCCGGCTGCACCGGCGGCCACGATCAACTCGGCCTGTTCGAGGGCCTCACGAAACGCACCCGTGGGCGCCGCCGTGCCGGGCATTGCCACGGCGTGGAGCCGCCCGTCGACGACCTGGCTGCGGATCCGTTCGCACACCGCGGCGGCCCGCGGCTCGCTTCGCGATGCCACCGTCACGTGGGCATGCCGACGTGCGAGCAGCCGCGCCACGCGCTGCCCGACCGGCCCCGTGCCCCCGAGGACGAGGGCTTTCAGACGGCCGCCCGCCGCCTCGTCGCCGAGCGGCAGATGCCGCGCGGCAGCCAGCACGGCGGCGCTGGCGGTGGTATTCGCACCCGCCGGATCGAGCATCACACCGACACGCACGGGACCGAAAAACGTCTGTTGAATCCGTCGGTAGACCGCCTCCGCCGCCGCCACGTCTGAGCCGCCCACGAAGATCGCCGTGGCAGCGAGGTCGCCACCGCCGCGAGTGAACATCGCTCCATGGACGAGCGGCACGACGTTGTCGGGCGTGATGCCGCCATGCCGCAGGAGCACCTCGGCCCCGGCATCGACCGCCACGACCGCATCAAACGTGCTCGGCTGCGGATCACAGTCGAGCTGGATCAAGATTCGCTTTGGCATCAGCCCACCGTACTCGAAACACAACACAAAAGTTCAGGGCTGCCCACGCCCCGTCGCCGGACGTTCGCTGCGGCCATCCTGGCCTCCGCTCACTCGGATCTGCCTGCGCTGCGCCATCCATGGCTGCGCTGGTCAGATACGCCGGCTCCCAGGGCATGGGCAGCCCCTCGCCTTCGGACCTCCGCCCCGCCCCCGAGTTTGGCCGCCGGGCTGGAGGCCCGGCTCTCGGCAGCGGGCGGAGGCCCGCCAAGCAAAGATCGGCAGGAAGCCGATGCTTTGCGTGAACCTAGAATCCCCGGAACGGGTGCGCGGCCTTGTCCTTGCCGGCGATCATCTCGTCGACGGTCGGCTTGCCGTGCATGGCGCTCGCGATCGCATCCATCGTGGCCTTGTAGTTGTAGTCGTAGATCTTCTTGTCGTCGGCGGCGAGCCAATGGATGAACACGCCGCACACGATCACGAGGTTTTCACAGTCGCTCTTCGGGATCACGCCCGCCGCCACGCTGTCGGCCACGGCCTTCGCCACGGCCGCCTGGGCGGGGCCGAACATCTGCACGGCCTGCTTGGCGCCCTTGATGGTCACCTTCGTGATCATCACGGTGGCCGGCTTGACGGCGAGGTTCGGCGTGAGGACGGCGAGCAGGTTCGAGTGGCCTTCGCTCTGACGGGCGAGGGCATTCGCGAACGCCACGCCAACCGGGCCGTCCTTGCTGCCGATCAGCAGATCGATATGGGCGATTTCGTTCCCATCACCAGCCAGAGCTTCGCCAATGAACATCGACATGAATTCATCTCCTCAAAGGGTGGACCACGCAGCGTCCGCTGCCGCCAGACAGGCGGGTCACCATGACGCAATCCCACGGGATTCGCGGGTAGCGGGCAGCAAGGTAGCATCTCCTCCGTGAACCCTCAACCGTCGACCGCCGGGAGCCGACCGCCCCTCGTCATCCTGGGCGCGAGCTGCCGGTTCGCGGCGCAGTCGGCCACCCGAGCCGGCTGGGCCGTGCACGCGGCGGACCTGTTCGGCGATGCCGATCTCGCCGTGACGGCGGTGGCCTGCCGACGGGTCGACCGCTATCCGGACGGTCTCATCGACGCGGCTCTGGCCTTTCCGCCTGCTCCCTGGTGCTACACCGGCGCGGTCGAAAATCATCGGCACGTCATCGACCGCGTGTCGGCCGTGCGGCCGCTGGCAGGAAACGGTGTCGCGGAGGTGGGCCGGGTGCGTGATCCGGCCGGCTTGGCTGCGCTCGTGCGGCACGCCGGGATGCAGTTTCCCGACACGCTCGATTCACCACGCGGCCTGCCGACCGATGGGTCGTTTCTCCGCAAGCCCGTGGCCGGTGCCGGAGGCCGTGGCATCGCGCCGTGGCTGGGCGGAGGCGGGCCTGCGGTGCCCGGATTCGTCTGGCAGCGACACGTCGCCGGCGAAGCGGTGTCGGCCGTTCTCTGCCTCGAAGACGGGGGCTCACGTATCCTCGGCATGAGCCACCAGCTGGTGGGCACTGCCTGGTGTCGCGCCGCCCGGTTCGCCTACGCCGGCTCGGTGTGCATGCCGCAGGGTGCGGTGGCGGCCATGATCCGGGCGCAGTTTGCATCACTCGCGACGTCACTCGCCGGCCAGGCCAGGCTGCGGGGTGTGGTCGGCGTGGACGCGATCGTGGAGCGAGACGGCCGCGTCGCGGTGCTCGAGGTCAACCCCCGGCCGACGGCCTCGGCGGAGCTGGTCGAACGCACCACGGGCGAGTCGATCCTCGCCATGCACCTCGCAGCCTTCGGGCTGGCGTCGCCCGTCGCCCCCTCCGCCCCCCACGATGCCGGCATCTGGTCGAAGGCCGTGCTGTTCGCGGCCGACCCGGTCGCGATCGACGATCACGTGCTCGGCCGCCTGCACGCACTCGCCGACCTATGGACCGCCGCCGATCGGCTCCCCGCCCTTGCCGACATCCCGGGCTCCGGGCAGGTCCTGCGCGGAGGCGGGCCAGTGCTCACCGTCTTCGCCCGCGGAGACACCGTGGCAGCGAGCGTTGCCGAACTCCGCAGCCGCATCGAGGCCGTCAAGACCGTCACCGGCTGACACCACGGTGGATCGGAGAGCCCGCGCCTCAGCCGGCGAGCCGGCGCACGACAGGCTGGTCGGCAGCGCTGCCTGGCAGCACATACTGCATGAGATACGCGTCTTCGGTCGTGTCTTGATAGAAGTCCTTGAGCACGGAGGTCGCGCGGTAGCCCAGCGAACGGAAAAACAGCTGGGCCGGGAGGTTGCGCTCACGCACCTCGAGCACGATCTTGTCGCGCCGTTCGGGGCTGAGCTTCGCCACGAGTTTGTCCATCATCTGCATGCCGATGCCCAGGCGGCGGTGGGAGCGACGCACGGCGAAGTTGATGACGTGCAGCCGGGAGCGGTGCAACTCGTAGATCATGAAGGCTACGATCGAGTCGGCGATCTCGGCCACCATGCCGATGCAATTGCGCTGCCGCATGCAGCGGGTGAAGTCGTCGTCCGACCAGGGAAACTCGAAGGCTTCCTGCTCGATCTCGAGAACCTCCGCCATGTCGCGTCGGATCATCCAGCGCACATGAATCTGCAGCCGATCACGTTCCGTCGTCGTCACGATCGCATCACTCCACGGGGCGTGTGAGGGTTTTGTCAGGGGCGGGAACCGTAGCAGGCGCCCGGCAGGCGGCCAAGGCTTCTTCCCGGCCGGCCGCGGGCCTTTTTTCCCCGCCAACCCTGCCTTGACCGGCCGACGCGCCGAGTCCTACCCTCCCCGCCGCTCCACGCACCCCGCACACCCTCCCAGGCACGGTCGCCGATGCGCACGCCTCTCTCCATTTTGTGTGTCGCTGCCATGGCCTGCGTGATCGCTGCCGGCTGCGCTGGCCCCGCGATCCGCAGCCAGAGCCCTGAAGTGGCGGCCCTCGTGACCCTCGAGGCCGACACCAAACTCGTGGGCGACTACACCGCACCGTGGGGCCTCAACCCACAACGCATCGAGCGGGCCGCGCTCGTCACCGGCCTATCGGACAGCGGCTGCGATCCGCCGCCCGGGCTCCAGCGCCAGCAGTTGATGGCCGACATGCAGGCCCGCGGCGTGGTGGAGCCCAACAAACTCCTCGCCTCGAAGTCGACCGCGCTCGTCTGGGTGCATGCCTATCTGCCGCCGGGCGTCCGCAAGGGAGATCGGTTCGACATGTACGTCGAAGTGCCTCCCGACAACGACACCACGAGCCTCGATGGTGGCTGGCTGATGGAGACCCGGCTCGCGGAGATGGCAGTGCTCGGCAACAAGGTTCGCGACGGCCATGTGCTCGGCATCGCCGAGGGACCGCTGCTCGTCGATCCGGTGTCTCAGGGCACGCTCGACTCGGTGGCCAAACTCCGCGCCCGCGTGCCCGGCGGCGGCGTCTCGCTCACCGACCGCTCGATCGGGCTGATCCTCGGGCCCGAGCACCGATCCGTGGCCCTTTCGAAGCGGATCGGCGACTCCATCAACAAGCGATTTCACGCGGTCATCAAGGGCACGAAGCGCGGAGTCGCCACGCCGAAAACGGATCGCTTCATCGACCTCGAAGTTCCGTCGGTCTACAAGAACAATCTGGCCCGCTTCGTGCGGGTGGTGCGGTGCGTGGCCGTGGTCGAACCGCCCGCCGGGCGTCATGCGCGGCTCGAACTCCTCGCTCGCCAACTCGCCGATCCCGTCACGGCACCGGCGGCTGCCTTGCGCCTGGAGGCGCTGGGCAAGGAGGCGGTGCCGACACTGCGCGAGGCCCTCGACGCCAAAGACGCAGAGGTGCGGTTCGCGGCAGCCGAGGCCCTCGCCTACCTCGGCGAGTCGCTGGCAGCCGAACAGCTCGCCGAGGCCGCGGCGACCATGCGAAGTGCCCGCCCCGCCGCGCTCGCGGCGCTCTCGGTCATCGACGATGCCAACGGCCTCGATGCCCTGCAACGTCTCCTGACCAGCACGAGCGCCGAAACCCGCTACGGCGCCTTCCGGGCGCTGTGGCGGATGGATCCATCGGCACCGCTCATTCGCGGAGAGCGTCTGGGCGATGCCTGTTCGCTCCACGTACTCGACGTCGAAGGTCCGCCGCTGATCCACGCCACCCGCAGCATGCGTCCGGAGATCGTATTGTTTGGCGCAGCCCATCCGCTGGCGGACGGGCTGCGGGCCGAGGCGGGCTCCGCGATCGTCGTGGTGGTGGAGGAGGGCACCGCCACGGTGAGCCGCTTCCTCCCGGGTGAGCCCGACGAACATCAAGAAACGCCCGCCCGTGTCGAGGCGGTGGTCCGTGCGATCGTCGAACTCGGCGGCTCGTACCCCGACGCCATCCAGTTTCTCCAGCACGCCAGTTCCGCGCGGTGCCTCGACAGCCGCCTGGCCTTCGACGCCCTCCCGAACGAAGACGACGGCCGCATGACGGTGCACGAGGAAGCCTCCCGCCAGGAACGAGACGTGCCCCTCGACAACGACACCGCAGACACCGCACCGTCGGGCTCCCGGAGCAAACGCACGGACGAGTCTTCATGACCAGGCTCAAAGCGCTCGAACTGTTCGGCTTCAAGAGCTTCGCCGACCGGACCCGCTTCGAGTTTCCCGAGGGCATCACGGTCGTCGTCGGGCCGAACGGTTCGGGCAAATCCAACGTCGTCGACGCCCTCAAGTGGGTGCTGGGCGAGCAGTCTGTCCGCAGCCTGCGCGGCCGCGACATGACCGACGTGATTTTCGCCGGATCGATCTCGCGCAAGCCGCTCAATGCCGCCGAGACGTCGCTCGTGTTCGACAATTCGGCCCGCCAGCTGCCGCTCGACACCGACGACGTGCAGATCACTCGGCGGGTGTACCGCAGCGGCGAAAGCGAATACCTCGTCAACGGTGCCGTCTCGCGCCTCCGCGACATCCGCGAACTGTTCTCCGGAACGGGTGCGGCGACGGAGGCCTACAGCGTGATCGAGCAGGGCCGCGTCGACGCGCTGCTCGTCGCCTCGGGCCGGGATCGCCGCGCCGTCTTCGAGGAGGCCGCCGGCATCACACGATTCCGTGTTCGTCGCGCCGAGGCGCTCCGGCGGCTGGAGCGTGCCGAGCAAAACCGTCAGCGGCTCGCCGACATCGTGGGTGAAGTCTCCGCACGGCTGGAAACCGTGAAACACCAGGCCGCCCGCGCCCGGCGGTGGCGGCAGATGACCGATCGGCTGCGGCTGCTGCGCGTGACGGCTGCCACCGCCGACTTGAGCGCGGCCGACACGCTCGTCGGCACCGTCGAGACTCGGCTGGCCGATCTCGCCGCCGGACTCGTCGCGGCCGAGTCTGCAGCGGCGACCGCGGCTGCGCAGGTCGCGAGCTTCGCAGAACGGCACCAGCACCTCGAACCGCAGCTCGCGGCATTGCACGGCCGCTATGCGGAGGACCGACGCGCCTCGGCCGCGGCGGAAGCGACGGTCGCACTGCTGCGTCAGCGCCACCGCGAGCTCGATGTCGACATCGGGCGTGTCACGGACGAATTGCAAACAGTCGTCCGCCGGCAACGGATGGCCGCCGCGGCGCTGGCAGACGCCCACGCCCGGGCCGATGCCGCGGCGGTGGAGCACGAGCGGATCGAGACCGATCTGGCCGCCCGCGACCAAGCAGCCGCCGGGTCGCACGAGTCGTTGACGACCCTCCGGCAGCGGCTCGCCGACCAGTCGGCGCGCGTGACCGACCTCGAGCGGCTCCTGCGCCGCGTCGAATCGGAGGCCCAGCGATCCTCGATGCGGGCCGACGAAGCCCGCCGACTCGCCGATGGTCGCCGCGCCACGGTGGCAGCCGCCCACGAAGCCCTCGCTCGTCTCGTCGAAGCCGCAGCCGGCCGCGACGGGGCCAGCGCAGCGCTCGAGCAGCGATTTCGCGACACGGTGCACGAGCTCGAGCGGTGCGACTCGATGCTTCGTGAGCGGGCCACGCTGGTCGAGGCCGCCTGGCATGACCTGGCGGGATGGCGGGCCAAGCTCGAAGCCTGCCGCGAACGCCGCCTGTTGCTCGAGGAGATCATTGACCGCCATGAGGGGCTCTCGGAGGCGGCGCGGACGCTGCTCGGTACCGAGGCCGCGGCAATTCCCGGGCTCCATGGCGTGGCCGGCGAACTGATCGACGCACCGCTTGAGTGGGCCACACTCGTCGACATCGTGCTCGGAAGCCGCGCCCAAGGCCTCGTCGTCGACTCGATCGACGACGTCATCAGGTGGTTCCAGCTGTGGATGGATACGCCCGCCGCCCAGGCGGTGCTGGCGACCGGCGGTCGGATCGCGTTTCTGCCGGCCCGCGCCCCGGATCCCGCTCATCCCGAGGCGGATCTCCAAGGCCATCCGGGTGTGATCGGCCGCCTCGACCGGCTGATCGCGGCCGAAGCTATGGGCGCCGCGCCCGACGCACTGCCAGCATTGGTGCACGGACTGCTCTCCCGGGTGTGGGTGGTCGAGGAACTCACCCACGCCCACGCGCTCGTCGGTGAGGCGCCCTCCGGCACGATCGTGGTCACGCGGAGCGGCCAGTGCCTTTCGGTCGACGGCTCGCTCGAGGTGGGCGTGCCCGCAGCCGCCCACGGCCTCGTGGCCCGGCGCAGTGAGCTGCGATCGCTCCGCGACCGCGACACCGAACTGCATGGCACGGTGACCGCGGCCGAGGCCCGAATCCGGGCGCTCCAGGCCGAAATCGCCGAGTTCCAGGCAGACTCCCACCGGCTCCAGGCCCGCCGTCAGCACGACGCCGAGGCGCTGGCCTCGTCGCGGTCCGAAGCCACCCGCTTGGGCCGAGACTGCGAAGCCGCCCGCACGGCGATCGTGGCCGCCGAACAGGCTGCCCTGGATGCCGAGCGGCAGGCCGCCAGCCTCGCGCAGGCCCGCGACGAGGCCGAGTCGCTGGTGGAGAAGCACCGGCTCGATCTCGCGGCGGCGGTCCGGGACACCGCGACCACGTCGACCACGCTCGACGAACTCGACCGCGATCGCGGTGCAGTGCTGGCTGAAATCAATCGCCTCCGCGTGGCCCGCGCCTCCTCGAGCGAACGCCTCGCGGCAGACCGGCAGGGTGTCGAGGCGCGGCATGGAGATCGCGACATCGCCGCACGCGATGTGATCGCCGCCCGGGAACGTCTCGCCGCCACCGTACGCCGCCGCGAAGCGTTCGAACTCGAGCTTCTTGACGCGGGGAGTGCGTTCGCGGAAGCGACACTCGCGGCTGAACGCTCCGCCACGCACCTCGCCGACCTGACCGCCTCGCGCGACGCTCTCGCGACCGAGCGACATGCCGCCACCGCCCTGGCCGAGCAGTCGCGCGCGACGGCTGCCGCCCTCGGTGATTCGATCCACGCCTGTCAACTCGAGGCAGGCGATGCCCGGCATCACCGTTCCCGAATTCTCGAACGGATCCGCGACGAATACGACATCGATCTGGAGGCCGAA
>CAMAVC010000005.1 GCA_945861585.1 Planctomicrobium piriforme
TGACTCGTGGGTTTTGCTCAGACGCCGATAGTCCTCAACGACTCCCTTCGTCTGCGCGTGCCCACCGACCGACTCCGCCGAAAGTTCTGAGCGCCTACGAGTTGAGGAGGCTTTGGGCTCCCTGTGTCCCGCTCGCCGGCGTATTTGACCAGCGGAGCCATGGATGGCGCAGCGCAGGCAAATCCGAGTGAGCCGGAGCCTGGAGGGCGGAGGCGAACGTCCGGCGACGGGATATGGGGAGCCCGAAGCCAGCCCGTCGTCTATCAGCGCAGGATTGTCATGGACGGCGTTTTTCCCCTCCGGCTACAGTGGTGCCAGGAGTGTCTGCATGCCTGAATCGCCATTGACCCGCTTCGTGAAGATGCACGGTGCGGGCAACGATTACGTCTATATCGACTGCTTTACCGAGCAGGCGCCGGCCGATCCGGCTCGGCTCGCGCCGCGGATCGCCGATCGCCACCGCGGCGTCGGGGGCGACGGGCTGATCCTCGTGCGGCCGTCCACGAAGGCGGCCGCCCGGATGCAGATGTTCAATGCCGACGGCAGCGAGGCGGAGATGTGCGGCAACGGCATTCGGTGCGTCGCGCATCTCGTGGTGGCCCACGGCCACGCGCCGGCCGGGCAGGTGGCGATCGAGACCGGCCGCGGCGTGCTGACCGTCGACGTGCGGCCCGAGGGCCCGCGGCGCTCGCTCGTGAAGGTGGATATGGGTGAGCCGATCCTGGAGGCGGAGCGGATTCCGGTGACGGGAGCTGGCAGTGGCCGCATCGTCGACGCGCCGAGTCCTGCGGTCGGCCCCGAGGAGCCGTGGTGGAGGGCCGCCGGCCTCGATCCGCGCATGACGTGCGTGTCGATGGGCAATCCGCACGTCGTGTATTACTGCCGCGACGTGGCGGCCGTGCCGCTGGAGATGGTTGGCCCGATGATCGAGCGGCATCCGTCGTTTCCCCAACGGGTCAACGTGCACTTCGTGCAGGTGCGGTCGCCGGAGCGAGTGGTGATGCGCACCTGGGAGCGAGGCAGCGGGATCACGCAGGCCTGCGGCACCGGGGCCGCGGCCGTGTGCGTGGCGGGCGTGCTCACCGGGCGGTTGGCGCGCCACATCGTCGCCGAACTGCCGGGTGGGGAGCTCGAGCTCGAGTGGACGTCCGACGGTCACGTGGTGATGACGGGGCCCGCCGAAGAAGTCTTCGAGGGGACGTGGCGCGACGCCTGACGCCGCACGTGACGAAGGGAATCCACGCGTGAAGTTTGCATCTTCGCTCACGATCGGGGCCACGGCACTCGCCGCAACGGCGACGATCCGCCACTGGATGGGAACGCTCGACTACCGCGTCGAGTTTGGCGACCCGACGGTCGATCCGGTGCACCCCGAGTATCGCGGCGCGAAGATCTACGTGTTCTGGCACGAAAACATTCTGTTGCCGCTCTATCTGCGCGGGCATTCCAACATCTCGATGCTGCTCTCACGGCACGGCGACGCCGACGTCCTCGATCGCGTAGCGCGCATGAATGGCTTCGGCGTGGTGCGCGGCAGCACGTTCAACGGCGGGTCGGTGGTGCTCAGGCAGCTCGCGAAGCGGGCGGAGGAGGGCAATCTCACGATCACGCCCGACGGCCCGCGCGGGCCCCGGCGGCGGCTGGCCCCGGGCTGCGTGTTCCTGGCGAGCACGCTCGGGATCCCGATCGTGGCGATGGGGCTCGGCTACGACCGGCCGTATCGCTTCGGCACCTGGGATCGATTTGCCCTCCCGCGGCCGTTCACGCGGGCGCGTGGGATCGTGAGCCGTGCGATCGCCGTGCCGACGGAGCTCGATCGCGACGGCATCGAGACGCATCGTGCCGGGATCGAACGGCTGCTCACGCACTTGTCCGACGAGGCTGAGGCGTGGGCGACGGCGGGCACTCACCGGCCGGGTGCGCGGATCGTGCGCAAGGAGCCGTCACGGGTGGCCCGCCACGCCGCCCGGCTTGCCGGGCCGCCCGGCGTGACGCTGGGCGAGGAACTCGACCGCGTCGGGCTTGCGCCGGCTGACGTTCGCGGCGACGAACGCCCGGCGGCGTGACCTACTCCTCGGGGCCGACGAGGGCCCGTTCGAGCGGCACTTCGAGCGATTGCAGCGACACCTCGGCGCGGCGCTGCTCACCGCCGGGAAGAATGTATTGGAGCGTGACCGGCCGACCGATCGGGCCGCGAGTGACGAGTTGCGTCAGCTCATTGGGCGACCGCACGGGCTGGTTGTCGAGCGCCACGATCACGCTGCCCGGGGGCACGCCGGCCTTCGAAGCCGGCAGATCATGGACGACGCCGATCACGAGCGCTCCGGACGGCTGCGTGAGCTTGAATCGCTCCGCCACTGCCGGGTCCACCGGCATCGTGCGCACGCCGAGGGCGGTGCGGCCCGTGCCGGCGGCGGCTGCTTGGGGCAGGGGGCTGGCGGGAGGGGTTCGTGCCGGGGCGGCGACCGCCGGGGCGAACGCCGGCGGAGGCTCACGCACGATGACGGGCTCGGTGGGCTCTGCCTTTTGCCATTCGCGGGCCAGTGGCTTGGCTGGGCGGGCCGTCGCTTGCAGACTCACCTCGTCGATGCGATCGCCACGGCCGATCGCGACCTTCACGGTGCTGCCCGGAGCGATGGCCGCCAGCGCCGCGGCAAGTTGGTCGGCCGACCGCAGCGGCACGCCATCGATCGCGAGCAGATGATTCTGAACACGGACGCCTGCCTGGTCGGCTGGCCCCGCCGCTGCCACGTCGACCACCACGAGCCGGCCCGTGACGAGTTTGTCGTCGACCGTGAGGCCGATCCAGCCGTTGCCGGCCGCCGGTGGCTCCGCCGAGGACACTTCGGGCGCTACGCGCGGTGCCTCGATCGTGGGCGTTGCGGCGGGGGCCGCGATGCGCGGCCGCGCGGGCAGTTGCAACGGCTCGCCGATCGAGATTTCACCTGGCTGAAACGGCGTTGAGGCCGAGTCGGATTCTTCGGCGGCCCACGTGCCGCATGCCGCCGCGACCACGCAGCACACGACACTCGACCTGAAAAGCATGCGTGAAAACGCCATCCTGGCCGCCTGGTGCCGGTGAAGTGACAGCATGTTTTGGATCCCTCCAAAGCGCGTGCAGGCCGCGTTCAATTTCAAGCGTCGGCAGTATAAACGATCTCCCGAGTCAGCCGTTCGGCACCCATTGCCAGCATGGTTTGACAGCACTGCATGCACCCCTATACTCGCGCCCGTTCGGCCCCGGGACGAGTCACGGATCGACGCGGGAATACTCACGGATATGAGCAAACGCCTGGTGCAGGACGTGGCTGCGGCGCGTCACTCCGGCGGAGTGACGCCAATCCGGGCGAATGGCAGCCGCGAGGCTGCTGGGCCGGCACCAGACGCCCTGAAAGCGACGTTGTGGGACGCCCTCCGCGAGCGAATCGGCTCCGAGCGGCACGCCGTCTGGTTCGGCGATGTGCCGCAGGTCGAGATTCTGCCCGCCGCTGACGGCGGCATGGTGGCCGTGCTCTCGGTGGGCGACGGCCGCACCCACGAGTGGCTCCGAAAGATGTTCAAGGCCGATATCGAGGCGGCCGTCCGGCAGGTCTGCGGATCGAATGCCACCGTCGACTGGCTGGCGGCTCCAGCGGACGCCGCCCCCCTCGCTCCTCCGGCAGTGAGCGCCACGTCGCCGGAACATGCCGGCCAGCCGTCTCGAACAAGCCGCCGCTCGGCCCCGCGGCCGGAGGCCCCTCCGTCATCCGTGCGGCCTGCGTCGGGGCCAGCCCTTCCCACGCGGCCCGCGCCCCGTCTCGAGACGTTCGTCGTCGGCCCGGTCAACCGGATGGCCCACGCGGCGATCGAATTGGCAGCCACGCGGCCAGGTGAAATGTCGCCGCTCGTGCTTCACGGCCCCACCGGCACCGGCAAAACGCACCTGCTCGAAGGCATCTGCCACCGGTTTCGTACGCTCCATCCGCGGGCTGCGGCCGTCTATCTGTCCGCCGAACAATTCACGACGACGTTCCTTCAATCGCTTCACGGCACCGGCCTGCCGGGCTTTCGCCGCACCTGCCGCTCCGCCGACCTGCTCGCGATCGACGATCTGCAGTTTTTCATCGGCAAGAAAGCCACGATCGTCGAGCTTCAGCAGACGATCGACGTGCTCCAGCGGCAGGGTCGCCAGCTCGTGTTCGCCTGCGATCGCGAGCCGGAATCGCTCGTCGACCTCGGTCAGGATTTGCTCGTGCGGCTCCGTGGTGGCATGACCGCCCGTGTGCTGCCGCCCGATGAAGACGTGCGGCGCGGAATTGTCGAATCGATCGCCGCCCGCCGCGGCATCGCCGTGCCGACCGACGTCGTGCAGTTTGTCGCCTCCCGGATGACCCGCCATTCCCGGGAGTTGGCCGGCGCCGTCAATCGGCTCGAGGCCACGAGCCACATGCTCGGGCTGCCGATCACGCTCGCCATGGCCGAGGAGGCGCTCGCCGACCTCGTGCGGGCCAGCGCCCGCAGCGTGCGCCTCGCCGACATCGAGCGGGCCGTCTGCGCCGCCTTCGGTATCGCTGCGGGCACGCTCCAGTCGGCCCAGCGCGGCAAGAAGGTGAACCATCCGCGGATGCTCGCCATGTTTCTGGCCCGCAAGCACACGCCCGCCCCGCTCACCGAGATCGGCAGCTACTTTGGCCGCCGGAGCCACTCGACCGTGATTTCGGCGCAGAAGGCGGTCGACGAATGGGTGGCAAAGCAGTCGCGGATCGTGCTCGCCGACGCCACCTGGGACGTCGCCGACGCGATCCGCCGCGTCGAAGAATCGCTCCGCGCGGGGTGAACTGCTTCCGTGTAGGACAGGCTTCAGCCTGTCGTGCCCTTCTCAATCGCGCCGGCTTCGGGCTCCCCATATCCCGTCGCCGGACGTTCGCCTCCGCCCGACCAATCCGCCTGCGGCGGATCGGTGCCCGGCTCCGGCTCACTCGGATTTGCCTGCGCTGCGCCATCCATGGCTTCGCTGGTCAAATACGCCGTCGAGCGGGACACGGGGAGCCCAAAGCCTCCCTGTTTGGAAGCCCGAGGCGTGAGCCGAAGGGAATACGCGTCGTGTTTCGCCACCGGGGCATCCTCTCGGCTTACGCCTCGGGCTTTCGTTGAGGAGCCCGAAGCCGGCGTTACTGCAGCCGCTCTTCGAGGCTCGCCTTGTAGCGGACGCTCGATTCGGGGCCGCTGAAGCCGACGACGCGGCGGTCGACGCCCGTCGAGCGGCGGAGGAGTCGGCCGCGGGTCACGTCGAACTCGATCTCGCCATCCCAGATCCGTTCGAGCAGCCGGGCCTCGAGCCGCGGGTCGTCGAGCGGCGTGAGCACGGTGGTGTCGACGTGGATCGTGGCCACGCCGTCGCGGAGGGCGTCGACTCGGTAGCGGAGGCGGGTCTTCACGGCTTTGCGCGGGCCGTTCGGCACCTCCACCACCACCTCCTGCGGCACCGTCCACTCGGTGCCCACGGAAGCGGGCTCGTCGGGGAGCGGCACCACCATGAGGTCGCCGGTGCTCGAAGGGGGCGTGGGCTTGAAGTCGCGGCGCCCGAGGACGCGGCCGGTGGTATCGACCTCGACCCGCGAGAGCGGCACACCGAGGCTCTGCGTCACGGCCTCGTAGTCGGGCGGCACGGGGCCCGGGTCGCGGCTGCTCCAGCGTGTCTCCCCCTTGTCGCTCGTGCGCGACGTCATCGTCACGTCGCCCACGGAGTGTTCGATCGTGGCATGGCCGTCCGCATCGACGGCCACGACGGTCCAGATCTTCGTGGAGTCGGTGGCCGTTTCGACCGATTGTTTCGTGGCGCCGATCGTCGTTTCGGTGAGGGCGCGGTGGGCCACGTCCATTGTGATCGTTTCGCCCGGCTCGAAACGGTAGCGGAGCGCCACGCCGTCGGCGCCGAGCGCGGCCGCCGCTGCCAGGCAGCCCGCCACCACGGCGAAAAATGACGCAGCGCGGTTCATGACGCGTCGGGGCTTGCCGAGGGGCGGCCGCCCGCGCCCCGGAGGCCGCCGCTCCATTCGAGCTTCTCTCGCAGCGTGCGGTAGTAGCCGTGCTGCGCGGTTTCCACGAGCGTGAACCGCGGCGTGGCACGGCGGATCGACACCCGGTCGCCCGCGACGAGCCCCGTGACGACGCGGCCGTCGACGACGCAGGCGGAGCCCGCGTTGGGCCGCGACACGGCCAGCTCGTACGACCGGCTCGCCGAGTCCACGACGGTGCGGATGGTGAGCGTGTGGGGATTGAGCGGCGTGAACACGAAGGCGTCGAGGTCCTTGCGCACGATCGGCCCACCCGCCGAGAGGTTGTAGGCCGTCGAGCCCACCGGCGTGCTCACGATCAGGCCGTCGGCCCGGTAGGTGGTGGCGAGCTCGCCGTCGACATGGAGGGCAATCTCGATCATCGTGAAGGGAGGGCCGGCCAACAGAGACGTCTCGTTGAGGCCGAGCTCACGGTGGATCACCGCGCCGCCCCGCGTCACTTCACACTCGAACATCAGGTGGTCGACGCAGCGGAAGTGGCCGACAGCGATCGCGGCGAGGGCGGCGTCGGCTTCCGCGGGCCCGCAGGCGGCCAGAAAGCCGAGCGTGCCGAGATTGACGCCGAGGACGGGCACCTGGCCGTAGCCCATCCAGCGGGCCGTGCGCAGGATCGAGCCGTCTCCGCCGAGCACCACCACGAGATCGACGCCGACTGTGGTTTCTGGATCGACGCCGCCCTCTTCCCACGTGTCACGGGCCGCCAGTCGCACGCTCACGGTGTGGCCGTGCCCCACGAGCAGGCGTTCGATGCGCCGCGCCTCGGTGTCGACGCCGGCGAGCCCTGCGGGGCCGACGATCAGTACCGTCAGGCCGGCCGGGGCGGGCTGCCCCGGGCGAAGCCGCGACTGCATCGAGCCGCCGGGAGCGCCACTCATGGGCAGCGTGCACCCGTCGACACCGTGTGCGACAGCGGTCGGACAGCCTGGGCGAGCCCGCGGCAGGTGGACGCGATGCCCGCGGCATCGAGGCCGAGCTCGGCGAGCAGCTCGCCGCGTTCGCCGTGCTCCACGAACCGATCGGGGAGGCCGAGCCGCACGATCGGGCCGCACGCGAGCCGGGCATCGCTCACGGCCTCGAGCACGGCGCTGCCGAAGCCCGTGGGCAGGGCGTTTTCCTCGACGGTCACCACCCACGGCGCGGCTTCGATCCGTTCGAGGATGCCCCGGGTGTCGAGTGGCTTCACGAACCGGGCGTTGATCACACCCACCTCGAGCCCCTCGTCACGCAGACGCTTGGCCGCGTCGAGGGCGGCACCGAGCAACGTGCCGCAGGCGAGAATCAGGCCGTCGGCACCCTCCACGAGCGGCTCGCTGCGGCCCGCGACGATCGGGGCCCGGGGGCCTGCGTGTCGTTCGACCACGGTCTTGGGATAGCGGATGGCCACGGGGCCTGGCTGCTCGAGCGCCCAATCGAGCATTGCCACGAGGTCGTGCTCGTCGCCCGGGGCGAGCACCGCCATGTTGGGAAACAGCCGCATGTAGCCGAGGTCGAAGGCGCCGTGGTGCGTGGGGCCGTCGGGGCCCGTGAGCCCGGCGCGGTCGAGCATGAACACCACCGGCAGATTCTGCAGGCAGACCTCCTGAAAGATCTGATCGAACGACCGCTGCAGAAACGTGCTGTAGATGTCGACGATGGGCCGGCAGCCGACCTTGGCCTGCCCGGCAGCAAACGCCACCGCGTGCGACTCGCAGATGCCGACGTCGAAGAATCGCTCGGGAAATTCCTCGCGGACCGGCTCGAGCTTGTTGCCCTGACACATCGCCGCCGTGAGCACCGTGACCTTCGGATCGCGCCGCATGCAGGCCCCAATCGCGGTGCTCGCGATGTCTGTATAGGCCTTCGCCGACGACTTCTTGATCGACACGATGCAGTCGTCGTCGTCGCACTCGAAGGGCGCGGGGGTGTGGAAGAAGACGGGATCGGCCTCCGCCGGCTTGAAGCCGTGGCCCTTTTCGGTGAGCACGTGCAGGAGCACGGGGCCCTCCTCGTCCTTCAAGAGCTCGAGATAACGGATCAGGTTTGGCAGCGAGTGCCCTTCGACCGGGCCGAAGTACCGCACGCCGAGCGCCTCGAAGAGCATGCCTCCATGGAGCGTGGCCTTGAGCGAGTCTTTCGCCTTGCCGAGCATCCGCTCCATCTGCTCGCCCACCATCGGCACGCCCTTGATGAGCTCGCCGGCCTGCTGCTTGAGGCCGCGATACCAGGGATTCGTGCGGACGGTGTCGAGATACTCGGCGAGGGCGCCCACGCGAGGGCAGATCGACATCTTGTTGTCGTTGAGGATCACCAGCAGCCGCTTCTTGAGGAAGCCGGCGTTGTTGAGCGCCTCGAAGACGATGCCCGAGGGCAGTGCCCCGTCGCCGATCACCGCGACGGAATGGCGGTCGCCCTGGCCGAGTAGATCGTCGCCGCTGGCGAGACCGAGCGCCGTCGAGACGCTCGAGCCGGCGTGGCCCGTCATGAACAGGTCGTAGGGGCTCTCGTCGGGGTTCGGGTAGCCCATCAGGCCACCCTTCGTGCGGATCGTGCCGAAGCGGCCAAACCGGCCCGTGATCAGCTTGTGGGGATAGATCTGGTGGCCCGTATCCCAAATGAGGCGATCGCGGCTGAAGTCGAAGACGCGATGCAAGGCGAGGCAGAGTTCCACGACGCCGAGATTCGAGGCGAAGTGGGCGGTGCGGGTGGCCGCCACTTCCGTGAGGGCCCGACGCATTTCCGCGGCGAGTTGCTCGAGTTGGTCGATGGAGAGCCCGGCGAGATCGCGAGGCGAGATGACGGAAGGCAGGATGTCGGCCATGGGGCGTCCTTTGCGGTGGTCGTCAATGATCGCGGGCGACGATCCAGCGTGCCAGCGCCTCGAGTGCGGCGGCCTGGCCACCGAGCCCGTGCACGGCCTCGGCCGCCTCGGAGGCGAGCGCCGCGGCCCGGCCCCGACTCTCCTCGAGGCCCACGATCGTCGGGAAGGTGAGCTTGCCGCGGCCGGCGTCCTTGCCCACGCGCTTGCCCATCGTCACTTCGTCGCCTTCGGCGTCGAGGATGTCGTCGGCGATCTGGAAGGCCAGCCCGAAGGCCCGGCCGTAGGCGGCGAGCATGGCGAGTTGGGCCACGGAGGCGCCCGCTGAGAGGCCTCCCAGCTCGAGGGCCGCGAGAAACAACGCGCCGGTCTTGCGGCGATGGATGCGCTCGAGCCAGGCCACCTGGTCGCCCGCCGGAGCAGCCGTCATGTCGGCGATCCAGCCGCGTTCGGCCGCGAGGTCGTCGGCCTGGCCTCCGACGAGCGCCTCGGCACCCGCCGCCCGGGCGAGCACCAGGCAGCCGCGGGCCGCGGTGGCCCGCGGCATCTCGCGGGCGAGCGTTTCGAAAGCGAGCGCCTGCAGGGCATCGCCGCAAAGGATCGCCGTGGCTTCGTCGAAGGCCTTGTGGCAGGTGGGCTGGCCGCGGCGGAGATCGTCGTCGTCCATCGCCGGGAGGTCGTCGTGGACGAGCGAGTAGGCGTGGATCATCTCGACGGCGATCGCCGCGCCGGCAGCGTCGGCCCAGGAGCCGCCGCAAGCGTCGGCCGCCCACAGCACGAGCGCCGGCCGCAGGCGCTTGCCCGGCGCGAGCAGGGCGTGCCGCATCGCCGCCACGAGCCGCGGCGCCGCTTCACCGGACAGGTCGAGAGCCGCTTCGAGCCGAGGTTCGACGAACGCCCGCGCGTCGTCGAGGGAACGGGTGATCGGCGGCGCCGCGGAAGCAGACATGTCGGGCCCGAGAAGCATGGACGGACTGCCGGGCGCCAAACTGCCGGGAGACACCGGGCAGCCTGCCATGATCGGGCCCCGCAGAGGATCGAAAGGACCCTGAAAAGTCTAGGCTTCGGCCGAGGAATCGTCCATCCCGGGGAGCGTCTGTGATCGGGTGGCCTTCCGAGGCGAGGCCGCCCGCGCTGCCGACCTCCGGCCCACCCGTTCGCCGCCGCCGTTTCCCGGCAGGTCGGCCGGCGTGCCGTCGTGTGCATCGGAGAAAGGCTCGGTCGTCGGCCGTCCCTCGTCGTCGACCGCGGTAAGCACGCGAATTCGTTCCTCCGCGCGGGCGAGTTCCTCGTGAAGGCCGCGCAGGATCACCACGCCGCGCTCGTAGGCCGCGATCGAGTCGGTGAGCCCGAGGCCGCCTCCTTCGAGGCGATTGACGATGTCGGCGAGTTGGGAGAGCCCGTCTTCAAACGAGGGCGGCTGCGTCGAGTTTGCGGGCGTGGTGTCACTGGGGGCTGGCATGGTGCGCGATCCTTTCCTGCGTGGCGATCGGAGTCGAGTCGATCGAGGTGACGGTGCTCGTGAGCCGGCCGTCGGCAAGCTGCGTGACGATCGTCGAGCCGGCAGCCAGCACTGCGATCGAGGTGAGCGGCGCGGTTGCTCCCTCCGACGTGGTGACGGAGTAGCCGCGGGCGAGCAGTTTGAGCGGACTGCCGGCGTCGAGCCGCGCGACCCCGGCCCGCAGGCGCTCGCCGGCCCGGTCTACGGCGGCGCGGGCCAGCCGTTCGAGCCGTGCGGCCCGCTCCGCGACGAGCGAGCGTCGCTCCGTGACGAGCCGTGTGGGGTCGGCGAGGATGCGCGACCGGGCGAACTGACCGAGCCGCTCGCGGGCCATTTCCGCGCGCCGGGCGAGCCCGCTCTGCAGCCGCGCCGCAAACCCGCCGAGGGCCGCCGTCACCTGAGCCCGGTCCGGGGCGATCCGGATCGCAGCATCGGTCGGTGTGAGGGCCCGGACGTCGGCGGCGAGGTCGCACAGCGACACGTCGATTTCGTGCCCCACGCCCGACACGATCGGAATCGGTGAAGCGGCGACCGCCCGCACGAGCACCTCTTCGTTGAACGACCAGAGGTCTTCGAGGCTGCCTCCGCCCCTGACGAGCGCCACGACATCGACCGCGGGTACGATCCGTGCCACGAGGGCGAGCGCCGCGGCGAGCTCGTCCGCCGCGCCTGCCCCCTGCACCCGCGAAGGCACGACGAGCAGTTCGCAACCCTGCCAACGGCTGCGAAACGCCTCGAGGAAATCGGCGACTGCGGCACCGCTCGGGCTCGTGACGACGGCGACACGGCGGGGAAATGCCGGGAGAGGCCGCTTGCGTTCCGGCAGGAAGAGCCCCTCGCGCTCGAGCTCCGCGTGCAGCTTGCGCAGCCGCGCTTCGAGCGTGCCGGTGCCGACGGCATGCAGCCGGTCGATCGTGAGCTGATAGGAGCCGCGGGGAGGGTAGACCTCGAGCCGGCCGTGGCAGATCACCTCGAGCCCATCGGCCGGCTCGATCGCGAGCGTGGGCACCGTGCCGCGCCATACGACCGCCTTGAGGATCGCACCGTCGTCCTTGAGCGACAGATACAAATGCCCCGACGAGGCCCGCACGAGGTTCGACACCTCGCCGGCCACCCACACATCGGCAAAGCCGGTCTCGAGCACCTGCTTGACGCGGGCGGTGACCTCTGAAACGCTCATGGCCTCCGCAGGCCGGTCGTCTTCGGCGTTTCGTCGGCGATCGCGCATGGCCGAAGTCTAGCAGTTTCGAGGCAGCGTTCCGCATGGCCAGTGACCCGTCGGCATCGACATCTGCAGCCGCGGGGCCGCCGCGCGGCGCCTTGCTCGTCATCTTCCTCACGGTCTTCATCGACCTGCTCGGCTTCGGCATCGTGCTGCCGGTGATGCCGCGGCAGGCCGAGCCCTATCTGGCGGCCCTCCAGCTCTCGCCGCTGGCCGGCGGCCTCGTGATCGGACTCCTGTTCTCGGTGTTCTCGCTGATGCAGTTCCTGTTCAGCCCGGTGTGGGGCCGGCTCTCCGACCGAGTCGGTCGGCGGCCGATGCTGATCCTGAGCCTCGTGGGATCGGTCGTCTTCTACGCGCTCTATGGCTTTGCCGTCACGCTGCCACCGGAGCGGGCGCGGCTGGCGCTCGGCCTGATGATGCTCGCCAGGATCGGGGCCGGCATCGCCGGGGCGAGCGTGGGCACGGCGGCCGCGGTGATCGCCGACTGCACGACGCCGGAGAATCGGGCCCGGGGAATGGCGCTCATCGGCATCGCCTTCGGCGCCGGCTTCACGCTCGGACCGCTGATCGCCTACTTCGGCCTCGCGCTCTTCGCCCGCCAGCCCTGGGGCGTGGGGGCGCTGGCCTCGCTGCTCTCGTTTGTGGCGCTCATGATCGCCGTGGCCGTGTTTCGGGAAACGCGCCGGCCCGACTCCCGGGCCGCGAAGGAGTTTTTCAGCCTCTCGCGCACGGCCGGTGTTCTGGCGCTGCCGGCCGTCGGTGCGCTCGTGCTCATCTATTTTCTGTCGATCTTCGCCTTCGCCAACTTCGAGGCCACGCTCGCGCGGTTCACGAAGGAGGGGTTCGGCATGAGCGACGACGGCAACTTCCTCTTGTTCGCCGGGATCGGGGCGGTGCTGATGGTCGCCGGCGGGCTCTACCGCCCGCTCGCCAAGCGGCTCCCCGAGACGCGCCTGCTGGGCACGGGGCTCGTGGTGCTCATTGTCGGCATGGCTGCCATCGGCGTGGTGGCGTGGCTCGTGCATCGCGACGTCGAAGCCGGCCAGACGGTGGGGGCACCGCTGCGCTGGCTCTTCTATGCGGCGTCGGCCGCGGCCGTGGCAGGCTTTGCGTTCGTGAATCCGTCGGTGTCGGCGTTGATCTCGAAGCATGCCGATCCGGCGCGGCAGGGAGAGGTGCTCGGCGTGAATCAATCGTTCGCGTCGCTCGGCCGGATCCTCGGGCCGTTCGCCGGGTCGCTCCTGTTCACGCTCCACCCCTCGCGCACGCTTCCCTACGCCGCGGCTGTGGCCACATTGCTCGTCGTCGCCATGCTCCTGCCGCGGGCGGCGGCCGGGAGCAGCCGGCCGTGACGAATCCGGCGCCGCGTTCGGCATCGTCGCGTTTGGCCGTCGTGCGGGGCCTCGGCGCGGCGGTCGCGACGCGGCCCGAAGTGATCGCAAGCCTCGGGCCCGGGCGTGGCGTGGTGATCGTCGGGCATGGAACGGCCGATCCGGTCGGGGCCGCTGAGACCCACGCCGTCGGGAGGCTCGTGGCGGACATGCTGCCCGGCGTGCCGGTGGAGGTGGGGTTTCTCGAGGTGATCGGTCCATCGATCGGCGACGCTCTCGCGGCCCTGGCAGCCCGTGGCTGCCGGCGAGCGGTCGCGGCGCCGTTGATCTTGTTCACGGCCGGCCATGCCAAACGCGACATTCCCGAAGCGCTCGATGCGGGCGGGCGAGCCGCGGGCGTCGTCGTCGAGCAGGCGGCAGCACTCGGCTGCCATCCCGCGATCGTCGGGCTCGCCCGCCGCCGTCGGCGTCACGCCGTGCGCGGGCTCGAGCCGGTGCCACCTGCGGCGACGGGGCTCGTGATGATCGGCCGCGGTTCGAGCGATCCACGTGCGGCGAGCCAACTCCTCGAGTTCACCGCAGCCACGCTCATGGCGGACGTGGCCACATGCCCGCAGTCGCTCACGGCCTGCCGCATTGGCCTCGGGTTCGTGGCCGCCGCACGGCCGGCGCTCGCCGATGCGATCGACGCGGCCGCGCTGGATCCCGGCATGCGCCGCGTCGTCGTGCAACCGCACCTTCTGTTTCGCGGACACGTCGAGGAGCAGGTGGCGGCTGCCGTGGCCCGGGCCGGCGAACGTCATCCGGCAGTCGAGTGGCTGCTCGCCGCGCGGCTGGGTGCCGAGCCCGAGGTGGCGGAGGCGCTCGTCGCCCGCGTCGCGGAAGCGGTGTGCTGAATCCGGAAGCCCGAGGCGTAAGCCGAAGGAATGCTTCTGAATCTGGAAGCCCGAGGCGTAAGCCGAAGGGATGCTTCCGGCGGCCTGCGTCGCCGAAAAGAAACATCTCGCCACGAACGTCGCGAAGTGTCACAATGCTGGGATCGACCCAGGAGCCCGTGCGCGGGACGCAGTCATGAGCGGTATGCCGAGACGAGAGGGAGCGTTCGATCCACGGAGCCTTGGTGGGCTCCTGACAGGCCTGGCCGTGTGCCTCGCGCTCTGCCCGCCGAGGCCGGTTGCCGCCGAGCAGCCGCCCACTGCCGTCGCCGCACAGCCGGCGCCCGCCGCGCAGCAGACCGCCGCCAAGCCCGGCCCCAACGATCGGCAGATCACGCTCGCCGTGCGCAGCTACCTCGAGCGCGAGCACTTCACTCGCCGGCCGATCGACGACGAGATCGCGCGCCGCTGGTTTGGCATCTTCCTCGAGTCACTCGACCCGATGAAGGTCTACTTTCTTCAGAGTGACGTCGACGCCTTCATGCAGAAGCGCGACTCGCTCGACGACCTCGTGAAACGGGGCGACGTGAGCTTCGCCTACGAGGTCTACAACCGGTTTCTGGAGCGGGTCGACGCCCGGCTGCCGCTCATCGAGAAACTGCTGGCCACGCCGCAGGACTTCACGAAAGACGAATCGATCGTGGTCGATCGCGACGACACGAAGTGGGCCGCCAGCGAAGCCGAGGCCGAGGACATCTGGCGGAAGCGGATCAAGTACGACCTGCTCGTGCAAAAAATGGAGAAGACGCCCGTGGAGGAAGCGAAAGACAAGCTGCTCCGCCGGTATCGCAGCTTCGCCAAGCGCATGCACCAGATGACGGCCGACGAGCTCCTCGAGACGTACCTCTCGTCGCTCACGAGCAGCCTCGATCCGCATACGAGCTTCATGTCGCCCGGAACGCTTGAAAACTTCGAGATCGGCATGCGGCTTCAGCTCGACGGCATCGGCGCGTCGCTGAAGGGCGAGGACGGCTACACGACCGTCGCAGAGCTCGTGCCGGGCGGCGCGGCCGACAAGGACGGCCGGCTCCAGAAAAAGGACCGTGTCGTCGGCGTCGGCCAGAACGCAGAGGGGGAGATGGTCGATGTCGTCGACATGAATCTCAACGAGGTGGTGAAGCTGATTCGCGGCAAGCGCGGCACGATCGTGCGGCTCAAGGTGATCCCGGTCGGCCAGACCGCTCCCAAGATCTACGACATCACGCGGGCGAAGATCGAACTCAAGGACAGCGAAGCCCGCGGCGAGGTGATCGAGGAGGGCCGTAAGGCAGACGGTTCGCCCTTCCGCATCGGCGTCATCAACCTGCCGAGCTTCTACATGGACATGGCCGGAGCCCGGCAGGGGCAGGCCGAATACAAGAGCAGCACCCGCGACTGCAAACGGCTGCTCGACGAGTTCAAGCAGAAGGGTGTCGATTGCGTGGTGCTCGATCTGCGCAACAACGGCGGCGGCTCGTTGCCGGAGTCGATCTCGCTCACGGGCCTGTTCATCGACACCGGCCCCGTCGTGCAGATCAAGGACGCCGACAAGCGGGTGCAGCAGTACGACGACGTCGATCCGGGCACGTCGTGGGATGGACCGCTCGTCGTGCTGACCAACAAGTTCAGCGCGAGCGCGAGCGAGATCGTGGCCGGAGCCATCCAGGACTACCGCCGCGGCCTCGTGATCGGCGACAAGGCGACCCACGGCAAGGGCACGGTGCAGAGCCTGCTCGATCTCGGCCGGCAGCTCTTCCAGCGGCTGCCAAACGCCCCCTCGCTCGGCGCGATCAAGATCACGATGCAACAGTTCTACCGCCCGGGCGGCCTGAGCACGCAGCTCGAGGGCGTGAAGAGCGACGTCGAACTGCCGAGCCTGACCACGCACCTGCCCGTGGGCGAAGGAGACCTCGACCACGCCATCGCGTTCGACAAGGTGCCGGCGGCCACGTTTCAATCGAGCGGCCGCGTGAGCGACGACATGCTGAAGACGCTGCGCGATCGCTCAGTCGGTCGCGTGCAGCAGAACGACGAGTTCAGCAAGGTGGCCAAGGACATCGCCCAATACGAGAAACGGAAACAGGAAAAGACGATCTCGCTCGTGGAGTCGGAGTTCGCCCGCCAGTGGAACGAGGGCAAGGCGGCCGAAGACGAGGAAAAGAAGCTCGCCGAGGTCGAAGACCCGAAGCGGCCGATCGTGAAGCGCGACTTCTACTTCAACGAGGCGATGAACGTGGCGGTGGACTACCTCAACATGCTCGCCGGCGGCGCCGCCGGCCTCGCCCGCACGACCCCCGCTGCCGAAACGCAACGCCTCCAGCCCGTCGCGCCGTAGGACAGGCTTCAGCCTGTCACCTCAACTCGATGATCGCCGGTTACGGGATTGTCCCAGGTCGCGCCGTGCAACGACAGGGCAGGCGGCAACAGCCCGCATTCGCAGCCGGCGGTAGGCATGCTCGAATCCGGTCGTCTTGAGAGTCCACAACTCGTGGGTTTGGATCTGGCGCCCATAGTCCTCAAGGACTCCCTTCTTCTGCGCGTGCCCACCGACCGTCTCCGCCGAAAGTTCTAGGCGCCTACGAGTACGGGAGGCTCGGGGTTGCCCCTGCCGTTGAGACGGCGTATTTGACCAGCGCAGGCAGGAAGCCGGAGCGCAGGCAAATCCGAGTGAGCCGTAGCCTGGAGGGCGGAGGCGAACGTCCGGCGAGACGGTACGGGGTAACCCGGAGCCGGCTTGGGCGCGTTGAGAGAAAGCACCACAGTCCAGACGCCCGTCCTACACGATCGCATCGATGCCGCGGAAGGAGTCGGGATACGCGAGCGTGAGCGGGATGTCGCGGAAGAGGAGCGACGGGTCGACGCGTTTGTCGGCGCCGCGCGTGCGCTCGGCGGCGGTGTCGAACGTGGGCGGCGGGCTGCCGGTGCGGGCGGCGAGGTGGGCGTACCAGTCGCGGCGGCGCACCGGATGGCCGTCCGAGACCACGTAGAGTTGGCGGGCGTGCGGCGCCGCGGCGACGGCGACGACGATCCGGGCGGCGTCGTCCACATGGACGAGATTGAGCCAGCTGTCGGGGTCGGCGGCGATCGGCCGGCCGGCCTTCAGGTCGTCGAGGCGTGGGAGCCGGTCCGGGCCGTAGAGGCCGGCGAATCGGAGGGCCGTGCCGCGGTCGCCCGTGCGGGTGTGGAGCATCGCCTCTGCCTCGAGGAGCACGCGGCCCGCCTCGCGCGTCGGATGGGCGGGCGTCGTTTCATCGACGACGCTGCCGTCTTCGGTGCCCCACACACCCGTCGAACTTGCGAACACGACGCGGGGAGCCCCGGGAATGGCGTCGAGCACGCGGCCGAGGCCCGCGACGTGCACGTCGCGATACGACGCTCCGGAGGCACGGTCGAAGCCGACCGCCCAGAAGAGCGTGTCGATGGCGGGGAGGTCGGGGAGCGCGGCGGGGGCGGTGACGTCGCCGATGATCGGATCGAGCCCTTCAGCGGCGAGCGATCGTGCCCGCTCCGCCGACCGGGTCACGGCATACACGCGGGCTCCCGCGTTCCGCCAGAGTCGTGCCACGCGCAGGCCGAGGTAGCCGCAGCCGACGACGAGTTTCACACCGGATTCGCTCATCCGTCGAGGGCCCCGGGGCGGGCGGGCGTGGCGCCGGCTGCGTGCGCCTCCATCCATGCCGTGAGCAGGATCTGGGCGGCGATCGAGTCGGTGCGGGCCTTCTTCTTGCCGCGCGAAAGACCGAGGCCCGCGAGTTTGCCCGCGGCTTCGACCGACGTGTAGCGCTCATCGTGGAACGTCACCGGAAGTCCGGTGGCGACCGCGAGCCAGGCGCCGAACCGCTCGACCTCCACCGACATCCGACTGTCGCTGCCGTCGGCGTGGACGGGCAGGCCGACCACGAAGCCCATGACGTCTTCGGCGGCCGCCAGCTTCCGGAAGAAGGCCGTTTCTGCCGCCTCGTCGCCGGTCGGCATGTGGAAGGGCAGGGGGCTCGCGATGATCCGCTCGGCATCACAGATGGCGATCCCGATCCGCTTGCGGCCGTAGTCGATGCCGGCGACGCGGCCGGCGGGGATTGTGGCCCGGTCACTCATCGGCCGACCCGTCGGGCGCCGCCTCGGCAGCCGGGGCCTCGAACCGGCCTGTCCGCAGGAACGAAACCGTCGCCCGCTGGACGTCGTCGTTCTTCATCATCGCGGCATGGCTCACCGGCAGAAGGAGGAAGTCGCAGGCGCCATCGAGCTTTGTTTCCGCGACGCGCACGACGGCGTCGTCGTCTCCGGCGAGCAAGGAGCTGTAGCCGCGGTCGTCGCCCTTGCCACCCGCCACGATGCCGAACTCGCAGGGCGGCACGGCGAGCGACTTCGAGATCTCGGGCCAGTGCAGCACGAGGTCCTTCGCCGCGCCGTGCGCGAGCTTCGAGAGCAGCCACACGTTCGCCGTCATCCGGGCGAGGTCCGATCCCTGATTCGGCGCACCGAGCATCACCATCCGGTGGACGCGGGCGAGGTCGGCCGCCGGCGCCTGGTGCATCCAGCGGCGCACGACGATGTTGCCGAGGCTGTGGCCGACGAAACTGAGCCGAGTGGCCTGGGGCAGCCCGGCGACGACGCGGCCGAGTGACGCGCCGTGGCCGTCGATGCCGGTCCGCGGGCTCGCGTAGCCGACGGTGAGCACGGTGGCGTCGAGCCGCGTGCGCAGATGCTTGACGAGCGGCCGCATCGAGGCCCGGTTTTCACCGAGGCCATGCAGCACCAGCACCGCCTCACCGGACACGCACGGGATCGTGCCGGCTGTCTCGAGCCGCGCGAATTCGTCGCGGCAGGCCTCCTCACTTCCGGCGTGCACGCACGTCTCGTGGGGGTCGAGGATCCGCCAGTCGTCGGTGCCGGGGCTGCGCTGCAGCCGCCAGTCGTGCCGCACGAGCTCGTCGGACCACGCCAGGCCGTCGGCCGCCAGCGTGAGCTTCGTGAGCCAGGCGGTATCGCTGCCCGGCGGTGCCGGCTCGGCGGCCTGCGGGCGCGATGCGAGCGCCACCGCGATCAGGCACGCCGCTACAAAAACTCTGACCACCCGCGCTTCTCCAATTCGGCCACCACCTTCCGCACCGCTTCCTCGTGGGCACGGTTGGCCACGAGCGTGGCGTCGGGTGTGTGTACTACCAGCATATCCTCGAGGCCCATCGTGACGACGAGGTGTTCGGCCCCGGAATGCACGATCGTGCGGACGGAGTCAATCCCGAGGTGCCGCCCCACGATCGTATTGCCCTCTGTGTCGGCCCCCCGCTGCCGGGCCACTGCCGACCAGCCGCCGAGATCATCCCACTGGAACGGCGCCTCGATCACGACCACGTCGGTGGCATGCTCGAGCACGGCGTAGTCGATCGAAATCCCCTTGATCGCCGCGAACTCGCGGTCGAACACCGCGTCCCGCTCGGGCGTTTCCCAGGCGGCGACGATCGCCTCGAGGTGGGCGAGACACTCTGGCTGCCGGGCAGCCAGAGCTTCGAGGATCGTCGAGGCTTTCCAGACGAAGATCCCCGCATTCCAGAGAAAGTTGCCCGCGGCCAGATACTCCTGCGCCACGCTCGCCGGCGGCTTCTCCTTGAACTTCGCCACCGCGTGCGCCGGCGCCGCTCCATGGGGCTGCGCGAGCGGCGCACCCTGTTGGATGTAGCCGAAGCTCTCGGCCGGATACGTCGGCTTGATGCCGAAGGTCACGAGCCGCCCGGGCTTCTCGGCGACGAGGGCCGCCGCCTGCTCGATCGCCTCGCGAAACCTCGTCGTCGGCGCGATCACGTGGTCGGAGGGCATCACGGCCATCGTGGCGTCGGGATCATGCCGGGCGACGAGCAGCGCCGCGAGCCCCACGCAGGGCGCCGTGTCGCGCTTGCAAGGCTCGCCGACGAGCGCACCCGCGGGCAGCTGTGGCAACTGTTTCTGCACGGCCGGCAGCAACCGCTTCGACGTGACGATGAGCGTTCGCTCTGGCGGCACGAGCCCCGTGAGCCGGGCCACCGTGTCTTCGAGCAGCGTCTTCTCACCGGCCAGCGGCAGCAGCTGCTTCGGCAGCCCCGCGCGGCTCGCGGGCCAAAACCTCGTGCCGGATCCCCCGGCCATCACGATCGCATGCAGCATGGTGGAGTTCCTTTCGGGCGTAATGTAGCGGATACTAAGAACCCTGTAGGACAGGCTTCAGCCTGTCATTCGCTGTCGCGCCCAATCCGGCGTCGGAGCCGGCGGTACGCTGCTCCATCGCCGAGGGCGATCGCTAGCCCCTTCTCAACTGTGATGGTGCGCTCGGTGTAAGCCGCGTATCTGCCCGTCGGCTCTTCCGCATCGCACCGACCGTCTCCGCCGCCTCCCCTTTTCTAGTTGAGGAGGCGAGGGGTTACCCCTACCGTTGAGCCGGCGTATGTGACCAGCGCAGGCAGGATGCCGGAGCGCAGGCACATCCGAGTGAGTGAAGCCCAGGATGGGCGCAGCGAACGTCCGGCGAGACGGTACGGGGTAACCCCGAGCCGGATTGGGCTAGTGCAGGCAGCGACAGGCTGAAGCCTGTCCTACAACCCGCGGATCACGCGGGGCGTGTCGATGTGCGTGCCGCGCGGGAGCACGGCGGCGATGTCGGAGGCGTCGAGGATCGTGGCCGCGTCCAGTTCCACGTCGATGCCCTCGGCGACGGTGACACCCGCTTCGGCGAGGAGGCGGCGGGCGTGATCCACGAGGGCGGCGTGGACGTGCTCCGGGGCGTCGGCCGCCGAGCCGGCGGGGTTCTTGAGCGGGGCGAAGCCGTCGCGGGCCTCGATTTCGACCACGGTCACGCGGTCGGCCAGGGGCATGAGATCGAAGATGAACCGCTCGAATTTGATCGCGTTGGGGGCGGTGGGGCGGATGAGCGTGCCTGATTCGTCGAGGAAGGGCACGACTTTGTGGGCGAGATGCAGGGGGAGCGAATCCTCGCGGGCGGCCGCGCGGTCGAGGAAACGCTTCGTGAAGCAGTGCACGGCGATCGAGCCGGCGTGAAACCGGAGGCGGCCGTCGGGACGGCGTTCGGCGGCGAGCGGCGCCGGGAGATCGCTGTATTCCACGACGGCGTGGCGGCCGGCCTGCTCCACGACGATGCCGACCCGCTCCTGCGGCTCGCGCTTGAGCACGATCTGCGTGGAGAAATCTGCCTGCGACAACGCGTGGTACCCGAGGAATTCGCAGTCGAGGGGCAAGGCCAGCGGGTTGTCGACCTGGAAGCTCGTCAGATGCTCGACACCGTGGCGGGCGAACCAGTCGAGGCCGCCCGATTCGTGGAGCGCCACGAGCATGCCGCCGTGGCCGTCGGGTGCCATGGCGAGATGGTCGGGGGCATCGAGCAAGAGCGTGCCCGTCGCGGCGTCCAAGGCGGGGAGATCGTGCTGCCGGAACACGTGGACGAAGTCGGGGTCGAGGCCTCCGAAGCCCGAGTCGCGGAGGAACTGCCGGGTGTCGGCATCGGTGGCGGAGCTCGTCATGATGGCCAGCGGCACCTGCCGGCCGAACCGCCGGTGGATCGCCCGCAGCTTGCCGAACAGCAGATCGAACAGCGTCGCGCCCGACACGGGGCCCACCCGCACGAGCCCCTTCGGGCCAGTGCACCCCAGCCGCGTGCCCTGGCCACCCGCCACGAGAATCGCGCCGACGAGCCCGGAGGCCAGGAGGCGCTGGCCGGCTGCGACAGCGGCCGCCGGGGCGATCGGGTTCGCGGGATCGCGCAGGGCCAGGCAGGGGGGCGTGGTGGCGGCGGCAAGGTCGAGCGGCGGCGGCACGGGGGTGGCATGCCGTGCGCGGGTGAGCTGCCGGAGCGTCTCGAACTCTCGCCAGTCGATCACGGCAAGCTGCCCGAGCAGGCGTGCTCGGCCGGCCCCGTCGAGTGTGGGCCAAAACCGGAGGACCTCGCGCTGGCCTGCCCGCGCGAGTGCCTCGACGAGCGGCGTGGGAACGGCGGTGCTGGCGTCTGTCATCCGCGCACCCAGCTCCAAAACAAAAAGCAGAGCAGGGGAAAGCCGACGAAGATCACGCCGTAGGTGAAGATCGTCGTCCAGAGATGGTCGGGCCAGCGTGCCATGGGAGTGTGTGCGGGGTCAGACGGGCGCTCGTGCGATCACATCCACGGGAATCTCGATCGGCTCGTCCGTGGGCTCGTCGAGCCGGCACTCGATCCGCACGCCCCAGGGAACGATCTCGGCCGCAGTGACGATCGCCTCGACCCCATCGTACGACGTGCTCGCCTCCACCTGCGGAACCTGGCGAAACGACGGACAGAAACCGACGTGGCCGTGCGCGGTCCGCGATCCCTCGAGCACGGTGAGCGTCAGCGTGCCTTGGAGGCAGTCGAGCCCGTCGAGTTCATACCGCTCAAATCGCTGGATCAAGTGACCAGGGCAGCCGATCGCGGGCCGCGGCACCGCCGCGGCCGGCTGCGTGATCCGGGAGCGACCGTCGCGGAGCACGCCGCTCCCGCCACGGGGAACGAGTCTGCTCGGGAGCCAACGGCGGGGCGTGCCGCGGAGAAACGGGCCGACGACGACGGCTCCGGCGAAGCACGCGCCCGCGACGAGCAACGCCGTCTCGAGCCCCCACGGCGCCCGAAACGGCATGGCGACGGCGGCGAGGGCCAGCAGGTAGCCGGCCCGCGCCGCATGTCGCCAGGCGGTCGAGAGCACCACGCCGCGAGCCAGCGCGTCGCAGCCGAGCACGAGCAGGCCGCCCAAGACGGCGACCACCAGGCTTGCCGTCCCGCCGACGGGCTCGAAACCACCGCTGACACGACGGACGACGAGCACGACGCCGCACGCGGCGAGGAGCGCCGCCACGAGCGCACCGGCCGCCACCACGAGCGCTCGTTCGAGCGGCTCGGCTGGTTTGGCGGCGGCTGTCGGCCCGTGGGCGAGCACGCGACGTCAGCCCACCGCGACGGCGGACCCCACGGCCTCGGCGAGCGCTGCCGCGCGGTCGGTCTTTTCCCAACTGAAGCCGTCACGGCCGAAGTGGCCGCCGGCCGCAGTCTTGCGGTAGATCGGCCGCCGCAGGTCGAGGTAGTCGATGATGCCTCGCGGCGTGAGCGGGAAGAACTCGCGCACCACGTCGCACAGCCGCTGGTCGTCGACCTTGCCCGTGCCCTCGGTGTCGACGTGCACGCTCACCGGCTCGCTGACGCCGATGGCGTAGGCGAGTTGCACCTCGCAGCGATCGGCCAGGCCGGCGGCGATGATGTTCTTGGCCACGTGGCGGGCCATGTAGGCGGCGCTGCGATCGACCTTCGTGGGATCTTTGCCCGAAAACGCCCCACCGCCGTGCCGGCCCCAGCCGCCGTAGGTGTCGACGATGATCTTCCGGCCGGTGAGGCCGCAATCGCCGTGCGGCCCGCCCACCACGAAGCGGCCGGTGGGGTTGATGTGGTAGGTGATGCTGGAGGTGTTGAGATCCTTGGGCAGCAGCGGCTTGATCACCTTGTCGACGATGAACTTCCGGATCTCCTCGTTCGACACGTGGGGAGCGTGCTGCGTCGAGACGACGACCGTGTCTATCCGCACAGGGCGATTGCCCTCGTATTCCACCGTCACCTGGCTCTTCGAGTCGGGCCGCAGCCAATCGACCTCGCCCTTCTGGCGGGCCTCCGTGAGCCGATTGAGGATCCGGTGCGAGAGGGCGATCGGCAGCGGCATCATCTCGGGCGTCTCGTTGCAGGCGTAGCCGAACATCAGGCCCTGGTCACCGGCGCCGATGTCCTTGCCCTTGGCCTCGTCTTCGTTCACGCCCATCGCGATGTCGCCGCTCTGCTTGCCGACGGCCACGAGCACCGAGCAGGTGTCGGCGGCGATGCCCATCTCGTCGTCGGTGTAGCCGACGTCACGGATCACCTGCCGCACGATCTGCTGGTAGTCGATCGTACCCTTCGACGTGATCTCGCCAGCGATCACGGCCAGGCCGGTGGTCACCATCGTCTCGCAGGCGACGCGACTCCGCGGATCCTGGGCGAGGTAGGCATCGAGGACGCCATCGGAGATCTGGTCGGCCAGCTTGTCTGGGTGCCCCATGCTGACCGACTCACTCGTGAACAGATACTTTCCTTGTGCCACGGCAGATGCCTCGTGCGTGAAGACGTGAAAACGATCGTCCGAAAACCGGACCCTGGCCGCGGCCTTCGGGCCGCCCCTGTGTGAGAACCGGATTATCGGGATTCGGCCCGCACTCGGCAACCGTCACCGTGTCATGCGGCCCAGGGTGAGTCGCTCGATGATCTCCCGAGCCGTCAGGGCCGTGGCTCCGCGGTGCGCCTCGACCGTGGCTGCCGCCCGAGCGCCGAGCGCCGCGGCCCAGCCGGGCTCGGCGAGACATCGGTCGACGAAACGGCGCAGGGCCGCACCGTCGGCCACCACCCGTGCTGCGTCGGCCGCGAGCAGCGTCTCGACCTCGCGGGCGAAGTTGCGGGTGTGGGGGCCGAAGCAGACGGCCACCCCGTAGGCCGCCGGCTCGAGCATGTTCTGCCCGCCACGTTTGCCGTCGAGGCTGCCGCCGACGAAGGCGATCGTGGCGGTGCCCCACCACCATCCGAGTTCGCCCGTCGTGTCGACCAGCAGCACGCGGGCCGCGGCGTCGAAGCCAGTGCGTTCGCGCTCGCTGCGGCGTTGCCAGCGCACGCCCGAGCGATCGAGCAGGGCGGCGATCTCGGCGGTGCGCTCCACGTGTCGCGGCACGATCACGAGCCGCAGCTGCGGGCAGGCCTGCTCGGCCGCCCGAAACGCCTCGAGCGCGAGCGACTCTTCCGGCGCCTGCGTGCTGCCCGCGAGAAACACGACCGCCTCGTCGGAGAAGCCGGCGAGGGTGCGCAGTCTGGCGATTTCGGGCGCCGCGCGGTCCCCCCGCACGCCGTCGAACTTCATCGAGCCGGCCACCTTCACATGCGGTGCACCGAGCGCCGTGAAGCGTGCGCCATCCTCGGGCGATCGCGCCACGACGGCCGTCGTATGCGCGAGCATGCGTCGCACGAGCGGCGCGATCCGGGCATAGCCTGCCGCGCTCCGCGGGCTCATGCGGGCGTTGGCGACCACGATCGGGATGCCACGCCGGGCCGTGCGGGCGAGCAGGTGCGGCCAGAGTTCGAGTTCACCGAGCACGAGCAGGTCGGGCCGAGTTCGGTCGAGCACGCGGTCGACCGCCCAGGTGAAATCGAGCGGGCAGGGAAACGTCCGTTCGTCTCCAAACCGCTTCCGAGCCACCTCGAGGCCGGTCGTCGTGGAGCTCGATACGACGCAGTCGATGCAGCCGCCGGCCGCCTCGGCCTGGCGGCGAATCTCGGCCGCGAGGCCGGCGAGCAGCTGGACCTCGCCCACGCTCACGCCGTGCAGCCAGACGCGCGGGGATTGCGAAGCGGGAGGGGGGGCGATCGCGCCGGTGAACCTTGTCCACGGCGCCGCCACCGGTCGGCCGCCGGAAAGCTTCCGCCACGCGACCCACGGCAGGGCGGCGAGGACGGCCAGAAGATAGACGAGGTCGAGCAGCATCGGCTTGAACGTATGCCGGACGGCTGGCCGGCGACCAGCCCAGCTCCCGAGCAGGACGCCGCAGGTCGGGACCGTCAGGTCGCAGTGCCCCATGCGCGGGCGTCTCGCCTACACTGCATCGAGCCCGTCCGCGTGGACTCGTGGGCGGGATGACGGGCGTGCGGCAGCCCGTGAACGAGGAGATCCGGAGCCCGTGACTTCCGATCGGCGGAGTGTTTACCCAGGCGCCCTCTTCTTCGCCTTGCAGGGCGTCGCCACGCTCGCGTGGTGGGCGCTCATCGCATGGTCGCCCGCATGGCGGCGCTGGTTTGCCTTTGGCGACGACGGTGCGTCGCTGTGGATGTTTTTTCCGTCCGACATGCTCCTCTGGTGCGCCGGATCGCTGGCAGTGGCCTGGGGAATGTGGCGGCGGAAGCCCTGGGCTGCAACGCTTGCGTGGGTGCTGTGCGGCGCGATCGCTGCGTCGGTGCTCCATGCAGCGACGCTCGCGATGCATGCCCGCGCCGGTTGGTCCGGCGTGCTCTTGATGGTGCCCGCTCTCATCCTCACGGTCTTCTTCGCATGGCATTCGACCCGCGCTGCCTGATGCCGAGCGGCCCGCGCGTGGCCCGGCCCGCCTCGCGCGGCTGGAATTCGCTCAAGACCGTCGCCCAGATCGCGGTCATGTGGGGCCTTTTGCTCGGCGTGCTTCCCCTGGGCATCGACCTCGTCGAGCGGTGGCTCGGATCGCCCCGTCTGCCGGCGTGCCCGGGGCTCGGGGCCATGCTCTTTGCGGTGGCCAGCCTGCTCGGCCTCGCCACGGCCAACGCGCTCGTGCGCGACGGCGAGGGCACGCCCCTGCCGCTCGACACGGTGCGCAAGCTCGTCGTCAGCGGCCCCTACCGGCACGTCCGCAACCCGATGGCGATGTTCGGGTTCGCGCAGGGATTCGCCGTCGGCCTGTGGCTCGGCTCGCCGGCCGTGCTCGTCTATACGGCGGCGGGCATCATGATCTGGCAGGGGCTCGCCCGGCCCTGGGAAGAGGCCGATCTCGAACGGCGGTTCGGCGACCGCTACCGCTGCTACCGTGCCGCCGTGCACTGCTGGATCCCACGGCTGACGCCGTTCACGGACGACGCGGTCAGCCCGCCGTGACGCCGCTCGACGCCGGTGTCGAGATCGTCGGTCTGCACAACCAGATAAAGCAACACTCCTTCTGTAAATCGCCGGTGTGTTCCTGACCGAGGCGATCGCAAGCGAGCTGAGGGCTTGCACCTACCGGCGGCTCGATTTGAAGAGGTGGGTCATCGAGGTTTTCTTGGAAGTGCTTACTCCACCAAGAATGAACCTGCGATGACCCACCTCTGAAAACCCGGATTTACAGAAGGCGTGTTGCTTTAGCGATTGTGATACGAGGGGTCGCGGGTTCGACTGTCGTGAGCCAACGGTTCGATGTTTCCGCTCATTTCCGAGCACTGCCGAGGTCCAGCTTCTTCAGCGTACAGCCGATGAGCTTCTCCCGATTCTCGGCCGAGAGCGGGCCGTTGTCTTTGAAGGTGAGCGACTGCAACGTCGGCATGGAGGCAATGGCTCCGACCGACGCCTCCGTGACACCGGTCTCACGGATGGAAAGCTCCTTGAGGTTTGGAAGGCCAGCGATCAGCTGCACGGTGGCATCGGTCATCCGCGGCGCGCTCCAGATGTCGAGCACCTCCAACTCCTGGGCCGATGCAAGGTGACGCAAGCCCTCGTCACCCAGGCCGGCCAGCTCGTGCAGGTAGAGCCGCTTGAGATGCGGCAACTCGGCGAGCACCGCGAGCGCCGAATCGCCGATATCGGGCAGATCACGCAGCGTCAGGCGGGCGAGCCGCATTCCCGCAAGCGCGAGGACTCCCTCGGAGCCGAAGCCCTGGCAGCGAAAGATCTCGAGCGAGGAGAGTTTCCCCAGCTTCGTGAGGTCTCGCCCCGCGGCGCTCGTGATCGCGAAGTCCTGCATGAGCAGCGATTCGAGCGATTGGCTCGCCGCGAGATCGGCGAGGCCCGAGTCGGTGACGGCTGTACTTCGATGCTTCAGGGCGGTGAGATTCGGCAGTTTGCCGACCGTGGCAAGCGTCATGTCGCCGGCCTCCATGTTGCCCCGCAGGTCGAGCGAGCGGAGCTGAAGCATCTTGGAGAGACGGCGCGTGTTGAGATCGTTGAAACGGTTCTGGAGCAGCGTCAGTCGCTCGAGCTTCGTGAGACCGGCGATCGTCTTCAAAGCGGCGCCGGTCAGGTTGGTATTGGATGACAGGTCGAGTTCGACCAGATTTGGGAACAACTGCACGATCGCCTGGATGCCTGCATCCGTGATCCCGCTATTGGTGAGCGCGAGCACCTCGAGCTTTTCGAGACCCGCGAGCCGGCCCACCATCGCGTCGTCGAGTTCACGGAAGTTTTGGATTCGCAGCGCGCGGAGGTCGCTCAGCCGACCGAAGAGCGCGACGTCGTCGGCCGTGAGTTCCGCGCCATCCTCGATCGTTATCTCGGTCAGCTTTCCTGCTTCGTCGAGCCGGAGCTTCGCCCGCTTGCCGAGCGAGTCGATCCGTGATTTCGCCAACTGCTCGTCGTCGGCCGTCGCCGGCTCGGCCACCGCGTGCTGCGCGCCGACGGCATGCACCCCACACATCGCGAAAAGCACGAACACCACCCGCATCAGATCCGGCATGACGCCCTCCTTGATTTGTAAGCCCTAGTCGAGCCGGTAGCCGGAAGGGTAGGTCGGCTTGATCAGGTCGGCCACGCGGGGAGTCTTGAGGTTGACGAGATTCGTTACCTGCAGGTTCTTGGCATCCCACTCGATCTTCTCCCCCCACTCGCCCATCGCGCCGTTGGAGCCCCCTTGGGCGGCCGCCCAGACGGCGAGGTTGCCGAGCAGGATCGTCTCGGTCAGCGGCCCGCCGCGATCGACGAAATTCGAATGGCAGATCTTCGGGTTGCCGGCCTGCTTCGCTCGGAACAGCTCAAACATGTTGTTCACGTCGTTGCCCCTGCCCTTGTCCTCGGGGGCTTCGAAATCGGCGTTTACCTTCTCGACGCCGCAGAGACGGTAGTTGCCGCAGTAATCGTCGGAGCTGTAGAAGGCCCCCTTCTCCCCCACGATCAATACGCCGCTGTCGGAAACGTCGGTGATGCCCCACTTGTCGAACAGCTCCGCTGGCGGCTTGTTGCCCTTGCGGTCGTACCACCAGAACGGGATCGCCGGCCGCTCGGCCGTCTCCGGAAACTCAAATTTGATGATCGAGCTGGCCGGGAAGCTGTCGAAATCGTGGCCGGTGGTCTTCGCCACCACCGAAACCGGATCGCGGAGGCCGCAAGCAGCGAAGGGGACCGTCAGCATGTGGCAGGCCATGTCGCCGAGCGCCCCGGTGCCGAAGTCCCACCATCCGCGGTGCTGGAAGGCATGGTAGAGGCCGGGCCAGTATTCCCGCGGCGGCGCCACGCCCAGCCAGTTTTTCCAGTCGAGTAGCTCGAGCGCGCGGCCAATCTCCTTCTGCTTTTTCTCGACGAGCTGGGTGACGATCTCGACGACCTCCTCAGCGGTCGTCGTGGGATCCTCCTCCTCGTCCACCTGCTGCATCGCCTCGGTCTGATACTTCCGTACGTTCATCCGCCGATTCGGCCCCTGGGCCCAGACGGGCCGATTCGACCAGGCGTAGACCTCCTTGAGGGACCCGAGCACGCCCGTGCGCAGCTGTGCGATCGCCTCGCGGGAGGAGGGCAGGGCGGTGCCTTGGTTGCCCATCTGGGTGCAGACGCCTGTTTCCTGGGCGACTTTGGCCAGCAGCCGAGCCTCGTAGATCGTGCGCGTCAGCGGCTTCTGCGTGTAGCAGTTGATGCCCATCCGCATCGCGTCGAGCGTTATCGGGGCATGCATGTGGTCCGGCGTGCTGATCACGGCGATGTCGATGTTCTTGCCGTGCTTGGCAAGCAGTTCGCGGTAGTCGGTGAACTGCTCTGCATCCTTGAACCTCTCCGATTTCCCCTTGCTTTCGAGCGTGTTGCGGTCGACGTCGCAGATGGCGATCACTTTGCCGAAGAGGGCCGCGTTGTCGGAGTCGCTACTCCCCTTTCCGCCCACGCCGATGCAGGCGATGGTGAGCTGCTCATTGGCCGATTGGCTCCAGGCGGGGCGGCCGCCGGCGGCGACGAAATAGCCGGCGCCGGCCAGGGATGTGGCCTGTAGGAAGCTACGACGCGTGGTGGCTGACATGCAAACTCTCCTCGACTGTTTGTTTCGGTTCGTGAGGTGTTGAGCCGGCTCAGGCTCAGATCCGCATGGTAATCGAAGATCTTTCTTGTTGAGATCGAACGCCGGCTTGCTGTTGGCACGTCGGACCGCCGCCATGAAGGACTATCGAGTGAGCCGGCGGGCCACAAGGTCGTCCCGCATCGTCCGACACACGCCCTCGGTCAGGCCGTAGAGGCAAAATACGCCCGCCAGCAGGAGCAATCCCACCGCCGGGATCGGGCTCATCATCAGCAGGATTCCCTGCTTGGCGTTTGCCGATAGTTCGACATTGGGCACGTAGCCGTAGTGGTCGAGCAGGAAGCCCGCGCAGGCGGCACCAATGCCCATGCCCGCCTTCTGTGCGCATGTCGTTGCCGAGAAGATGATGCCGGTGGTGCGGGCGCCAAACTTCCATTCGGCGTAGTCGGCCGTGTCGGCTACGAGCGTCCAGTAGAGCGTGGCGTTGATACCCGCCGCGACCGTGCCCAGCAGGTGGAACGTGAAGATCAGGCCGGCCTGTTCGGGGAGCAGGCCGTAGAAGGGAATCGCCGTCAGCGCCGTCGCCGCCATGCTGGCGATGAAGGCCCGCTTCTTGCCAATCGCCGACACCACGAATCTCGTGAGCATGGCACCGCCGATCATGGCAAGACCGCCGAGAAAGAAATAGAGCGGAATCGCTGGAAAATAGCCCAGCAGCCGCACGTTGTCCCAGCCGAGGTAGTTCTTGAGGTAGTAGATGCCGGCCGACCCCCGGACCACCGCGAGCGCGATGTTCACTGTCCCGACGAGGAACATCATGATCCAGTGGGGATTCGCGAGGAGCGTGCGAACATCGTCGATCAACCGCGTCTTTTGAGCCGCGGGCGGCTGAATCCGTTCGCGGGTTGCGGCAAAGCACACCAGGAACAGTGCCACCGCCGCGAAGCTGAAGGCGAGTACCGTGAGCTGTGCGCCGCGAGCCGGGTTGCTGCCACCCAGGAGGGCGACGAGCGGCAGGAACCCAGTGTTGGCGATGATTCCACCAACTTGGGCCAGGCCCATGCGGTAGGCGTTGAGGCTCGTCCGCTCGAGCGGATCGTCGGTCATCACGCCGGAGAGGGCGCCGTACGGGATGTTGATGGCGGAGTAGGTGAGCATCAAGAGGTTGTAGGTCACCCACGCCCAGACGAGCTTCTGTCCGCCCGTCAGACTCGGGGTCGTGAAGGCCAGCACGAAGACGATCGCCAGCGGCAGGCATAGCCAGAGCAGCCACGGTCGGAAGCGTCCCCAGCGGGAATGCGTGCGGTCGGCCACGGCACCTACGAAGAAGTCGAAGAAGCCGTCGGTCGATCGGGCGAAGAAGAGCATCGTGCCGGTGGCAGCGGCGGTGATCCCGAAGATGTCCGTGTAGTAGTACATGATGAAGTTCATCATCAGTGCCCACACGAAATTGCTCGCCGTGTCGCCCAGGCCGTAGCCAAACTTTTCGCCGAACGAGAGTTTCATGCCGCCGGAACGAGCCGCCATGCGATCTTCTTCCTGGGATGCGAGCCGAGTCGCACGGCACGGCGAACGATCGCCCCGTGCGGCCGAGAACGTCGCCACTCGCATGGGTCGAAGGCGTGTTGCCTGCGACAACCTGCCCGCTGCCGTCCCTTCCCCCCGCGCTCATTCCTCCAGCGCAAGATTGACTGTATTTCGTCCACCGGTCACCGTCGCCTGAAAACCGGATGTATTCGCCGCCTTGTATTTTTCCGGCAGATGCTCGGTGATCTTGGGTGGCGGAGGATACCTACCAAAGTTCTCTCGATTCCGCGACCACTGCTCGGCTTCAGCGGCGGAAAGTCCACCACTGGCCTCCGTCTTGCTCACGGCAATCGCGTAGGCGCCGGGAAGGGCGCCATCGCCAGGATCTTTCGTGGTGAGCCTGAATCGTCCAGTGGCGTCGGTCGTCCCAACTGCTGCCCGCTTGCCAGCCGTCGCGGGAACAAAGACCACGGATGCCCCTTCAACAGGCTTACCCCGAAACGTCACGGTTCCCTCAACGGGAGCCAAGCCTTCGAGCCTCGTTCGTGGGCCGCAGCCCGCTATACCGACAAACCACAGGCCGACACAAAGGAAAACGGTGCAACTCGCCCATTCATTGGTGTTCACCTTCACTGGTCTCGTTTCAAAGCGGTAATCGCCGATCACTGAATTGTCTCCGACTCGCCGCCACTCCTCGATCCCATGGCACCCCAGACACCATACGGCGAACGGCCGCTTCGCGGGCATGGCCGAGAAAGGTCGCCCGTGTCGATTGTGTCGAGGAGGAAGACCACCGAACCGTCGAGTCGCAGGGCATTCACTCCGCCCGGATGGTAACTGGTCGGTGGGGCAAGGCCACGATTGGCATCCGAGCCGCCCTCCCAGCACGACGGTCCGTTGGGACCGATGATCGTATTGAACGAAACGAATGCCGGCCTTCCATCGTTCCATCGCCGCCCGGCCCACACGTGGGTGTTGCCACCGGCGACATAACGCCCACCGGCCCCGATCTGAGACAGGCAGGCAATCGGGCTGGCAGTATCTGGATTCGACGTCAGCGCGCTGTAGTGCTCGACGATCCCGCCTTTGAGCGAACCACCGTCGACGCCGACGCAGCGCTCGCTCATGGCGAGTGTCTTGCTCAGCCCGTCGGAAATCTGGTGAAACGCGAACACGCGTCCGTTGTTTGCAAGATCACCTCCGCTGTAGTCAAAAGGGCCACGATTTTCTTCGTCCCCCACCCATTCCCAGGGAATGGTATCGCCGACGCTGAACACATAGTTCGTGCGACCATGCTCGCTTGGCTGCTTCGTGCCGGCTGCACCATCACTCGGGCACAGAAAGCCGACGACCTGGGTCTGCCAGTGAGCAGAGCCATCCCACGGCCAGGGGCCGAAGTTGTTCGCCGCGATCCTGTCAAACAGCGGTGTCTGCTCGAGGAACGGAAGCAGCAAGACAAGCCCACTCATCCGGCACGAGCTCTGAGACCACAATCCTCCTTGGCGGTAGGGTAGGCGCTTACGCGCTTCATGATAGCCGTGGAGTGCGAGGCCCAACTGTTTTTGACTGTTATTGCACTGCATTCGCCGGGCGGACTCGCGGGTTGATTGCACCGCCGGCAGGAGCAGCCCGATGAGCACCGCGATGATCGCGATCACAACCAGCAGCTCCACCAACGTGAAACCGTGATGCTTTTTCATGAGACAACCGCTGAAACCAGCTCTTCTGGGGTCGAACTAGACACGCCGGCGGCGGGCCCAGACGGCGGCGACGACGCCAACGCCGAGCAGCGTGAGGGCGGTTGGCTCGGGCACGACACTGACATCGCCCGTCAACTCGCTGAACTCGAGCGTTTGGCCACCGGACTGGAGCGACCAGATGTCACCCGATACCGACCACGTGCCACTGTAGAACCCGGTCGATGCCACGCTGCTGAAATCACCGTCCGAAACGCCGGAGAAGTCGAACAGGTTGAACACGTCCGTGTTGCCGAAGGCCGACGCGTTGCCAAACACGAGTGACAGCGTGCCGCCGTAGGTGGGACCGGTGCCGCCGGTGATGTTCAAACCGTCGTACTGTGTGCCCCGCGTCGTGCCGTCGATCTCGAAGATCGACGTGCTCGCGCCACCCAAGACGAGCGCATTCACCGAGAGCACCCCCGGACTGGTGCCAGGCGACAACACGCCGTCGATGGTGGCCGTCCCGCCGATCACGCCTGAGCCGCCGAGCGTGGCGCCGGCATCCACCTGCACCGCGCCATTGGCGAGCGCGCCGTTGACAAAGAGCATTCCGGCCGTGACGGCGGTGGCCCCCGAATAGGTATTCGCCGCACTCAATGTCAGGCTGCCGGCCCCCGATTTTTCGAGTCCGCCCGAGCCGCCCAGAGCTTGGCTGGTGGCGACGTTGAATCCGTTGCTGTCGATCTTGATCCCGCCGGCCTGCACATTCGCCACATCCAGGTTCGCGATGAAGGCCCCCTGGTTCTCCCGGGCTTTCAGCATGCCGCCATTGAAGTTGACGGTCGCACTGCCGGTGCCGCCTTCGACCTTTTTCGTCGTCACGGTGCCGCCATTGAGATTGAGGGTGCCCGTGGCATTGTCGCGGCCCACGAACACCTCGTTGCCGACATTCAGTTCCGCCGAACCACTGAGCGTGTAGGTGCCCACGGATGAGCCGCTGTTCTCATTGCCGATATAGACCTCGTTCTGCACGTTCACGGTGCCACCGCTCTGGGCGAGAAGTCCCGTCGCCTGGTTGTGGCCGATCTGCAGTTTGTCGCTCGTGCTCATGGTGCCGCCGGTCATCGTCATCGTGCCGGAAGAGCCCAGCTCCTTGCCGATGAAGATGTTGTTCGTCGCTGCCAACGAGCCTCCGCTCAGGTTGTAGGAGCCGGTGCCGATCTTGTTGTCGTCTCGCGTTCCCACGCCAAACTCCTTGATCACGCTGATCACACCGGCCGTTTGATTCAGCGTTCCGGTGCCGTTGCGGCGGCCGATGTACATGTTGCCATTGCCGGTGGTGGTGATCGTGCCGCCGTTCACGTTCAAAACGCCTGTGCCACTTTCCCGGCCCACGACGACCTCGTTCGCCACGCTGAGCGATCCCGCCCCGCTCAGCGTGTATGTCCCCGACGCACCGGCGTTTTCATTGCCGATGTAGAGTTCGTTGTTGATGCTGATTGCCCCGCCGCTTTGCGCCACGACGCCCACGCCATTGTTGTGGCCGACGATGAACTTCTCGTCGCCGGTCTTCGTGATCGTGCCGCCCGTCATGGTGAGCGCGCCCGTGCCGCTCTCGCGGCCGACAACAAAATCCCGCCCGATGTTCAGCACTGCATTGCCGCTGATGGTGTAGGTGCCGTTCGCCCCTCCGCCCTGCCCCACGTAGAGATTGTGGTTCAGCGTCACGGTGCCACCGCTCTGAGCAAGCGTTCCCGTGCCGTTGTCGCGGCCCACGAACGTCTCGTCGCCGCCGGTCTTCGTCAGCGTGCCGCCCGACATCGTCAGCGTGCCGACGCCCCGGTTGTTGCCCACGAAAATCTTGTTGTTGGCGGTCAGCACACCCGTTTCGAGGCTGAAGTCGCCCACACTGTTCTGCGAGTCGCCGATGAAGAATTCCCCCGACACCGCGAGCGTGCCACTGGTGTTCACCCGCACCGTCCCGGTCCGACTGTCGCCGAAGGCGCCGACGAGCAGGTTGCCCGTGGCATTGAGCGAGCCGGTCCCTTGGGCAAAGCCCGTGATGCCGCCCCCTGCCGAGCCGGTATTGGCGAGGTTGTAGGTTCCCGCCGTGTTGTTCTGGCCTACGAACATCCAGTTGCCGCCACCGGTGCCGGCGGTTCCCGCCGTGTGATCCAGGCGGCCGCCGCCCCGCACGACGATGTCGTTGGGCGTTGCCGAGATATCCGCGGAGATGGTGGCGATGTTCGCCGGCGCGGTGTCGACGATCGCGTTTTGCCCCGTAGGGACATTGCCGAGGCTCCAGTTTGCCGCGGTATTCCAATCCGTGCTGGTTGTCCCGGTCCAGAAGTTCTCCTGCGCGTTGGCGGCGGAGAGAGCGCACGACACCGCAATCAACGCGGGTAGCATCACCAGCCATGACGGACCCGCTTGAGTAGCAATTCTCATGACCGATTCCCCCCAGGAAGAAAAGATTTTGCCGACGCTCCGTCGGGGGCCGAACAACCCCGTGAGGAACGCCGTTCGTTGAGTCTCGCAGCAGAGCGTACCAAGCGGCAGTAAGCAAGGCAACAAAAAAACAACATGGTGCACGATAATTTGACTTTGAAAACGTCTCGGATATGTTTAGACGCGGATTGTTGCACAATGTTGCATCACCTCTGGCCCGGCGGCTTCCCAGTTCTGAAGCCGGGGGTGGATTGGCTCGTGGAGGGTCGGCAAGGCGCTTGCGGCTAAAATCGCGGGTTGCGTGCCGTTGGCGGTTTTTAATCGTTTCGAAGCGTGATCGTGTCGCCACACTGTGCACCGGCTGCCGTGCTGCGAGGTCTTCTGAGACGCGTTGCGCACACGACGGTCGCCACGACGGTCGCATTGTTGGTGGGGGCAGGTGGGGTGCCGGCCGCCGGCCCGGCTGCCGATTTGCCGTGGATTCGGACGAGTGAGGAGCGGTTCGTCGATGCCGCGAGTGAACCGGTGCTGCTCCGGGGATGCAACCTCGGAAACTGGCTCTTGCTCGAGATGTGGATGCTGGCGGTCGATGAGCGGGAGTTCCCCGATCAGCACGCCTTCGAGACCAACCTCGTCGAGCGTTTCGGCGAGGACGAGAAGAACCGGTTGATGCAGCTGTATCGGGCCAACTGGATCACGCCCCGTGACTTTGATGTGATCCGCTCCTTCGGTTTCAATGTTGTCCGCGTGCCCTTCGACCACAGGCTCGTGGAGGATCAGGAGCATCCGGGCACCTGCCGCGAGGACGGCCTCGCCTGGCTGGACCACGCCGTCGGGATGGCGGAGACGGCCGGAATCCATCTGATCCTCGACATGCATGGCGTGCCGGGTGGCCAGAGCATCGATCACCCCACCGGTCGGATCGGCCAGAACCGACTCTGGAGTGATCCCGACTGCGTGGCCCGCACAGTCTCGCTCTGGCAGACGATCGCAGAGCGGTACCGTGACCACCCGTCGGTGGCGGGCTACGACGTGATCAACGAGCCGTTTGGAGACATGAAGACCGACGTGCGGCCCCAACTCAGGACGATCTTCGAGGAGATCTATCACGCCATCCGGCAGGTCGATGCTCGGCACATCATTTTTGCCCCGGCGCCACTCTGGGGAGGTCACGGCTTCTACGGCAACCCGCACGAGCACGGCTGGACAAACGTCGCGTTCACCGAGCATCACTACCCGGGGATCTTCGGCTCCCCACCCACCCTTCGCACCCACGCGAACTTCATCCACCGGTTGCTCCCCGAGAAGCAGGCGGAGCTGCGGGCAGTTCAGACCCCGATGTTGATCGGCGAATGGAATCCGGTCTTTGAGCGGCTCGGAGGCGGAAACCTCACGCGACGGTACTTTGACGAATATGGCAAGCTCGGCTGGGCCGCCATCATGTGGTCGTACAAGTTGCTCGACCGCCGGGGCGGCGTGATCGACGACAACTGGCACCTGGTCAGCAACGCCCGGCCTCTCGAGCCGCCTGATTTTCGAAGCGCCAGCAGCGAAGCGATCGCGGACTACTTTCGCTCCTTTGCCACGATGGAGTATGTGATTGACGAACCGTTGCGGCTGGCGCTGACGCGGGACGAACCCGTTGCCGTGCCCTTGCCCGTCCCGCCGCGCCCTCTGCCCGCGGCGCCCCACGAAGATGACATCGCCGGCTGGACGCCAATCGATATCGGTGATGCCGTTCCGGGCGGCCAGCGGCTCGACGCCGACGGCGTCCTGGCCGTGTACGGCGGAGGTTCCGACATCTGGGGAGAGGCCGACTCGTTTCGATTTGTGCACCGACCGGAAACTGGTGATTTCACGCTCACGGCCACCGTCACGAGCCTCGGCGACACCGACGACTTTGCCAAGGCGGGGCTGATGGTTCGCAGCGATCTCTCGCCCGAAGCCGCGCACGTGATGGTTCACGTGATTCCGGATGGCCGGGTGATGCTCGGACATCGTGACCGGCCTGGCGGACGGATGGCCGAAGAGTCGGTCGAAGCCGTGCCGCTCCCCACACGATTGCGGCTGAGCCGGCGCGGTGACGTGATCGTCGGCGAGTATCTTGCCGGAGACGACGGCTGGCGGCACGTCGGCCTCCCGCTGACCGTGCCGGCACTCGCGGGGCCATGCCCTGTCGGAATCGCCGTGCTCAGCCATCGGAGGGACGGACTCACCGAAGCTATCTTCACAGGGATCGACGCCGATCATCCTGCCGCCGAGGGCCCGCCCCCCACTTCTTCCTCGAGGAACCCATGACCACCGTCCGAGAGATCGCAACTAATCTTGGGGTTGCGCCGTCGACCGTTTCCCGTGCCCTCAGCGGATCGTCCCGGATCAGCGAGCGGGTTCGCGACCGTGTCTTGCGGGAGGCCCGCCGCCTCGGCTACGGCCGCGGCCGGTCGGCCCCGCGGGTGGGCTCCGTCACCCTCGGAGTTGCGTTCCTCAACAAATATGCCTGGCCGCAGTTCACGGGCTACGATTCTCTCATCCTCGCCGGGATGGTGCGGGGCGCGCGCGAAGCGAGGGCCGACGTCATGTTTGTCGACCTTCAGCAGCGGCTCCACGGCGAGTCCTACCGCTCATTCCTTGCGGGCCGTGGGGTTCACGGCCTCATTCTCCGGGTCGATGACGAAACGCACCACGTCGCGATCGATATCGCGAAAGACGGTGTGGACGTCGCGGTGATTGCCGACCGCTACGACGAGGAAGACGTCAACTTCGCCTGCTGTTGCTCTCGGAATGCCGCCCAAGATGCAGTGCAGCACCTGATCGGCCTCGGGCATCGACGGATCGGATTTTGCCGCAACAATGTCATGGATCGCGACCACCGGGACAGGTACGACGGGTACCGAGCCGCGCTGGAGGGCGCGGGGATCGAGTTGGACGACCAACTGCACATCAGTCGGCCAGCCGACGTCGCCGGCGGCGCGGCAGCACTGAATGCATTCCTGTCGAATGCGGCCCCGCCGACGGCGATTTTCTTCACGGATCCCCTGATGACCGCGGGTGCCCTCCGCCGGGCGGTCGAACTCGGGGTCCGCGTGCCGGATGAACTGTCGATCGTCGGTGTCGACGACGGGGACGACACGCGGCACATGACCTATCCGATCTATACGGCCGTCTGCCAACGTTCCTCCGACCTGGGCGAGCGGGCGGCCCGCTGGTTGGCTCGCCGCTGCGGCGGGGACCAACGTGGTGAGGGGCCGTTTCAGCTCCTGCTCGAGGCCTATCTCGAAGTGAACCAGTCGACGGCTCCCCCCCCGGCCCAGCCGGTGCGGGTGACCTCAAAGAGTCAAGAAAGGGAGAGGACGTTCAACGGTACTCCCGCAGGCGTTTGACTGGTGATGACAGCATGATGCGACGACGCCGCGGTCGGTTCCGGCGGCGTGGGTGCTCTTCCGAGCCCGGAAACTCGCCCAAGCGACTGCGGGCCGGGCCGGTTTTTTCCTTGGCACTCCCCGCCTCTGAGTCCAGCCTTCAGGCGGGGGATGTGCGGCTGGTTTGACATCTGGTCCGCTCCGCTCGGCCGACGCTGGTCGAAGTGCCATTGGCCGACCTATCCTTTGGTCCTCAGGCACATTGTCGCCCAGCGGAGTTCGATTTCATTTCCACTCCGGCGAACGCACCTGTCGTCACGACACGGCGCACCGACCTCGATGCCCTGCGCAGCTTCGCCATGCTGCTGGGCGTCGCCCTGCACGCGGCGCTGAGCTTCGTGCCGTTTCCCTGGCCCGTGCGAGACGTCGAACGGAGCGACGTGCTCGTCCTGTTGATCGCGGCCGTACACGGCTTCCGGATGCCGCTGTTCTTCCTGCTGAGCGGCTATTTCACGATGCTCGTCTTTCGCCGCCGCGGGCTCGCGAGCCTGCTCGAGCAGCGGTTCATGCGGATCTTCCTGCCGCTGATCATCGCCACGGCGACGATCGTGCCGCTCGACACGGTGATCGAGGGCTATGCGCTGCGGACGAACCAGCGCGATCCCACCGTTGTCGACCTGCTCTCAGGCGACGAAGCAGCGGTGCGCCGGCGGCTCGCGGCCCCCGGAGCGGCCGATCGCGAGGACGCTCTCTGGGGCCTCAAGCCACTCGACTGGGCCACGATGCGGGGCGACCCGGACATCGTGGCAGCCGTGCTCGACGCCGGCGGCGAAGCCAATAGCTGCGATCGCACCGGCAACGCGCCGCTCCACCTGGCCACCTACTTTGGCCGGGACAAAGCGGCGAGGCTCCTCATGGAGCGGGGCGCGGACCCGAACGCCACGAACATCGTCGGCCGGCTGCCTGCGGCGATGATGAGCCAGCCGGCCGATCTCGTCAGCGAATTCGCGCCCCTCATCGACATGAATCCGGTCGGCGTCGAGGAGATCCTCGCCGGCCGCGAGCGACTGCGTGACTGCCTGCCCCCGGGGCCGAATCCACAGGGCACCCTCGGCGGCCCACTCGACCGAGCGACGCTCGCCTGGTCCGAGATCCTGTCGGCGGAATGGCTCCGCCTGCGAGTTGGTTCGTGGTCGGTGCACCTCGTGCAGACGAACATCTTCCACCACCTCTGGTTCCTGTGGTTCCTGTGCTGGCTCATCGTCGCATTCGCGGCGCTCGCCTGGACGGGCCTTGTGCCGACGGGCCGCCGACGCTGGTGGCTGGTGGCGGCCTCGTGCGTGCCGCAGATGGTGATGGGGATGTCGATGGCGGTGGGCTACGGCCCCGACACGTCGCTCGGGATTCTCCCGCGGCCACACCTGCTTGCCTTCTACGCCTGCTTCTACTTCTTCGGCGTCGCCACGTTCGCCGCGGAGGGCCTCGATACGCGGCTCGGCCGCCACTGGAAGCTGCTCCTGCCGACGGGGATCGTGCTCTTCCTGATCGGCATCGCCACCATGAACGACCGGCTGCTCGCGAGCGTGCTGCAGCCCGCCTACGCATGGGCGATATCGCTGGGACTGATCGGGCTGTTTTCCCGATTCTGCTCCCGGCCCAGCCCGCTCGTGTCATGGTTGGCCGACGCCTCGTACTGGATGTACATCGTGCACCCGCCGGTGGTGATGGTGGCGCAGATGATCGTTCGCCGGTGGGCCGTGCCGGCAGACCTGAAGTTTCTCGTGGTCATGGCGCTGGTGACGCCGGCGCTGCTCCTGAGCTACCGCTACGGCGTGCGCTCCACGCCGATCGGCAGCCTGCTCAACGGCCCGCGCAGGGCCTCGTCCGGCAGCTAGACTGCTTCAGAAACCTTGATCATCAGACGGTCTCTCACGTACCTCCGCCCGCACCCATGACACCCGTCACCCCTAGCGCAGGCCCGCCGAACCGCGGCTCCCTCGACGACTTCCTGGCAGCTGACGAGATCGGGCCGCTGCCCAAGCTCTCCGACCGCGACTGGGACGCGCTGCGGCGGAAGGTCGGCAGCCAACTGGCCTGGCGGTTCTGCACGATGCGAAACCTCGTCGCCCACCGAGGGCGATTCGCCTTCGACGCCATGGGCTTCGCCTGGGGCGGCATCTATCGGACGCTCCTGGTGAGCTCGATCGTGACCACGTCGTTTCGCAACGAAGGCCATTTCCGCGCCGGAGAGCGGATCGGCGGTACCAGCGATTTTTTTTCGGGGGCGTTTGCGTTCTCCCGGGCATCCGCAGAGTTCGACGAGATCGTTCGGCTGGTCAACCTCAGGCACCACGTCGCCGGCGTCGTGACGCCGGTCAGCGACGGCCGCGTCTGCGTCGTGCCAGGCTACGAGGCCGACTACGCCTATGTCGCCACCGCCTTCATCGAGTCGATCCGCCGCGGGCTGGGCCTCTGCGGACTCGCCTCCGACAGCCCCGCCGGCCGGGTGCTGGCCGGCCAGGTGTGCACGATCCTCTATCAGCTCGCCGGCTCCACCGGGCTGACTCGGGTGCCGCGCGACCTGGCCGCCCACGAGCGGTTTCGCGACGCCTACGACCAGCGGCTTCGTGAGCGGCCCCCGTCGCCTCGTGTTCGACGGATGGCCCAGGAAATCGCCCACCGCATCGTGCCCTTCACGGCCTTCATGTCGGGCTCGACCGCCGCTGCCCACGTCGCGCGGCACATCGACCCCGAGACGAGGCAGTTCCTGTTTCCAGACGGCGAGGTTCCGGAGGAACTGGAGCGGCGGCGGCAGGAATGGCACCGACGGCAGAAGCGACAGCGAACCCTCGCTGACATTCGCGGCAAGTCGCAGGCCCGGCAGGCGCTGGCCCTGCGACCCGATGTGGCCGCGCTCCACCTGGCGTATCACGAGGCAGTGCACGTCAACACCGACGACGCGATCGACGACCGGCTCGTGGGCGCGATCCTGCTCCATGCCCTCGACGCCGACCCCTCCTGCACCCCGCCGCTCGAGCGGCGGTCGATCGAGCTCGCCCCCGGTGAGGCACTCATCCGACAGGGACAACAGGTGGGCGAGATGTACGTCGTGCTCTCCACGACCGCACCCCTGGTCGTCATGCATGCCCGCGACGACGCGGAGCCGCGACAGGTGGCCGTGCTCGCCGCGCCCACCGTGCTCGGCGAGATCGGGATGTGGCGGGGCCAGCCGGCCGTGGCGACCGTGACGACCCGGGAACCCAACCGCCTCGAGATGCTCGTGATCGATGCGGTGCGGTTCGCGGCGCTCAAGAAGGAGCCCGGCTTCCGCGCCGCCACCGCCGCCGAGGTGCAGCGTCGGCTCGCGCTCAACTCGGCCCTCCTCGGCACGCTGCTCGACGATGCCGCCGCCAGCACCAAGAGCCCGCTGGTGGCGTCGATTGCACAGCTGTTCCGCTTCCTCACAGGCGACTCCCACGTCGCGCTCGACGTGGTCATCGGCCTGCCCGAGCAGGCCACCCCCGATGAATGCGTCGAGGCGCTGCGGACCCAGGTGGACGAGGCCATCCGGGCCGGCGGCCTGCCGCCGGAACTCGAACGGCACCTCGCCACCGTGGTGGCCACCATCGGCTGAACGCGGCCGGGAGCCGACTCGGTGCCGCGGCAACCGCTGGCGGTCGGGCCGTTGGCAGGGCTATGCTTCCGAGCTGCTCACCCACATCCACCGCGGGTCTCACATCGTGTTGAAAGCCTACGCGGGTCACTGGTGCCTTATCACCGGGGCCTCCTCGGGGATCGGAGCCGAGTTCGCCCGGCAGCTGGCGGCGCGGGGCATGCACTGCGTGCTGGTGGCCCGGCGTCAGGATCGCCTCCAGGCCTTGGCGCAGGAACTCGAGGCGGCCCACGGCACCCGCTGCGAGATCGTGTCCGCCGACCTGTCCCAGCCGCGTGCGGCACAGGAGCTGCTCGCCGAGGTTGCCCGCCGGGGCATCGCGGTGGAACTGCTGGTCAACAACGCGGGGTTCGGGATGGTGTCGGCAGTGGAGGAGACCGACGTCGGGCGGGCCCTGGAGTTGATCCAGGTCAACGTCACGTGCCTGACCGAGTTGACGCTCTCGGCGGCGCAGGAGATGGTCCGCCGCGGGCACGGGGGAATCATCAACATCGGGTCGATCGTGTCGTTCCAGCCCGTCGCCTACATGGGGGTGTACGCGGCGAGCAAGGCCTACGTGCTGCACTTCAGCGAGGCCCTGTGGGCGGAACTGCGGCCTCGCGGGGTCACCGTGACGACGCTCTGCCCCGGAACGACGCGGACCGAGTTCTTCGACCATTCCGGCGTTCCCGGCTGGGCCGAGCGGAAGCGCGGGCAGGACGTGCAGACGGTGGTCAGCACCGGGCTCGCGGCGTTCGACGCGGGTCGGCAGTACGTGATCTCGGGCTGGATGAACTATCTGGTGTCCCTCGCGGTGCGGCTGGCCACGCGGGCCACGGTGGTCGAGTGGAGCCTGTCGATCTTCCGCCCCCAGCGCGGTCGCGAAAGACATTGACGCCCGGCGGATCTCGCGGTCATTTCCACTTCGCCGAACGCACCCGCCGCCGCAACGCGGCGTGCCGATCTCGATGCCCTGCGCAACTGACGTTCTCCCCGGTTCTTGATCCATCCGGGATGTTCGGTTTTTACCTTCGACATCACCGGAATGGATGGGTTTTTCCGCTAAGCAATGATCTGCCAGTCATGATGGGCGATCTCCCGGTTCTGCTATCTTTTTGGCATCAGGAATTGCTCGCGGGCTTCCTCGGCAGGAGCACCGCAGGATGCTTTCTGAGCGCGGCCGCGACCTCTGGACTGACAGTGGTCAGACCCATGAGGTGGAGCCGGCCTTTGTGTGTAGCCAACGCAGCTGCCGTCGGGGAATCCAGATCGGTGATCCCCTTGAGGACGAGCTCGCCGGAGAACCTCGCCAGCGCTGCGGCGGATTCCACGGAGATGCGGGTCAGACCATTCAGGACGAGCGTGCCGGGGCGATTGAGTTTGCGGTTGCCGACGCGTTTGGCGAGCGCGGCAGCCACCTCGGGATCGAGTGAGGTGAGGTCGTTGAGCACGAGCACCCCTTCGTGCGCAGCGAGTGCCTCGGCAGTCTCGGGAGTGAGTGATGCGAGCCTGTCGATGCGCAGCACGGAGACGGCCCGGTCGATGCGATGCTGCGGTCCTTCCTTCTTCGAGACTTCCGTGCCGCGGTGCTTCGCGAGTTCTGCCGCGATCGCTGGCGAGAGTTCCGTAAGGCCCAGCCGCAATTCGCCCCACTGCCGGGCGAGCTTCTGCGCGAGCGGCACGGAGTTGAGCCTCTCGAGCCCGTACAGGAGCACCATGCCTTGGTGCGCGGCGAGCGATTTGGCCGCCTCGGGAGCGAGCCTTTTCAGTCCATTAAGCCGCAGGTCGGCTGTGCCGAAGGCGGGCGATGCGGCGTGGTCGGCGAGCACCTTTGCCGTTTCCGGTGAGAGTTCTGTCAAACCGTTGAACGAGAGATTCACCTTCGGCTTCACGAGCACCTCCGCCACCTCGGGCGTGAGGCTCGTCAGCGAATCGAACCGCCAAAAGTAACCATCCAGCCCGGCTATCGTCGCTGGCTTCTTCGCCGCCAACTCGGTCGCCTGCTCGACCGTGAGCGTGGTGAGCTTCGACACGTCCCGGGCAACGGCGACACTGGCGATGCCGGGGTACACGGCGAGCAAGGCACATGCGGCTAGGGCGACGACGAGGCGACGACCGCCAGCCATGGGCACGTGCATCATCGGCGGCCTCATTTTTGAATGAGCAGATCGCTCTCGCAGCAGAGCAGCACGAGATCGCGAAGCCGGAAGCCGTCGGCCGCGTCACGGTCCACGATTGCGCGGATGGCAGGCCGATCCGCCGCCGTCAATTCACGGCCAAGCATGTGGATGAGCAGCTTCTCCACAAGGCAACGGGCAAACTGCGGCTGCCGCTGGAGCAGTTGGTCCTTGAAGCCGGCCACGCCCTTGAACGGCACGCCATCGAATTCTCCACCCGGATCGAGGGGCAGGCTCTTGTCGGTGGCTGGGTAGTAGTAGCTGCTGCGGAACGTGCCGATGGCGTCGTAGCTTTCGAGGGCGAACCCGGGGGGATCGATGTGGCGATGGCAGGAATAGCAGGCAGGATTGTCGCGATGCGCTTGGAGCCGGGCACGGATCGTGGTCGTGCCCCGCACGTCGGGCTCGACGACGGGAATGTTCGGGGGCGGAGGTGACGGCGGGGCGCCAAGGATGTTTTCCAGCACCCAGGCCCCGCGGACCACGGGAGACGTGTCGACGCCGTTGGCGGTGAGCGTGAGCACGCTTGCCTGCCCGAGCACGCCGCCGCGGCGCCGGTCGGGGAGCTTCACCCGCACGAAGCCCTGCGAGGGCGCGTGGCCCGCGGCGTCGGTGCGGAGGTCGTCCGCCGTGAGCCCGTCCACGGGCTTGCCGAGGTCGGCCTCCGTCGTCTTCCAGTCGAGCCTGTAATGCTTCGCGAGGGCCCGATTGACGAACGTGTAGTCGGAGTCGAGCAGGTCGGCGATCGGGCCGTTGGTCCGCAGGAGCCGCTTGAAGAACAGCCGCGTCTCCTTCCGCATCGCCGGCTCGAGTTTGTCGTTGGAGTAGACCTCGAAACCAGACGGCGCCATCGAGCCGAGCTTCTGCAGCCGCAGCCAGCCGTCGAGAAACTCGTTGACGAAGGTGTCGGATCGGGGATCGTCGAGCAGCCGCTCCGCTTCCTGCCTGCGCACCTGCGGCCGGACGAGATCGCCTGCGACGGCGTGGGAGAGGAGCGCGGCATCCGGCGGGGCCGACCAGAGAAAATACGACAGCCGCGAGGCGATCTCATGGCCGTCGAGGAAGTCACCCTTCTCCTCACGGAAGAGGAATTCCGGCGCGCAGAGCACCGCCTGAATGCCCTCCACGATCGCCTGCTGCGCGGCCTGCTCGGCAGGCGTGCCGGCCTTCAGGGCGGCCTGTTCGCCGGCCCGCACGAGATCCAGGATCGGCGCCACGTCGTCAGCCGCCACCGGCCGCCGCCAGGCCCGTGCGGCGAATGACCGCAGCACGTCGCCCGCGGCCGCCGACTCGTAGGGCCTGTCGCCGAAGATGGCGCGGTGGCTCGGAGGCGGCCACTGGTCGTTGAGCGGCCCCGTGACCTCGGCTTTGTGCACGCGGATTCGTGGGGTCTCGAAAAAGATGGGCGTGGCCCAGCCGAGCGGCTTGTCCGCGGCCTCGAAATCGGCAAGCTGCTGTTTGTCGAGCAGCGTGTAGCGGTTTTCGGAAAGGTAATAGTCCATCCGATAGTCGCTGTTCGTCGGGCCGTTCACGTATTCGAATTTGGGAAACTGCCCGGCCTCCATCCACACGCGGCATTCGAGCCACGTGGGCACATCGTCGGGAACGTCCCACACCGCGACGGGCTGCCCGTCACCGCCGCGGCCGCGGGGACTGATCAATTCAGTCCGGATGGCGTCGCGGTTCGCGGGGTCGATGCCCACGAGCGATCCGAGCGTCATCGACAGCCGCAGCGGCTCCGCGGGATCGAACAGCGACTTGTCGTATATCTTGCCGGGGTCCATGTCGCCCCGGCGAAATTTCGCTTCGGCGAGCACGCGGATCGAATACCACCCGGCAACGAGCACGCCCTGTCGCATGTTCCAGAGCGGAATGCAGCCGCCCCGCAGATCGAGCGTGGAATACGGCCGCGCCCAGGGGGATTTTGCGGCGGCAAGTTCCCACTCGGCATAGCGAATGCCCCACGATTCCGCGTCGAACGGCGGCTTGAGCGTGATCGCTCGCTCCTCGGGCCGGGGTTCGAAATGCACGGCCCGACCGACGACATCCTTCGCTGCGGCGAGATACTGCCGCAGGAGGAAGTTCGAGGTCACGAGCTTTTCACCATCGGACGCGAAGCCGTGTGAGAGTGCGTCGTCAGGAAAGACGCGGGTCGGGTCGCGGCCGCTCAGATCCAAGTCGAGAAGTTCTTCGAGCGTGCGGCGGTATTCGGTGCGGTTGAGCCGCCGCAGCACGGCCGTGTCGCGGGCGGGCTTGCTCCGTGCATGGGCCACGACTGCCTGCTCGAGCGCGAGCGCCGCGGCCTGTCGCTCGGCTGAGCCCGGCTGCTCCTCCTCGGGCGGTGGCATCGTGCCCCGCTCGATCTGCTCGAGGGCCTTGAGCCAGCCGGCAGCCGTGGCGTCGGTGACGGCATTCCCGAGCGATTCGAGCGACACGCCGTTTTCGCGGGTGGCGTCGTCGTGGCAGGCCATGCAGTGCTTGGCCATGAAGCCCTGAACGCAGCTGTCGATCGCAGCCGACGGACCGGCTGGCGTGCGTCCGGTGGCCTCGGCAGCGCTGCCCACGGCTGATGCGGCGAATGCCACCAGAGCCGCGCCGAGCAGCCGCACGCTCATGACAGTGCCCCGAACGTGCCGGTGCTCTTGCCGAATGACTCCGCCTCGACGCCAAACCGCTGCGCAATCGACAGATAGAGGTTTGAAAGCGGCACCCGCTTTCCCTTCTCGGCCGGCAGGATCACGTGCGTGGCGTGCTTGTGGCCGCCGCCTGCGAGCAGAACCGGGAGGTTTTGGTTTGTGTGGGCGCTGCCATCCCCCATGCCGCTGCCGAAGAGCACCTGCGTGGTATCGAGCAGGCCGGCCTGTTCGAGCCGGGTCAGAAACTTCGCGAGATGCACAAGCTGGTAGTGCTCCACCTTCCGCAGGCCGGCCATGAGCGTCGGATCCTTTCCGTGATGCGAGAGGCCGTGGTAGTGCCCTGCCACGCCCACCGCCTTGGCGTCGAACGAGCCCGGAACCTCGATCGTGGCCACGCGGGTGGTGTCGGTCTCGAGGGCGAGCGCAATGAGGTCGAACAGGATCGGAACCTGCTGCGTCACGGGGCCGTCGGTCGGCTCCTTGAAATCGACCCGCGGCCGGCTCTTCGAGAGCCAGGCTTTTTCCATGGCGATCGACTTCTCCACCTCGCGGATGGCCGTGAAGTATTGATCGAGCTTCGCCCGATCGCGGCCCGACAGCCGGCGGTTCATTCGGGTGGCCTGCCCAGATACGGCGTCGAGGATCGAGTCTTGTCGGTCGTAGTCCACCGCTTGCTGCGCCGTCTGCTCGGGGGGCTGCTCCAGGAACAGCATCTTGAAGACCTGCGACACCTTCATGATCGGCGGCACGGCGACGCCCGTGCGGGTCCAGCAGAGTTCCACGGCACCTTCTGCCGCCGGCCCGGCAGCCGTGTTGACCACCGGGAACCGCGTCTGGCCGGCCACGCTTCGCGCGAGGAACTGGTCGAGCGAAATGTTGCCGTCCGGCATCCCCGGGGCCTCTGACGACTTGACGCCGGAAAGGAACGTGTGCGTGAGTCCGTGGCCGCCGGAGGTGCCATGGTCGAGGTTCGAGAACACGGTGAACTTCCCGCGCAGGGGCTCGAGCGGGGCGAGGTTCGTCGGGAGCGTTGCTCCGAGGCCTTGCTCAGTAGGGAAGAAGGCATCGGCGACCATCCCGAAGGGATTGGCGACGCACACGAACCGCTGCACGGCTGCGGGCTCCGCTGCCCGCGACAGCGTTTCCATCCAAGGCAGCGCGATGCTCACGCCCGCGCCACTTAGGAAGTGCCGGCGGGAGAAGACCGGGCTGCGAAACGGTGTCATGGGTGCGGTCGCTCTCGTGGCTGGAGTGGTATCGGTCTCTCTTCAATGAAACCGCCAACGAAAACGGTGGCAACTGGCCGTGGGGACAGGTTCACTGCAACCACGTGTTCCCGGGCCGTCGTCGCGATCGACGTGCTCGCGGCAGAGTCGCCCGACCAGCGAGAAACTAGCTCCGTCGCTGCCGGCAGGTCATCCATCCGGCAAGAGCGGCACCGAGGCCAGCCAAGGCAAATGTGCCCGGCTCCGGCACGACGACCACGTTCACCTGGTTTGCCGTGGCCGTGGAGATCTGGAACGACTGTCCCGCGGCGAGCGTGGGTGCCGTGCGGATTGCGAGGCCGTTGTTGGTGAGCGTGCCGGAGTAATTGAACAGCCGCCACGACGAGCCGTTGGTGACGTTCGTCCAGTCGCCCGAGCCCGTGATATCGAGGAATCCGCCGAGCGTGAGATTCGTCACGCCGGTGATCAGGTCGTTGATCCCGCCTCCGCTCGTCGTGTTGGCCGCGTTGAGTTCGAACGCCAAGACCGACGTGCCCGCCAAGGAGAAGGCGTCGTTCACCGTGAGCGTGCCGGGGCTGTTGCCCGGTCCCACGATGCCTCCAGCGAGGACGTTGACCGGCCCGCCGATGACGCCGGAACCGGCAAGCACCGCCCCCGACGACACGCTGACACCACCTGCCGCGAGCGCACCGTTGACGGTCAACTCTCCGGTCGAAACGGTCGTCAGACCGGTGAACGTGTTGGAGCCGGAGAGGATAAGCCGACCTGCACCGGTTTTTGTAAGGCTGCCCGCCCCGCTCATGGAAGCAGCGATCGTATTCGTGATGCCGGGGCCGAGGTCGATCGTGCCGCCACCGGCGTTGAGGGCGACACCCGTGAGGTTGCCATTGAGGAGCGTCGCGCCGTTCGTCAGGCCGCGGAGTGTACCGCCGGCGAAGTTCACAAACGCGGAATTATTCGTGCCGCTGCTCGTGGCTTTCGCGATGCCGGCAACGGTCTCAAACAGGCCGCCATTCAGGTTGATCACGCCTGCCGTATTCGACGCGCTGCTCCACGCACCGAGCCGGAACGTGGAATTGGAACCATCCGCATTGACGGTCACTGTGCCCGACGCGACGGTGAATGTGCTCGTGCCGGTCGTGCTGCCGGTGGCACGGCCGACGGAAAACTGGCCGAAGTTGTTCGTGACCGTCAACCGACCGCCGTTGTTGGTGAACGCCCCGAAGCCGCCGTCGCCGATGATGAACGAGTCGATCGTCATGGCACCATTCGCATCATTCGCGAACGTCGTGAGAGCACCACCAGACGTTCCGTTCAGCCGGAAGAAGTTCAGGTTCATCGTGCCGGTGTTCTGCCCCGCCCCGGTGCCGTTCACTTGGAAGTACGAGCCATTGCCCATCGTCATCGTGCCGGAGTTGACAACGCTGGCACCCGCTGCCACCGACAAGCTGCCGACAAGTTGATGCTGCCCCTGGTTGGTGTAGGTGCCGCTGTCCACGCTGACGTTGCCCGTGTTGCCGCCACTGCCCGTGGAGAGCGAGCCCGTGTTGAGCAATGCACCCGAGGTCAGCATGATGCCGTTTCGGATCACGCTGCCGTTGCCGGAGAGCGTGAGCACGCCGCCTACGCCGACCTTCGTCACCGAGCCGGTGCCGGAGATCACGCCGGCATAGGACTGGCTGACCGTCGAGTTGAATGCGAGCGTGCTGGTGTTTGACAAGACGACATTCCCCGGCAGGCTGCCCGCAAGCGACGAGCCATCGCCGATCTGGAGCGTGCCCGTCGAGACGGTGGTGTTGCCCCCATAGGCATTGCTCGAGCCGGTCAGAATCAGCGTGCCAGAGCCGGTCTTCGTGAGGCCGCCGGCGCCGGTCATGTTCGCGGCGATGGTGTTGGTGATGCCGGAGCCCAGGTCGATCGTGCCGCCGCCGGCATTGAGATTGACAGCCGTCATGTCGGTGCCAAGCAGCGTCTGGTTGGTCCGCGTGCCGCGAAGCGTACCGCCGCCGAAGTTCACGACGTTGGCGTTGTTGGTGCCGGTGCCGAACGTCGAGCGGATGGTCGTTCCTGATTGGAACACGCCGCCGTTGAGATTCAGCTGTGTCGTGGCGTTCGAGACGGTGCCGGAGATCGAGAGGGTGATCGCGCCGCCACTGCCCGCGGTCACGGTGCCGGACGTTACCGTAAACGACGTGGTCCCCGTCGCTGTACTGCCGTTGCTGCGGCCGATCGTCAACCCACTGCTCACCGTGTAGGTGCCACCAGCGTTTGTGAATGACGAGAACTTCGCGCCGTTCCAACCTGTATCACCCGTGGAAAAGTTGCCACCGGGATTGTTCGTGAATGTAGAAAGTTCGTACGTCGTTCCGCTTCCTTGCCCGGCGAAGAATCCGCCGTAATTGATGCGGCCGGAGTTCACAACGGCAGCATTTCCGGAAAGGAAAAGGTTCGAGTAACCGGATTGCGAAAACGTACCGCTATTCACGAGCGTCGCGTTTCCAGCCACCGAAGTGTCTTGATTCGTCGTGTTGACGACCCCGGGATTATTCAACGTGCCACTTGTGATCGAGTTCGTGTTCCCCGTACTCCCTGCCGAGATCGAGCCGGTGTTGAAAACTGTGTAGCCGGCGTCTGTGCCGATCCTGAGGCCACCGCCGAGGGTGCTCGTGCCGGAAAGTGTCCAGCCGACTGCACCAGATGTCTGCAGCCTCACGACACCGCCGCTCGTGCCGTTCGTGATTGCCGCCGTCACGAAGTTGTTGGTCGCTCCGGTGAAACCGCCGAGCGTGAGCGTTGATACCGAGCCAGCGGTACCGGTGCCCGCGATGGCGTGGTTGAGCTCGATGCGGCTCGAGGCGGCCTGTGTCACCGTCATGTTGCCCAGCAGCCGTAACGGGGCGTTGATCGTCAGTGGGTTATTTGTGTTGCTCGCGCCGACGTAGATCGAGCCACCTGCACCGAGCGTCAATGCGTTGCCCGCCGTCGTACCGATCGTGTAGGCGCCTGCGTTCGTGTCCGTGCGGAGCACGTTGAGCGTACGGCCGGCATCGATGAGGATCGGATTGGCCGTCGTGCCGTAGGTGCCGCTCGACGTCGCCGCCAGCCACGCCGTGCCCGTGACCGTCGTACCGCTCGTCACACCTGGCACCACACCGCCGACCCAATTCGTGGTCTCCGACCAGAGTGCGCTGGTCGTGCCCGTGTTGAGCCAGGTTCCGCTCTGGCTGAACGCTGTGGATGGACACAGGAGGCTCGAAAACGTTCCTGCAAGTACGAAGCCTATCGACCGTAGGTTTCGTCGCATCAGCGTTCGCATCGACGCCCTCCTCATTTCGCAGGATCCCGGGGTCGAGGACTACTGGGCTCAACCCCTTGAGCAAAAAGTAGGTCGCGGTTCCAGTCCCCACAACTGGCCGCGCGGACAGGGCGCGTCCACTTTTCAACCCGTTTTCCTGGACAAAAACCGTCCCAGCGTCGACGACCATCCCATGCGGGGGGCGCGGCCGTGGCGATGGCAGTCAGCGGACGGTGGGCTGGAGCAACCCCAGATCGAAGGCCTTGACGATGGCCCCCATGCGGTCGGCGGCGTCGAGCTTTTCCAGGATCGCAGCGATGTGAAACTTCACGGTGCGATGCGTGATGCCGAGCGAAGCGGCGATGTCGGTGGTTGTCCGGCCGTCGCGCAGCAGATGCAGGACTTCGAGTTCGCGCGGCGAGAGCGGGCCGCCCAGGCTGGCAGGCTGCCGCGGGGCCGCGGCGTTCGACACGCCGCAGCGGATACCGCGAACGCCGCCATGCACACGGCGTATGGCATCCAGGAGGGCGTCGTGCTCCACGTTCTTCGCCACATACCCGCAGGCCCCTGCCGCGAGCGCACGGTCGGCGTCGGCCGCGGCTTCCGACGACGTGAGAAACAGCACGAGCGACGTCGGCGCGGCCTTCCGCAGGAGTTTGAGCGTCTCGAGGCCGTCGAGCTCCGGCATGTAGAGATCGAGCAGGCAGACATCGGGCCGGCAGTGCTGCCACATGCGCAAGGCGGCTGCTCCCGATCCAGCCTGGCCGACCACGATCATGTCGGACGCAGTACGCAACAGACTCACGAGGCCGGTGCGAAACACCGGATGGTCATCCACGAGCATCACACGGATCGGTACGACGCCGGCTGTCATGATGCTGCTCACCCTACGCATCAAGGCCGTCGGGCGACACTGGTCGCGCGGACAGGGCCGCACGCGACCGCTCCGCCGGCACCGTCGCCGTGACGGTCGTGCCTTCGCTGCGGCTGCTCTCGACGGTGACCCGCCCGCGCAGTCTACGCATCCTCTCGCGCATGCCGGCGAGCCCAAAGTGCCCCGGTGGCTCGGTGCCCTCGGTCGCCACGTGAAAGCCGGCGCCGTCGTCGTGGATCACCACCCCGACGCTGTCGTCGTCGTAGAGGGCCATGGCGTCGATCGTCGTCGCGCGGGCGTGCTTGAGCGCGTTGTGAATCGCCTCCTCGGCGAGCAGGAGCAGGTTTCCCGACACGATGTCGGGCATCTCGCGCTCGACGCCCGCCACGTGGACGACGATCCGCGGGGCCTGGCCCACCTGGAGCCGCGCGGCGAGGGCTTCAAGCGCTGCCGGAAATGTCTGGCCCTCGCGCGGCATCATCCGCATCGACCACACCTTGCCGCGCAGCTGATGCACGGCGTGCTCGACCATGCGCTGCGCCGTAGCAAGGCTTTCGGGATCGGCAGCGAGCGGCTGCTCCGCGGCCTGCTGCACCGACTTGAGCTGATAGCCTATGCCGGTGACCGTCTGGAGGACCGTGTCGTGGAGGTTGGCGGCGAGCCGGCTGCGTTCCTCGAGGGCCGCCTCGAACTCGATCTCCGCCCGCTGCCGCTCCGTGATCTCCGCCGCCAGGCGGCGCGACTGCACCGCGACTTCGCGACGCAAGAGCCCGACCCAGCCAAGCGCGACGGCGAAGGCGACTGCGAGCATCCCAAGCACCGCGAGCAGGCGACGCGGCGTCCACCACGACGGCCGGCTCACGACGGTGATATCGGCAGCAGAGGGCACGAGGAGCGTCATCCGCCCCAAGCGCGGCAGGGTGCCGGCGACGGGCGGCTCGAGTTCGAACTGCACGATGCCGCGCACCACGAGCTCGCAGCCCGGCTCGAGCGCCGCGACATCGCTGCGGACGTCTTCCGAAAGCGTCGCCGTGAGCGCGGTGCTGCCGGCGATGAGCGGGATGATGCCGTCGGCGTCGGCCCGCAGGTCGCCCACGCGGGCACGGCATTCGATGAGGCAACCGTCGTAGTCGCCGGGCTCGGCCAGGCGGCCGTTGCGCTGGGCGGCCCGATTGATCTCGACAATCCGGTCGGGTTGGATGACGGTGGCGGTCGGTCGGCTCGACCGCCCCACCACCTTGACGACCGCGTTCACGATGCCCGCGGCCTGCGACAAGCCCGCCAAAACCCGCTCGCGATCCAGAAACCCCGACACCTCCACCATGTCGCCGGGCCGCACGTCGGCCGTCTCCGACGCCTCGACGCGAACGCCGAGCGCCCGCGACTGGAGGTAGAAGAGCCCCGTCTCGGACGCGTAGCTGACGGTGCCCCGGGTGCGGATCCGATGTCGCACGTCCACGCCTGGAATCAGCCGTCCCAGCCTTTCGAGCGGGATCTCGGGTGCGTCGAAGGCGGCCGTCGGGGCCGGGCTCACCACGCGCATGTCGCACGACCGGGGCACCATGATCGTCGGCAGGACGAACTGCCCGCGCGTCGTGTAGCTCGTCGTGGCGACGCCGGTGACCTGGAGCGTCGCATCGACCATGAGCGAGGGCGTCGGGGAATCGGCGTCCTTCGGCGCCCTGATGCGAATGCGGCGTCCGCCCGCTTCGAGCGTGATGAGCCAGCGGCCCCGCTGCTCGGCGAGCCCCTGCACCACCCCTTCGATCGTGATTCGCTGCGAGTCGTCGAGCCCGCTGAAGAGCCTGTCTGCCGTGGTGGGGAGGGCGGCCGGCAGTTCGACGTCGGTCGGCGGGGCGAGCGGCTTGATCGCGAGGGGAACGATCTGGGGGGCGAACGTCTGGTCGTCGCGGTCGCGCACGCCCTCCACCTCCACAAGCATGCCCGGCTCTACGGTCCGCCACGCGTCCTCGCCTTGCCATGTGCCCGAATCCTTGGCCCGCTGCACGTCGAGCCAGATGCCGGCGGTGTCGTCCTGCACCGCGGCGTATTCATTGCCGCTGCGTCCGCGGGCCACCCAGGTCAGCCGGCCGCGAACGACGACGTTTTTCGGGCCCACTCGCGACGCCGGCGCGCGGAGCGTGGCAATGGGCGATATGCGTGCGGTCGGCCCGCCGTCGTCCGCCCTGGCCCCCACCGCGAGCGCGATCGCGAGCGCTGCGAGCCACACGCCCTTCCGCCTCGAGGCCACCATGCAGGCACGATTCCTTCCGCCGTGTTCTGCCACACCCCTGATCCTAGCCTCGGCCGCCGCGGTCACAATCGGCCGCGCTCACGACTCCTGTGTTGACGCCCCGCTGGGAATGTCTATAGCATGGATACATGCAAAAGATACAGATTTTGTTTCCCGATCCGGTGATGGATCGCCTGCGGGCCGTGGCGCGGCACCAGGATCGACCTGTCAGCGAACTCGTGCGCCGGGCTGTCGATCGACTGCTCGAGCAAGTCCCCGAGAAGCCATTGTCGCCGCCGCGTTCCTTTCCGACGTTTCACGGCGGCGGCGTGCTTGTGGATGCCGGCCGATTGAAGGACGTGCTCCACGGCTTCGATGATGATGCCGGAACGAAGGGTGGCGATACGTGCCGCAGGGCTCGGCGGCGGAAACGCTGACATGAAGAGCCTCGACACAAACATTCTTCTCTACGCCGCCGACCAAGACTGTCGTGAGCACGACGCTGCGATTCGATTGGTCAATGCCGCCCTCGGCTCACCCACTGAATGGATGCTGTCAGACCAGGTGTTGTTCGAGTTGTACGCTGGCCTACGTCATCCGGGAGTCTTTGCCAAACCTTTATCGGCGGCAGAAGCGGCGAAAAGAGTAGCTTTTCTCAGGGATGAGTCGGGGTTTTCGTTTTGCTGCTACGAACTGCGATCCTGGCCGACGATCCGCACCGGCCTCGCAACCCCGGCCTTTCCTCGGCGGCGCATCTATGACTTCGTGCTGGCGGTGACGCTCCGCAGCAATGGCGTGGACGAGTTCTACACCCGGAATATCGCAGATTTTCGCGATGCCGGTTTCAAGCACCTCATCAATCCGATCGACTGACCAATTGACGCGGCGTGGGCCACGCGATTGGCACCGTCGCTATGGAGCCTCAGCGGGGGGCCGCAGGCTGCGTCTCGACCGCGATGTCGATCTCGTTGTGGCCGGGCTTCACGATCTTGCGGAGCGTGGTCTCGCGGCCGACGGAATCCGGCAGCCGAATGCCCCGCAGCGGCTCCGGAACCTGGGGGGCACCAGCGCCCGCGAAATCCATTGGGATCGAGAGCCGCACGACGCTCTCGCCCGGAATCACGCCGAGCATGTTGACGTTGAATCGCATTACGTAGCGGCCATCGGCGTCGGTGTAGCCCGTCGAGGACGAACCGCCCGCCACTTCGGGTTGGTAGTCGATACGAATGCCAGGCGGGGCTGGCTGGCCGTCGATCGTCACCCGGCCCGACACCGTGGCGCCGTTGGACCGCCCGCAGCCTGCGAGCACGGTCACGGCGAGTGTCACCACGACGGCGCGCCATGCGGACTGCTTGACGCGCCGGTGGGAGGTTTCACAGGGCATCGTTGGTGATGGCGTTGCCGTCGGCACGGGAGGAGAGTTTTTGGTACACGCCCAGATTCGCAGCCCGGGCCTGACCAAGCCCCCAGGTCACCGACGCAGCGCTGCTCGCATCGACCGCCCCGATCAGATTGCCGGGGTTGTGCTCGATGAACTCCGAGATGAATCGCACCGCGCCGTCGCACATCGCGAAATGGGCGCCACCCGGATGCGCACTGCCAAACGAAAGCGTCTCGCCGGAATTGATTTTGTCTCTGGTCGTCCGCTGCAGTCCTGAGGCGGAGTTCGCGATGTTGTAGTCGGCGACCCAGGTGCCAGGCATGATCGCGTCGTTGGCAGAGTTGAGTGCTTTGCCCCCTCCCTCTCCGATGAGAAGCGTCTTGGAAAGACCGTCGGTGATATCGCGCAGCCGGATCCCCGTCTTGCCACTTTTAGCCTTCCCGAGCGTTCCCTGCCCGACGTCGCCATCGCCGCCCCACGAGGAGATCGGCCCGCCGTTGCCCAGGTAGTTTGTCTTGCTCGACCGCAGGGTGGCCCAGCCCCCATTCGCAGTCTTCAGCCAGGCCGCAGGCGCGAGATGCGCGACCTGACAAGACGGGCAATTCAGAGCGGGCACACGCGTCTCGCCAATGAGTGCATTCGCCCCAGATAAGTAGACCGGCGACGGATTCGCAGCCATCACCCCGTCGGCGAGTTCACGCATCTCCATGTAGGGCATCGTCATCACGATGAACGACCAGGCCCCATTGCCCGAGGAATGCATCGTGCCCCCCTTCGGCAGCACACCCCTGGCGTCGGCATGGGTGTGGATGCCCAAGGCGATCTGCTTGACGTTGTTGGTGCACGAAGACCGCCGCGACGATTCGCGGGCCGCCTGCACCGCAGGGAGAAGCAGGCCCACGAGCAGCCCGATGATCGCGATCACCACCAGCAATTCCACAAGCGTAAAACCGCGATTGTGGCGAGAAAACACCATGTTCCCCTCATCGGACAAGGCGACCGGAAACCTCCAGAAATCATACGTCGCCATCGTCGAGCGACCCACTGGCCCCGCGGACAGGTTGCACGCCCATTTTCGCGTTCAAAAGGGCCAACGTCTTCCAAGCGTCGCCCGTTTCACCGCCCACGACCGGGCCACGGTGGCGGCGAGCCGGCTGCTCGGCACGACGGCGCCCCCGGCCCGTAAGGCGATCGAGCTTCTCGAACAATGTCACGGGCGACGCGGTCAGCCCGCCGTGACGCCGCTCGACTTCGCGCAGCAGTTCTTGAACTTCTTGCCGCTGCCGCAGGGGCAGGGGTCGTTGCGGCCGACCTTCGCGCCGAGGTTGCGGATCGGCTCGATGTTCACCGCCTCGGCACGCGACTCCGCGGCGGAAGTCTGCTGGGGCTCGGCCTGGGCCGAGAGGGCGGCGGCCGACGGAGCCTCCGCGTGGATCGCGGCGGTCTCGCGGAAGGTGCTCTTCACCTCGTCGTCTTCCACCTGCTCGATCCGGTAGACGATGTCCACGACGCGCTCGTCGATCGCCTTCCACATCAAGTCGAACGTGCGCATCCCCTCGCGCTTGTACTCCACCTTCGGATCGACCTGGGCGTAGCCGCGGAGGCCGACGCTCGAGCGCAGATGGTCCATCGCCAGGAGGTGATCCTTCCAGGCGTTGTCGAGAATTTGCAGGACCACCGCCCGCTCCATCCGCCGCATGTCGTCGCCATACTTCGCCTCGCGCTCGGCGTACACCTCGCGGGCCTTCCGCTTGACGATTCTTTTGAAGGCCTCGGCGTCATGGCTCGCCGCCTCTGCCTCGGCCAGTTCCGCGGCCGAGAGCGGCCGACCAAACCGCCACTCCGCCCAGCCGCAGGCGCTGCGCACGCCGAAGTCGGGAGCCAGGAACCGCGCGCCGTCGGAGAGATCGACGCGGTGGATCGCCTCGCGGGTTTTTTCCTGCAGGACGTCGGCCACCGCATCGCGGCCGGCCCGCTTCAGATCACGATCGTTGAGCGAGAGCTTCCAGCGCGAGTTGGCGAACGACGCGAGCGCGGCCCAGTTCCACTCGCCCTCCTCCTCGCCGGCCGGCAGATTTTCTTCGACCGCCTCGTAGATCATGGCCCCCGACTGCCGCACCGCCTCGTCCACGGCGAGCCGTTCCGCCTCTTCGGGCGTCATGCCGCGGTAATCGCCCGCTTCGAGCTCGCACGCGAGCCGTTCCGACGCCCACGCGGCGAACGTCTGCGTGCCGTAGTCCTTGTCGAGAAACGTGCCGATGTTCTGGTCGATCTGCCGATCGACCATGTCGAGCACGATCTCGCGGCAGTCGGCGTCGCCGTCGGTGTGGTCGAGGATCTTCTGGCGGAAGCCGTAGACCCGCTTCCGCTGCTCGTCCATCACCTCGTCGTATTCGAGGAGGTTCTTGCGGACCTCGAAGTTGCGCTCCTCCACCTTCTTCTGCGCCGCCTCCACCCGCCGCGTCACCATCCGGCTCTCGATCGCCTCGCCGTCCTGCATGCCGAGCCGCGTGAGCACGTTCTTCACCCACTCGCCGGCGAAGATCCGCATCAGGTCGTCTTCGAGCGAGAGGAAGAATCGGCTCGAGCCCGGATCGCCCTGCCGGCCGCAGCGGCCGCGGAGCTGAAGATCGATGCGCCGGGCCTCGTGCCGCTCGGTGCCGATGATGTGCAGCCCGCCCATCGAGCGGACCTGCTCCCCCTCGGCCTTCATGTTCTCACGGGTCGAGATCTCCTTGACGAGCGCCTCCCACTCGGCGTGCGGGACGTCGAGCCGCGTCGCATACGTATCTTGGAGCTTGGCCCAGACGAGCGTGTCGGGATTGCCGCCCAGGATGATGTCGGTGCCGCGGCCGGCCATGTTGGTGGCAATCGTCACGGCGCCATGCCGCCCGGCCTGGGCGATGATCTCGGCTTCGCGCTTGTGCTGCTTGGCGTTCAGCACCTGGTGATCGACGCCCCGCTTCTCGAGCAGGTCGGAGAGCCGCTCGCTCTTCTCGATCGAGACGGTGCCCACGAGCACGGGGCAGCCGTGCCGCTCGATCTCCTTCACCTTCTCGCGCGGGATCGTCTCGGCGTCGCGGGTGCCCTTGGGCTCGAATTCGTAGGCCGCGGCGGTTTCCCCCAGGAGCTTTCCGATCTTCCAGGAGCCGTCGCTCATCGCCAGCGTGTCGAAGCGGTGCAGTCGCTCCACCTCGTCGGCCACGGCGATCCACTTTTCCCGCTCGGTGCGGTAGATCACGTCGGGGTGATTGATCCGCTTCATGCCCCGGTTGGGCGGGATCGCGATCACGTCGAGCTTGTAGATCTTCCAGAATTCGCTCGCTTCGGTCATGGCGGTGCCGGTCATGCCGGCGAGCTTCTTATAGAGCTTGAAGAAGTTTTGCAGGGTGACGGTGGCGAGCGTCTGCGACTCCTCCTTCACCCGCACGCCCTCCTTCGCCTCGACGGCCTGGTGGAGGCCGTCGGACCACTGGCGGCCGGGCATGAGGCGGCCGGTGAACTCGTCGACGATCACCACCTCGCCGTTTTGCACGACGTAGTTCACGTCGCGCTTGTAGAGGTGGTGCGCCTTGAGGGAGTTGTCGATGAGGTGCGGCCACTCCATGTTGCCGGCGGTGTAGAAGCTCTCGACGTCGGCCAGCTTCTCGGCGATCCGCACGCCCTCTTCGGTGAGCGCGACAGTGTGCTCCTTCTCCTTGACCTCGAAGTGCACGTCGGGCTTGAGCTGGCGGGAGATCTGGTCGGCGCGGGAATACTTGCTCACGTCGTCGTGGGCGGGGCCGGAAATGATCAGCGGCGTGCGGGCCTCGTCGATGAGGATGTTGTCGACCTCGTCGACGATCGCGAAGTTGAGCGGGCCCTGAGCCTGCTGCATGTGCTTGGGGAAGCGGTCGTCGCCGCGGGCGGCCATCCGCATGTTGTCGCGAAGGTAGTCGAAGCCGAATTCGTTGTTGGTGCCGTAGGTGATGTCGCAGGCGTAGGATTTCTGCCGCTCGCCCGAGTCCATGCCCGACTGGATCGCGCCCACCGTCAGGCCGAGCCCCATGTAGAGCGGGCCCATCCATTCCATGTCGCGGCGGGCGAGGTAGTCGTTGACGGTGACCACGTGCACGCCCTTGCTCTCGAGGGCATTGAGATAGGCCGGGAGCGTGGCCACGAGCGTCTTGCCCTCGCCGGTGATCATTTCGGCGATCGCCCCGGAGTGGAGCACCATGCCGCCGATCAGCTGCACGTCGTAGTGCCGCATGCCGAGAAACCGCTTGCCCCCCTCGCGGCACACGGCGAAGGCCTCGACGAGGATGTCGTCGAGCGTCTCGCCGGCCGCCAGCCGCCGTTTGAATTCGGCTGTCTGGCCGCGCAGCTCGGCCTCCGTCATCGCCTGGTACTTCGGCTCCAGCGAATTGATCGCTTCGATCTTGGGCTCGAGCCGGCGCACGTAGCGGGCGTTGGACGAGCCGAAGAGCCCGGTCAGAAACCGCTCCAGGCGGGTGCCGGCCCCGGCGGCGGCATTGGAGAGACCATCCCAGAGGCGTTCGAGCTGTTGCATTGGAGACCGTGGCGGGGCGAAAGGTGGGCCAATTCCGGATTCTCACGGCCGCGAGCCACATGGGTCAAGGCACAAGTCGGCCCCCGAGGGCCGCCTCACCGCGGCATCACGCGGCCGAAAACAGGCTTTGTGGCGGCAATTTCGCCCCGCCGATTTTTTCGACTACCCAGAATTTCCCGTGGCCCGCTAGGGTGCTCGTCAATTGGTGGCCCGTGGGCGTCCTGCGGGCCGCGGCCGCGTGCGGTGTGTCCGAATGTGGATGCCCTGCGACGCGGTCCCGTTTCTTACGAGGAGAATCTCATGATGCGTCTTCCCACGATCTTCACCGTCCTGTGTGCCGTCGCCGTCAGCCTGATGGTCGCCGACACCGCCTCCGCTGCCGGCCGCGGCCGCCGTGGAGCCTCCAGCTGCGACTGCGCCCCGGCCTGTGCCGAGCCCGCCTGTGCCGCCGCCGAGCCGGCGTGCTGTGCGGCCGAGCCCGCCTGCGCTGCAGCCGAACCGGCCTGCTGTGCCGCCGAGCCCGCCTGTGGCGCCGAGCCGGCTTGCTGTGGGACCGCTCCCACGCACCGTCGTGCCCGTCGCGGCCTGTTCTCCGGCCGGCGTGCCCACCACGGTGGCAGCACGAGCGGCTGCGCGAGCTGCTGCGAAGAGCCGGCCTGCTCGGCCGAGCCCTGCTGCAACGCGGGCTGATCGAGCCAGCGGTCAGGCATCCGCCTGAATCCGGTGCTCACGAACGCGGCGGGGGACACGACGTCCCCCGCCGCTGTCTTTATGGCATGTCTCGACATCCTGTCGAACATGCCTTGGCGGGCCTCCGCCCGCTGGTGGTGACCCGGCCGGCTGTGTTCACGGCACGTCTCGACATCCTGTCGAACGTGCCTTGGCCGGCCTCCGCCGGCTGGTGGTGACCCGGGCCTCCGGCCCTGGTGCGTTTGGGCGGGGTGCGTTCGAGTGGTGGTAGTCTGTCGCGCATGGTGAACCGACTTTTCGGCGGGGCGATCGTGGCGGCGGTGCTCGTGTCGGCGGCGTGTGGCGTCGCCGACGGGCCCGCGGACAATCTGCCTGGGAGCGTGCGGCCGATTCCGCCGCCTGGGATCGAGCTCGATGAGGCCACGCAGCGGCGGCTGCTCGATGGCGCTTCGGCCCTCGTGCGCGACGTGGCTGCGGTCGAAGAGGCCGCCGCAGCTGACCGTGCTGAAGCGCTCGTCTTCGCCCGCGCCGTCCGGCTGGCCGTGGACGAGCGATTTCTCTACTCGGACAAGGAGGTGGAGCAGGCGGAGCGGCTGCTCGATCGCGGCCGCGAGCGGCTCGCGGCGCTGCGAGCCGGAGCGAGCGGAGCGAGGCTGGTCCTGTCGGGCAGCGTGCAGGCGAGCGGGCCGCGGCTCGCCGTCGGCGGCTTTCGCTCAAGCATCGACGGCTCGGTGCAGCCCTACGGCCTCGTGCTGCCGGCAGATGTCGATGCAGCCGACGCCCGCCCGCGCCGGCTCGACGTGTGGCTCCACGGCCGCGACGAGCAGGTGAGCGAGGCGATGTTTCTCGCACGGCGGCTCGCGATGGTCGGCGAGTGCGCGCCGCCGCACACGATCGTGCTCCATCCCTACGGCCGCTATTCCAATGCCTTCAAGTTCGCCGGTGAGGCCGACGTGCTCGAGGCGATCGAACACGTGAAGACGCTGTTTCCGATCGATGACACCAGGATCGCGATCCGGGGCTTCTCGATGGGAGGCGCCGGCTGCTGGCAGTTCGCCGTGCACTTCCCCGGCATGTGGCTCGCCGCCACGCCGGGGGCCGGGTTTGCGGAGACGCGCGAGTTTCTGCGGACGTTCCAGCAGCAGGCGTTCGAGCCCACTGCCGCCCAGGCTCGGCTTCTTCACTGGTATGACTGCCCCGACTGGGCGAACAACCTCCGGCACCTGCCGACGATCGCCTACAGCGGTGAGCTCGACAGGCAGAAGCAGGCGGCCGACGTGATGGTGGCGGCCTGCGCACAGCGCGGCTTCGAGACCCCACACATGATCGGGCCGCAGACGGCGCACAAACTCCATCCCGAATCGAAGGTCGAGATCGAGGCGTTCGTGGCCCGGGCTGCGGAGCAGGGGAGGCCTGTCGCGCCGCGCGAGATCGATTTTACCACCTACACGCTCCGCTATCCCACGCACACCTGGCTCACCATCAACGGCCTCAGCGAGCATTGGCGCGAGGCGCGGGTGCGGGCGGCGGTCGCTTCGCCGCGCGCGATCGAGATCACGACCACGAACGTCACGGCGCTCGCGCTCGACATCCCGCCCGACGCCCAGCTCGTGGATGCGAGCGCCGCAGTCGCAGTGCGCATCGACGGGGCTGCGCTCGACGTGCCGCCCACGAGCGGGCCGCGGTGGCGGGCGGCGCTCACGAAAGCGGATGGCGCGTGGCGGCTCGACACCGCCGTGGATGCAGACGGAGCCTTGCGAAAGCGGCCTGGCCTGCAGGGGCCGATCGACGATGCCTTCATGAGCGCTTTCCTGTTCGTCGGGCCGGCGCCGGGGCACGAGCCGGCATCGCCTGCGGATCGCTGGGTGGCCGACGAGTTTGCCCGGGCGAAGCGGGAGTGGCGGCGGCACTTTCGCGGCGACGTGGTCGAGCGGCTGCCGGAAGATCTTTCGGCTGACGACATCGCCACGAAGCATCTCGTGCTCTTCGGCACTCCCGAGTCAAACCCGCTCGTCGCGAAGGTCCTGCCGGGCCTGCCTGTGAAGCGCGAGAGCGAGGCATGGGTCGTCGGAGCCACGCGGTCGCCGGCGGGCACGAGCCTGCCGGTGCTCGTGTACCCCAACCCACTCAACCCGGAGCGGTACGTCGTCTGGAACAGCGGCTTCACGTATCGGGAGTATGCCTACCTCAACAACGCCCGGCAGATACCCATGCTGCCCGACTGGGCGCTCGTGAGCACGGTCGAGGGGCGGGATTCACAGTTCCCCGGCACGATTCTGGCCGAGGGATTCTTCGACGAGCGCTGGCAGCCGCGCTAGGCACGGCCTACATTCGGCGGTGCCATGAGCCCGGGAGCCCACGTCGACGTCGCGGACGCCCTGCCGGTGCGGGTCGAGGGCGTCGTCAAGCGGTATGGCCGGCGGACTGTGCTCGATCGCGTGGCCTGCACCGTGCCGCCGGGGATCACCGGGCTCGTCGGCCCCAACGGCGCCGGCAAGAGCACGCTCGTGCGCTCGATCCTCGGCCTCGTGCGGCTCGCGGCGGGCAGCGTGCACGTGTTCGGCGTCGATGCGGCGCGGGAGCCGCGGGCCGTGCGCAGGCTCGTGGGCGTGGTGCCGGAAGACGAGTGCACGGTGCCAGGGCTCGCGGGCGTGGAGATGGTGCGGTATGCCGCGCGGCTCTCGGGTCTGCCGGGCACCGAGGCGCTGCGCCGGGCCCACGAGGTGCTCGACTGGTGCGACGCCGGGCAGGAGCGGTATCGCACGGTCGAGACGCTCTCGGTGGGCATGCGGCAGAAGGTGGCGTTCGCCGCCGCGATCGTCCACGATCCGCCGCTCGTGATCCTCGACGAGCCGACCAACGGCCTCGATCCGCTGGAGCGGCAGGCGATGCTCGGCCGGCTCACCACGCTCGCCCGCGACCACGGCAAGACGGTGCTCGTGTCCACGCACGTCTTGCCTGACGTGCAGGCGATCTGCGACCGCGTGATCGTGATGGCCGCCGGCCGCGTGCGGCTCGAGGGCTCGATCGCCGAGCTCACGCGGCCCGCCGTGCCGCAGCTCGAGCTCGATGCCGTGGGGCCGCTCGACGTCTGCGCTGCAATGCTCGCCCGCCAGGGCATCGAGGCCACGCGGCGCGACGCCACCACGCTCCTCGTCACCGCCCGCTCCGCCGACGTCGTGGCCGCGATCTGGCAGGCAGCCCGCGAGTCGGGCGTGGCGGTGCGGGGGCTCGCGCCCGTGCGGCGTGGCTTCGAAGACGTGTTCCTCGAAGCGATTGCGGAGGATTCGCATGCCGCTGCATGAGGTCGGCTATCGCGGCTGGACGGGGCAGCTGCTCTCGCCGTGGGCCGCGGTGGGCGTGATCGCTGCCACGGGCCTGCGGCTGGCCTGGAAGAGCCGCTGGCTGCGGCGCGCGATGCTTCTGGCCTGGAGCCCAGCGATCTTTTTCGCGGCGAGTTTCTTCGCGTTCGAGCAGGCGGTGGATGAGGGGCGACTCACGTCGCTCACCGAGCGGGCGGCCCGCGGCGGCAACCTCGACGGTGTGGGCATCCTCGGCACGGTGCTCGCCGATACGCTCGGCCGGGCCGCGGCCAGTGCCGAGCATGCCACCGACGCCGAACGGCTCGTCGCCACGCGGAAGCTCGTGTGGACGCGGCTCCTGCTCGCCTTCATGCGGGCTCCGCAGGCCGTGCTGCTGGCGGTGGTGATCGGCCTCGTGGCGCCGACGCTCATCTCCAGCGACCTGCGGGCGAAAGCCTGGCTCATTTATTTCACGCGGCCGGTCGGCTGCACCGAGTACATCCTCGGCAAGGTGGCGATCCTGGGCGCCATCGTGGCGGTGATCACGGTGCTGCCCGCCGTCGCGCTGTGGCTGGCCGGCGTGCTCGTGAGCCCGAGCATCGTGGTCGCCGCCGAGACGTGGGATCTGCCGCTGCGGGCCGTGGCGGCGAGCGTGGTGCTGGCGGTGCCGACAGTGCTCTTGGCGCTGGCCTATTCCTCGCTCACCGCCGAAAGCCGGATCGCGAGCTTCGCCTGGTTCGCCACCTGGGCCGCCTGCTGGATCGCGCACTCCGCGCTCACCACGGCCGATCTCGTCGCCGCCACGAATGACACCGGCGCGGCCGTGGCCGGTGACACGGAGCCGCCCGCGCCTCCGCCCCGCCGCGGCCACTGGATCGCCCGGGCCGCCGGCCTCGACGGCGCGCTCGACCGCTGGGCCTGGATCTCGCCCTATCACGCCGTGGGCGCGGTGCAGGCGTGGATCTTCGGCATCGAAACGCGGTCGCGTGCGGTCGTCCCGCCGGCGCTCGCGCTCATCGCGATCGCATGCGCCTCCTCGGCCGTGCTCGCTTGGCGGGTCGCCGCCCCCGCGAGGGTCTGACATCGTGATCACGCTCGAACATGTCACGAAGCTCTACGGCTCGGTGATCGGCGTCAACGACGTCACGGTCGCCCTCGGCGCCGGCGCGCACGGCCTGCTCGGCCCCAACGGCGCCGGCAAGACGACGTTTCTCGGACTCGTCACGGGTCAATTGCGGCCTACGCTCGGCACGGTGCGGGTGTTCGGCGAACAGCCGTTCGGCAATCCGCGCGTGCTGCGCCGCATCGGCTACTGCCCCGCCGCCGACCTGCTCGACCGCACCGTCACGCCCCGGGCCTGGGTGCGCTACCTCGTGCGGCTCGCCGGGTTTTCCGCAGCGGCGGCGGCGGCGCGGGCGGACCACGCGCTCGAGCAGGTGGGGCTCACGGCAGCGGCGCGGCGGCCGCTCGTCACGCTCTCCAAGGGAATGCGACAGCGGGCAAAGCTCGCCGGCGCGATCGCCCACGACCCCGACCTCGTCGTGCTCGACGAGCCCTTCAACGGCCTCGATCCGGTCGCCCGCCACGACCTCGTCGCGCTCGTCCGCAGTTGGGCCACCGCCCGCAGCCTGATCGTGGCCAGCCACCTGCTCCACGAGGTCGAATCGCTCGACGCGGGCCTGGCTGTGATCCTCGGCGGCCGGCTCGTGGCCAGCGGCGGTGCGGCGGAGATTCGCGGGCTTGTCGACGCATTGCCCGGCGAAGTGACGATTCGCTGTGCGGAGCCGCGGCAGTTCGCGGAGCTGGCCTTCCGGATCGGCGGCGTGGAGGGGGTGCGGATCGAGGGCGACGCCGTGATCGTGGCCACGCATCGGCCCGTGGCGTTCGTCGAACAGGCGGCGGTGCGGGCGCTCGACGAGGGGCTGCACCTCGGCGAGGTCGTGCCGGCCGACCGCTCGCTCGAGGGCATCTTCGGCCAGCTCGTGCGGCTGCACCGTGGGGTGAAGGCATGAGCAGCGAGCATGCAGGCCTGCCGGCCGCGGTGTGGACCGTGGCCATGTTTCAGCTCGCGCGGCTCGTCACGTGGCCGCGGCTGGCGATGGCGGCCGTGGGCGTCGTGTTTCCTGCCGGCGTGATGCTGGCTGCGGGCCGCGCCGCCCGCGGCGGATTTCCGTCCGACGTGTCGGTGGCGCTCCTCTATGCGCTGATTCCCGAAGCCGTGTGCATGCTGGGGCTCCTCGTGACGATGTGCCCCGCCGTGGCCGACGAGCTCGAGCGGGGCACGTGGGCCCACGTGGCGACGCGGCCCCAGGGCCGGCGGGCGCTCCTGCTCGGCACCTGGCTGGCGGCCGTGCTCTGGACGGGCACGGTCGCGATCGCCGCGCTCCTGCTCGCGCTCTGCGTGGCCGACGTGGAGCGGCCCGCCGCGGTGGCCGTGATGTTCACGGCCTTGATCCTGCTCTCGTGCGTCGGCCGGGCGGCCCTGTTCGCGCTGCCGGCGGTGGTGCTGCCGAAGCGGGCCCTCGTGGCGAGCGTGGGCGTGGCACTCGTCGTCGAGTATCTCGCGGGCACGATTCCGGCGGTGGTCAATCAGGCGACGGTGAGCCTCCGCCTGCGCAGCCTGCTCGTCGACTGGATGGCGTGGAAGCGGAAGCTGCCGACGGAGATGCAGCTGTTCATCGACCCGCAGCCGGCCTGGCTGCACGTGCTCGCCGTCGCCGTGCTCACCGTCGTGCTCCTGGCGGCGGCCGTCTTCATCCTCGAACGCCGCCAGTTCCCGCCGAGCGACGAGGTGTGAGCAGGCCGCCTGCGTGCGGGCAGAAGACTCTCAGGGGCCGGCCGATCAACTGGCGAAGGCTCCGAGGGGAAGCACCGTGATGCCTGGGAACCGGGCAAAGTCCCGGTCCTCCGTGAGGAGCGTCGTCGCGCCATGCTCCAGGCAGACGGCAGCGATCTGGGCGTCGAAGACGAGATTGCCGCTGACGCCCGACTTTTCGATCAAGCTTCGCAGCAGCGGCAGGTAGCGGTCGCCGGGGACGAGCAGCCGTGAGGAGGGGCTTGCAAGCAGCGACTCCATCGCCGTCAGCGCGTCGGCCACCGGCGTGGGTGGATCGAAGACCCGGTCGTGTGACACCACCCGCAGGAATTCACCGACACAGAAGATCGGCACGGCCCAGGCTTCGTGGCCCTCGGCAAGGCGACGAACTGCCCGCAACGCGGCCTCGTGCTGGGAAGATTCCTCGCGGTCGGCGTAGATGAGAATGTTCGTGTCGACGGCGATCATCGTCGCCCATCCAGCACCTCAAAGAGGCGGTCGCGATCGGCGACGTCGATGCCCGGCAGGAGGCGGCCGCGGTGTGTTTTCCAGGCCAGACGGTAGGGCTCACCAGTTTTCGTCCGGCGGGCGAGTGCTGCTGAGAGCGCGTGCTCCACGAAGGCGGTGAGCGTCGTCCCCTTCTCGGCAGCGCGGCGTTTGGCGGCGACCAACAGGGAGTCGTCAAGATCGAGTGTCGTTCTCATGCATAAATACATACGCTTTATGCATAAGTATGTCAAGTCAGAAGAGGCACCTTTTTGCGTCGTCCTGGCGCCGCCGGAGTTGCTCGACAGCCATGTCGTTGCTCACGAGCGGGCGCCACTTGCGGCATTCGCACCCCGATGGAAGAGACAGTCCATCGCCGCGTGTGGGCTACGATGGGCCACCATGGCCATTCAGCCGCACGACGCAGGGACGGTTCGCAGCCTCGCTGGGCAACTTCTGTTTCTCGGCACGGGCACAAGCGTGGGTGTGCCGATCGTGGGCTGCTCCTGCGCCACCTGCACGAGCACCGACCCGCGGAACGACCGCACCCGCACGAGCGTGGCCCTCGGGCTCCCCGGCGGCACGCTGCTCGTCGACACCACGCCCGATCTCCGGCGGCAGTTGCTCCGCGAACAGATCGGCAGCGTGCAGGCGATTCTCTACACACACGACCACGTGGACCACGTCTACGGCCTCGATGACATCCGCCCGATCTGCTATCGCGCGGGTGGCCCGGTGCCCGTGTATTGCGAGGACCGCGTCGAGCGGCGGATCCGCAGGGCCTTCGACTACGCGTTCGAGCCGATGCCCGTGCCGGGGGGCGGGGTGCCGAAGATCACGTTCGAGCGGATCACGACCACCCCCTTCGACCTGCTCGGGTCCCGCGTCACGCCGCTGCGGCTCCAGCACGGCGTGTTCGACGTGCTTGGCTTTCGGTTCGGGAACCTTGCGTACTGCACCGACACGAACTCGATTCCGGATGCGACGTGGCCCCTGCTCGAGGGCCTCGACACGCTGATCCTCGACTGCCTCCGACCCGAGCGGCATCCCACGCATCTCTCGCTCGACGAGGCGCTGGCCATAACCGCCCGCGTGGGGGCCCGCCGCACGCTGTTCGTGCACATGTCGCACGACATCGAGCACGCCGCTGTCTCGGCCCGGCTCCCGGCCGGCGTGGAACTCGCGTATGACGGCCTCGTCGTGCGGCTCGCGTAGGACAGGCTTCAGCCTGTCAATGTGGACGACAGGCTGAAGCCTGTCCTACAAGGGGTCAATGCTGGTGACAGGCTGAAGCCTGTCCTACACGGGGCGGCGGGATTCGGCGGCGAGCCGTTCGAGCGTATTCGCCGCGCGGCCGGAGTCGATCGCGGCGGCGGCCAGGCTCGCCGCCAGGGGAAGTGTTTCGGCCTTCCCTGCGGCCCAGAGGACTGCGGCGGCGTTGAGGATCACGATCTCACGCGCCGCCCCCGGCGTGCCCGCGAGCACCGACCGGATCAGGGCGGCGCTCTCGGCCGGCCCAGCGACGGCGAGGGCTGCCAGATCGGCTGCCGGCCGCATGGCGATTCCGAAATCGTCGGGTGTCCAGCGGAAGTGCGCGGTGCCCGCGGCCGACACATCGATCACGTCGGTCGGCCCGAACAGGCTCACCTCGTCGAACGCCTTCGAGTCGTCGCCGGCGATCGTGCCCGAGACGACGACCACGCGGGCCGCGCCGAGCGCGAAGGCCGCCTCCGCCATCGCCTCGCGCACGGCGGGGCGGCCCACGCCGATCACCTGCACCGTCGCGCTCGCCGGGTTGCAGAGTGGCCCGACGAGGTTGAAGACGGTGGGCCGGCCGAGCGCGCGACGCAGCGGGCCGACCGTGGCCATCGCCGGATGGTGGACGGGGGCGAGGCAGAAGCAGAGGCCGATCTCGCGCAGGCAGGCAGCCGACACCTCCGGAGGGGCGTCGATCTGCACACCGAGCGCCTCGAGCACGTCGCCCGATCCCGTGCGGCTCGAGACGGCCCGATTGCCATGCTTCGCCACGGGCAGGCCCGCCGCAGCCGCCACGATCGCCGCCGCCGTCGAGATGTTGAACGTGCCCGAGCCGTCGCCACCGGTGCCACAGGTGTCTGCGAGATCTGGAAGCGCGTGGACGACAGACCGCATCCGAGCCCGTAAGGCGTCGGCCACGCCGGCAATTTCGGCAGCCGATTCCCCGAGGTCGGCAAGCTCCACGAGCCAGCGGCCGAAGGCGGCCAGATCGATCGTGCCTGCGAGAACCCCGTCGACGAGGGCTGCCGTCTCGGCCCGCGAGGCATGCGTGCCTGCAGCCAGCCGAGCGGTGCTGGCAGCGAGCAGGGCGGAGGTGTCGGACGAGGTCGGCAAGGGAATGAGCCAGTCGCGAGGTGTGCGTGCCGTGAGCCGCCGGTTTCGGATACCATTCCAGCGTACTTCCCCAGGAAAATCCACGTGCCCCGCAAGGTCATTCTCGACATCGATCCCGGCATCGACGACGCCGTGGCGCTCGCCATGGCGCTTTTCGACCCGCGGCTCGAGGTCGTGGCCGTGACGGCCAGCGGCGGCAATGTCTCCCCGGAGCAGGCGACGGCCAATCTCCAGACGCTCGTGGGGCTCCTCGACCCGCCCCGGCTGCCCCGGCTCGGCGCCGCCCCCACCGACACCGTCTGGCCGGCCAAGCCCTTCAACATGCACGGGCCCGACGGCCTGGGGGGCATCGATCTGCCCGTGGCCAGGCTCCACAGCGGGCACGTCTCGGAGAAGGTGATCTGGGAGACGTTTCACGCCTATCCACGGGAGGTGACGTTCGTGGCCCTCGGGCCGCTCACGAATCTCTCCCGCGTGCTCACGCGCGACCCGGCGATCGCGGAACTCATCGGCGAGGTCGTGATCGCCGGCGGCACGGCGCACGGCAACGGCAACGCCACGCCCGTCGTCGATTTCAATTTCTACTGCGATCCGCGGGCCGCCCGGCACGTGGTGCGCGAGCCGATGGCGAAGACGCTCGTGCCGCTCGAGACGACCGGCCAGGTGACGTTTGGATTCGAACTGCTCGATCAATTGCCGGCCGAGTCGTCGCGGGCGGGGCTCATCCTGCGGGCCATGCTGCCGCACACCTTCCGGGCGCACCGGCAACTGCTCGGGAGCGAAGGCATCAGCCTGCACGACGTGGTGGGGCTCGTGGCCGTGACGAATCCCGAGCTCTTCGAACGTTCGACCGTGGCCGCCGACATCGAGACCGGCGGCGAACTGACCGCCGGCATGCTCGTGGTGGACCGGCGCACGGTGCGGCAGTGGCGGCCGAATCTCGACCTGCTCACCGGCTGCGATGTCGAGGCCGTGAAAGACTGCATCCTGCGCGGCCTCGCCGCCGCCGGCGCCGGCACGTGACGTGTGGCGACCGTCCCGGTTGACGGAGAGGAAGCGGGGAGGCGAGGGGGTCGGCGAACGCTCGACGAGCCTTGGGCCGTCGCGGCCCACGCGAGGAGACTTTTGCCGCCCCCGAGCCGGCTGTTTCACTCAAACTGTGCGCGGCTGGCGACGGGCATTTCGAGCGTGAGCCGGCCCTGTTCACGAAACACGACGAGCGTCACGGTGCTGTTCGTGGGCGTCATGCTCACGAGGCTCACGAGGTGGTCGTCGTCCTCCACGGGCGTGCTGTCGAATTCGACGATCACGTCGTCGACGCGGATCCCGGCGGCATCGGCCGGTGAACCTTTCGTGACTTCCTTCACGTGGGCGCCGACGGCCCGCAGCATGCCGAGCCGTTGGGCCGCCCGCTGCGTGAAGGCGTTGTCGAGCTTCACGCCGAGGTAGGCCCGCGACACGACGCCGGTCTCCACGAGCTGGCGGACGACGAACATCACCATCCGGATCGGAATCGCAAAGCCGATCCCCTCGCTGCCGCCGGAGTTGCTGGCGATCGCGGTGTTGAGGCCGACCACCTCACCGCGCAGGTTCACGAGCGGCCCGCCGCTGTTGCCGGGATTGATCGCGGCGTCGGTCTGGATGAAATCCTGGAACCGCACCATGTCGTCGCCGCCGAGTTCGAGATCGCGCCGGCCGAGCGCCGAGACGATGCCGAGCGTCACGGAATGCGACAGGCCGAAGGGGCTGCCGACGGCGAGCACGGTGTCGCCGATCTGGACGGGGTCGTCCGTGGCGAGCCGGGCGGTTTCGAGGTCGTCGGCTTCGATCTCGAGCACGGCGATGTCGGTCGGGGCATCCGACCAGAGCCGCAGCGGCTTGAGCTCGCGGGCGTCGTCGAGCCGGATCGTGATGTTGTCGAGCTCGGCGCGGTTGACCACGTGACGGTTCGTGATCACGACCGTGCGCCCCGCGATCTCGGCGATCACGCCGGAGCCGGCTTCATCTTCGCTGGCCTTGCCGTTCTTGGGCCGCAGGGCGGGCTTGCGCGTGTCGATGTGCACGACCGTGGGGCGGACGAGCTGCGTGAGCCGGCGGAGCTGGGTGCTCTGCCGTTCGAGGATTTCGGCGTCGCGCTGCACCTGCTTGTAGAGCTGGTCGCGTTCGTCGACGGAGAGCCGAGTCGGCCGCATCGGATCGACGCGTTGCCCGGAGAGCGGGGCGATCCGCGAGAGCGGCGGCTCCTCGGCAACGGCCGTTCCAGAGAGCGCCACGACCAGTGCCACCACTGTGGCCCGGATGGGAGTGCGGGGCGGAACGAACAAACGAATCATGGGCCCCTCACGGTGGGACGACGGACTGCTCTCGCGAAGCATACCCGACGCCCACCATTCGGGAGCGGTCACGACACGTCGATTTCGAGATCTCCGGCGACGGTGTCCTCGCGGGACTCCTCCCGACTCGAATACCCCGATCCCGATCGCTCGGCTTCCCGCTGGCACCCGATGCACATCGTGGCGTAGGGGAGGGCATTGAGCCGTGCCATGGGAATCTTGCCGCTGCAGTATTCGCAGGTGCCGTATTGACCGGCCCGCATCCGCTCCAGGGCGTTTTCGATGGAGGCCAATTCCCGGCTTTCCACTTCCGCCAACTGTGAGCTGATTTCGTCCTGGGACGAATCGAGCGCCGCATCGACGATGTCGCCCGGTGATTCGCTCCGCAATTCCTTGAGCAGCGACAGATCGCCCGCCAAGGCGCTGCGCAGGGCGTCGCGCCGTCGAACAAGGATCTCCCGAAGGTTGAATAAAGCGTCTTTTCTCGCCATGGTTGTTGCTCCTAGCCTCAACCAATAGTACGCGGCTCGGCGCCGTTGGTTCGTTCGCCCCAATTCCCCGCCTTTTCTATCGAAAATGCGGGCGAAACAGATCATGACAGTTGACGGGGGCCCGACAGATTCCCCAAAGGCCCCCGAACCCTTGTCATTGCGAGCGGAAGCACCAGATGGTGCCCCTGTCCCCGGCCAGCACCACGCGGCCGGCGGCCACCGCTGCCCCCGCCGAAAATCCACCCCCGGCGTCGAATTCCCAGGCGGGCTCGCCCGTGGCGGCGTCGAGGGCGGCGATCCGCCCGGCCATGTCGGCCACCAGGGCGAAGCAGCCCGTGCCGGTGGCGTTCGGGACGATGACGGGGGCAGCGTCGACCTTGCCCCGCATGGCGCGCCGCCAGCCTCGGGCCCCGTCGCCCACCGCGAACGTTTCGACCGCCTTGCCGCGGCTGCCCACGATTGCGAGCCCGTCGGCCAGGGCGGCACTCGAGCGGTAGGCCTGAGCGTTTGCCGCCGGGGCCATCTTCCAGGCCACTGCGGCGCCCCGGATATCGATGCCGAAAAACGTGCCTCCCTCCGTGCCGAAAAAGACCCGCCCATCTGCTGCCGCGGGCGTGGTGCCGGTCGGTCCGTCGATCGGCACGGCCGACACCTCGGTGCCTGTCGCGGCATCGATCACATGGAGCTTGCCATCGCAGCCAGCGATAAATACCCGGCCATCGGCAATCGTCGGCGAGCAGCGGATCTGGTCGGCGATGGAGTGCTTCCAGCGGAGTGCCCCGTCGGCGAGATGCAGGCAGGCGAGCGATGCGTCTTGCGAGCCCACGAACACGCGCGGCTCGTCACTGTCGCTCTCGGCCGCGACGATCGTCGGCCCGCCCGAGATCTCGCCGTCGGTCTCGTATTCCCATTCGACCGTTCCCTTGGAGCGGTCGAATGCACGGACGACTCCCGTGTCGTCTCCCACCACGACGAGCGGCACCCGCTCGTCGAGCGAGACGGCCGCTGCCGACGAAAAGCCCGCCGCCTCCGCCTTGAACGACCAGCGTGTGACGCCGGTCTCGAGATCGAGCGCATGGAACGTGCCGTCGAGATCGCCGACATAGATCGTGCCGGCGGCGATCACCGGCACGGCGCCGAAGGCCGTCTTGTCGAACGACCGCTGCCAATGCTCGGCGAGCGGCACGGCGATGCGCATCGCCGATCGGCCGGTCCCGGCGGCACAGCCGCGGGCCATCGGCCAGGCGTCGGCCGGCGCCTTCTCCATCTCGGCCCCTAGGCTGCCGGTCGCCACGAAACACAGAGCCCAGGCCAGCACGATCACGCCGGTTTTCATCGGGCCGCCTCGTACAGCGCTGCCAGGTCGGTCGCCGTGACCGGCCGGGGATTGAATCCAGCGGTCCATTGCGATGCCGCTTGCGCGGAGAGGCCCGCAGTCTCGGGGGCCGGCACGCGCGCCGCGGCGAGAGTGGTCGCGAGCCGCGCTGCGCCGAGGAGCTCGGAAAGCCAGCCGGCAAGTCGCTCGCCCGCAGCATCGGCCGGCACCTCGACGCCGATCTCTTGCAGGAGTTCCGCATACGCGGCGCCGCAGGCCGAGCTGTTGAACCGCACCACGTGCGGCAGCATCAGCCCCACGGCCTGGCCGTGAGCGATGCCGTGGGCGGCCGTGAGCGGGTTGGCGAGCGCGTGGGCCGCGCCGAGCATCGAATTCTCGATCGCCAGCCCCGCGAGCGCCGCGCCGAATTGCACGGCCGAGCGGGCCGCGATCGAGCCGCCATCGGTGAACACGCCAGGCAGGTTCATCGCCAGAAGCCGGAATGCGTCGCGGGAAAAGAGCCGCGAGGCGGGCGTTGCGGCCCGGCTCACGTGGCTCTCAATTGCATGCGACAGGGCGTCGATGCCAGTGAGCGCCACGAGGGAGAGCGGCTGCGTGAGCGTGAGGTTGACGTCAAGGATCGCCACGTGAAACGCCGCCCCTGGCGCACCGCAGGCCATCTTCAGGCCGGTGGCCGGGTCGCTGACGAGCGCGAACGACTGCGTTTCGCTGCCGGTACCGGCGGTGGTGGGCACCGCGATCGAGGGCAGCATCGGAGCCCTGGTGGAATCGCGGCCCCGGTAGTCCTGCATCCGGCCGCCGCAGGAAAACAGGAAGTTGATCCCTTTGGCGCAGTCCATCGACGACCCGCCGCCGAGCCCCACGAGCAGGTCGGGGCGAAACGTGCGGGCCAGCGCCGCCCCCGCCTCAACATCGTCGGTGGTGGGATTCTCGCCGAACGCGTCGAATACGGTCGTGGCCACGCCGGCCTCGGCGAGCGATTCGAGCGCGCCGGCAGTATGGCCCGCTTCGACGATGCCTGGATCGCTGACGACGAGCGCCCGCACGGCGCCCAATTCGCGTGCGTGCCGCCCGAGACGGTCGATCGAGCCGGGACCGACGATGAGCCGCGGGCCGGGCCGGACCTCGAAGTCGCTCGTCCAGCTACCGTCCATCACGCCGCGCCCACCGGGCTCGCCGCCTGCAGTTGCAATGCCCGCGAGCGGTAGAGGAAGTCGATGATGTTGCCTTCGTGGGGCTGGAGCCAGTCGAGCTTCGTCGTGGGGATGGCCCCGAAATTCAGCCGATCGATCGCCGGGCAGTCGATGAGCTCCCGCTGGAAGGCCTCGTCGTCGGTGAGGGCCGTGGCCACGAGCGTCGGCCCGATCGCGTCGAGCATCCGAGCCTGCGGGCACTCGACCACGCTCACGAACGGAAACATGTATTCGCCCTTCGCGATTGCAGGCTCTGGGCTGGCACAGTGTGCGACCGTGGGCCGCAGCCAGCCGCAGCGTTCGCCCTCCACGAGTCGCGGGCCGTAGGGATCCGTGGCGTGCGTCACTCCCGACGCCTTCAGGCCGCCTTCGATCTGCTGCCAGATCGCCTTGGCAGCGCCGGGGATCGTGAACGCCGCCAGCCTCGCCTCGGGGTCGTCCGGCGGCTTGACGTCGATCGGCCCC
>CAMAVC010000006.1 GCA_945861585.1 Planctomicrobium piriforme
ATTGCCGTCACGCTGCTCTGGGATCGTGCCAATCATTACAAGAAGGTGGAAGATTGGACCAACCTGTCGGCCGTGCTTGAGCAGATGACGAAACTCCAGCCGAACTTCTACTCGATCTGGGACTTTCAGGCCCACAATCTGTCGTACAACATCTCCGTCGAGTTCGACGACTACCACGACCGCTACGCCTGGGTGATGAAGGGCATCGAGTTTCTGCGGCAGGGCATCGCCCTCAACCTGCGCGAGCCACGGCTCCTGGGCCGGATGGGCTGGTTCATCGGTCAGAAGATCGGCCGGGCCGACGAGAAGAAACAGTATCGGCGGCTGTTCAAGGCCGACGACGACTTCCACGAGCGCGACCGCCCGGGACGCACGCTTCCCGAGCGCGACAACTGGCTCGTGGCTCGTGAGAAATACCTGGCCGCCCAGCAGCTGGCCGACTCCGGCGCGGCCCTCAAGACCACACCGCTGATCTTCCACAGCGAGCCGATGATGACCGCGATCAATTACGCCCGGGCGCTCGAGGAAGACGGCGTCTTCGGCGAGACGGCCCGCGAAGCCTGGAAGCTGGCCGGCGACGAGATGCGCCGGTTTTCGGTGCGTGAGATTCCCACGAGCTGGGACGTGCCGATCCGGCTCGGCATGCGGGAGGCCGAATTGGCCCGGGCCACGAAGCTCGGCGAGGAACTCGAGACGCTCCTTCCCGGCCTCTTCAAGGAGCTGCAGGACCGCAAGCGAAAATCGATCTCTGCCGATCAGCGCACGGCCCTCGACACGCCCCCCATCGACCGGACAGAGGCCCAGCAGCAGGCGGCTGCCGAGGCCGAGGCGGCCCTGGGCGTGACCTGGCCGATGGTGGCCCGCGAAGCCCCGGCCGAAATCCGCGATAAGGCCCGCGAGCTGGCCCGGCAGTATGTCGAGGCCTCCGAGACGGCCGAGATCATCGCCCGCTACCGCGACATCGTGAACTTCGACTTCTGGCGGGCCTCGTGCGAGGTGGAGGTGACGGAGCCGGCGCTGCGGGCCCGCGAGCTGGTCTGGCAGGCCGAGCGTGAGTTTGAAAATGCCCGGCTCTTGCCCGCGAAAAAAGCCTACGAAGAGGCCTTCGCCGCCTGGCGTGAGGTGCTCGACTCGTCGCCCGTGCTCAAGGCCGACGACCTGACGGGCGATGACCTCGTGGAGATGATCGACCGCTACCGCAAGGTGCTCGACCAGCTCGACGAGAAGTTCCCGCAGCCGTTCATCCTCCAGGACGTGCTCGACAAGGCCGGCCCGGCGGGTCAGTGACGGCTGGGCGGTCAGGACGGCTCGATGCCAAGTGTCCGGCGTCACGAAGACGCCGTGATCTCGGCGGTGGCACGGCGCTGATACCGAAGGCATGAACCACCTCTGGCTCCGATCCGTACAGTTGCCACCACAGCAGACGGACACACGACCAGTGGCAGGTCGTCCGCCTTGTCTGGGGAATCAACCTATTCGCGAAAGGAGATCGCCATGGCCACCGTCGTCGCCTCTGCTCACCGGCACCATGCCTTCTGGTTGAGAATCGTCGAGGATCTCGCCCTCGTGTTCGCCTGTGCGGCGATCGCCTGGGTTGGTTTCGTGGGCCTCGTCCGGAGGCCTGCCTCGTGGCGAGAGGCCATGTCGGGGGCGGCGTTGATCGTCAGCCCTCCGGCCGTCGAGCCGCTGCCGCTGGTGGCTGCCAGCCGGCCGATGCTGACGGCGGTGGCGGCTGCCACGGCGCTCGAGGAGCGGGGTGTGTTCGGAGCGGAGGCCGCGGCTGCCTGGCACAAGGCACTCGACGAATGCCGCAGCTTGGCTATACAGCCGATCGCGCGACCCCACGGCGAGCCGCTGCACCTCTGGCTGTTGGAGGCGGAACGCGAGCGGGCGGAAGAGATCGCCCTCCTCATCTCCGCAGCGCCGGAGCAGGCCGCAGCGTTGACCGAGCTGTGTGACGACGCGCTCGCCAACGCGGACCAGATCCAACGCTACCGGGATATCGTGAATTTTGACCACTGGAAGGCGGTCTGCGAGGCCGGTGTTTCGGCGGATGGGATGGCGGCGCGGGAGGCTGGCTGGATGGCGATGCGCGCCGATGACGCGGGCCGGCTGGGCGAGGCGAAGGATGCCCACGAGGCCTCGTTCAAAGCGTGGCGCCGGGTGCTCGACGCACAGCCGGCACTCCTCGACGACGCGCTCGTGGTGGAGGCGCTTGCGGATCAGATCGAACGCTATCGCACGGTGCTCGCGGAGAAGGGCGCCGCGTTCCCGGCGTCGTTCATTCTTCACGACGTCGTCGTTCGCGGTCGTTCGCCCGCCGGCTGATCACGCGCGGGTCACGAGGAGTTTGTCGATCCGGCGGCCGTCCATGTCCACGACCTCGATCGACAGTCCTTGCCACTGCGCTCTGTCGCCGGCCGAGGGAATCCGCTCCAGGAGCGCGAGAACGAGCCCCGAGACGGTCGAGTAGTCGCGGGGCACGGAGTCGAGCTTGACCTCGAATCGCTCGGCGAGGGCCTCGATGCCGGCCCCGCCGTCGACGAGCCAGGAGCCATCGTCGCGCCGCACGAAGGCCGTCTCCTTGTCGCCCCGGTGCTCGTCGTGGATCTCGCCCACGAGCTCCTCGAGCACGTCTTCGAGCGTCACCATCCCCTCGGTGCCGCCGTATTCGTCGAGCACGATCGCGAGCTGGTTTTTCTCTTTTTGAAACAGCCCGAGCAGTCGATCGAGCGGCATCGTCTCGGGCACGAATAACGCCTTGTGCATCATCTTGCGGAGTTCGATCGGCCAGCCCATCCAGTTGTTGCGCAGCACGTCCTTGAGCGATACGTAGCCGAGGATATGGTCGAGCGAGCCCTCGTAGACGGGCAGCCGGGAGTAGCCCGCCATGGCGATCGCCCCGAGCACCTCCCCCGGCGGCGTGTCGATGTCGAGAGCGTCGAGATCGATCCGCGGCCGCATGATGTCGCGAACCGTCCGCTCGCCGAGCCGCAGCGCTTCCGTCGCCACCGCCTGCTCCACCGCCTCGAGCACTCCCTCCGCTCGGCCAGCCTCCAGCAGGTGCTCGATGTCGTCGACCGAAACGCTCGGCTCGTCGTGCTTGTGGGCGCCGAGCAGAAACAGCACGGCCGACGTGGCGGAGCTGAGCCCCCACACGAGTGGCTTCGTGAGCCCTGCGAACCGCTGCATGAAAGGGGCGACGAATCGGGCGATCGACTCGGCCTGCCGGAGTGCCAGCCGCTTGGGCACGAGCTCGCCGAGCAGGAGCGTGAAGAACGAGAACACCGCCACGAACACCGTGAGGGCGATCGGCTGCGCGGCCCCGGCGAGGCTGCGTGGGCTGTTCGCGGCGATCAGCGCGGCGATGTCGCTCACGATCTGGTCACCGCCGTAGGCGGCCGCCAGCGTGCCGACGAGCGTGATGCCGATCTGCACCGTGGGCAGAAACTTGTCGGGGCTCGACGCCAACTCGAGCGCCTTCTTGGCAGCGTCGTCGCCGGCGTCCGCCATCTGCCGCAGCCGCCCGCGGCGGCTGGCCACGATCGCCATCTCCGCCCCGGAAAAAAATCCGTTGGCGAGAATCAAGGCCAGAACGATGAGGAGTTCCTGGAGCATGGCGGTGCGGCGTCAGCCGGCGGCGTGGTCGCGGCGGGTGATGGCGAGGTTGTCGCGGTGGATCACCTCATCGTAGGGGCAGTAGCCGAGCTCGTCGGCGATGCGTTCCGTCTTCAGGCCCGCGATCCGCCGCAGCTCGGCGACGGGATAATTCACCAAGCCTCGGGCGAACTCACGGCCGTCCGCGGCTGCGAGGGCCACCACGTCGCCCGTGGTGAATTCGCCCTCGAGCTGCTGCACACCTGCTGCGAGCAGACTGCGGCCCTGCGCGACGACGGCGTCGCGCGCCCCGTCGTCGACGATCACAGTGCCCCTCGGCTCGGCAGACCAGCCGAGCCAGCGCTTCCAGGCGGGCAGCGGAGTGGCCCGCGCGAGGAATGCCGTGCCGATGTCTTCCGCAGCCATCAGCCGCTCGAGCACGTGGTCGTCGCGGCCGCAGGCGATCACGCAGTGGGCACCCGCCTCGGTGGCGATGCGGGCCGCCGCGATCTTGCTTGCCATGCCCCCCTTCGACAGGCCGCCGAGCCGGTCGCGGGCCAGGCCTTCGATGCGGGCGTCGATCCGCTCGACGAGAGGCACCCGGGCCGCCCCAGGCTCCGCTGGATGGCGGTCGAACACGCCGTCGACGTCCGACAGAAGCACGAGCAGATCGGCACCGAGGAGCGTGGTCACGAGCGCCGCGAGACGGTCGTTGTCGCCGAAGCTCGTGCGCAACTCCTCGACGCTGACGGTGTCGTTTTCATTGATGACCGGGATCACGCCGTAATCGAGCAGGGCGCGAAGCGTGTTGCGGATGTTGAGATAGCGGGACCGGTCCTGCACGTCGTCGGCCACCAGGAGCACCTGCGCGGCGTGCCGCTTGCTGCCGCGAAACACCCGCTCGTAGGCCTCGATGAGGCTGCTCTGCCCGATCGCCGCCACGGCCTGCAGATGGGCGAGCTCCCGGGGCCGCGTCGTCAGGCCCATCCGGCCCATGCCCGCCCCGACGGCGCCGGAGCTGACGAGCACGACCCGCCTGCCCTGGGCCAGAAGGGCCTCGAATTGCCTGCCGAGCGCCTCGATCCGGGCGATATCGAGCAGGCCGTCGCTCCCGGTGAGCACGCGGGTGCCGACCTTCACGATGACGAGTCGGGAGGTGTCGGCGAGGGTCCGGCGCGACGGATCAGCCATGGAGGTGGAGCGAACGGAGAAGCGAGCCGTAAACGAGACCGAATCCTACCCACCCGGTGCCACCGTCGGCCACCGCACCGCGACGCCGACGATTCGCCGCGGCCGCGACCGCGGTTTTCGTGCCGAGAGAGATCGAGCCGTTGAGGGACGTCGGGATCGGCCGCTATAGTCCGGGGGTGGCGTGGTTTTCCAGCCTTCCCTCCGGACGTCTCCAGTGAGCGAACTCCATCACGAGTGCGGCCTGGCGGCGATCTACCACCTGCCCGGCGGCGAACCGAGCCCGCTCTGCCCGGCCCAGGGGCCCGAGGAGGTGTCGCGGCTCGTGCCGCGGATGCTGCTCGACATCCAAAACCGCGGCCAGCTGTCGGCCGGCATGACCGCGTGGAATCCTCACCGCAGCCATCTGCTCGCGACACTCAAAGACGTGGGCACCGTGAGCGAGGTGTTTCGCCTCGGCCACCGGGGCAAGTATGAGGCGCTGATGGAGCAGCACGTCGGCCCGGCGGCGATCGGCCACGTGCGCTACGCCACCTGCGGCGCCGACGACCGCGGCTATGCTCAGCCGCTCGAACGGCCGCACATCCAAAAGCGCAAGTGGTTTGCCTTCGGGTTCAACGGCCAGCTCGCCAACTACCCCGAACTCCGGGCCGAGATCCTCGCCGGCGACGACAACCATCTCGCCCGCGACAACGACACCGAAGTGATCATGCACGCGATCGGCAATGAGCTCTCCGGGCTCGCCGATCCGCAGCCCGTGGACCTCCTGACCGCGATCGCCGCCCGGTTCGACGGGGCGTGGAACCTCGCCATCCTCGATGCCTGCGGCCGGATGATCGTGGCCCGCGATCCGCTCGGCATCCGGCCGATGGAATACGCACGCCTCGGCCCGCTGGTGGCGGCCGCCAGCGAGAGCGTGGCATTGCTCAACCTTGGCTTCCCGGCAGAGTCGATCCATTCGCTCGAACCGGGCACGGCGCTCATTATCGACGGCGGCGAGATGCGGATCGAACGCTTCGCACCGAGTCCGCGGCAGGCCCACTGCTTCTTCGAGTGGGTCTACTTCGCGAACGTGGCCAGCACGATGGACGATCGGAGCGTGTACCTCACGCGCAAGCGGCTCGGTGAGGAACTCGCGCGGCTCGAGACGGTGCCGATCGACGCCGATACCGTCGTCGTGCCCGTCCCCGACACGAGCAAGGCTGCGGCCGACGCCATGGCCTACGCCCTCTCGATCCCCTGTGTCGAGGGCCTGATCCGCAACCGCTACACCGGCCGCACGTTCATCGACGGCGCCTCGAGCCGCCGGCAGAAGGCTGAATCGAAGTACACGCCGCTCCGCGAGGTGCTCGAAGGCAAGCGGGTGCTGCTCGTGGAAGACTCGATCGTGCGGAGCACCACGATGAAGGTGCTGCTCGGCCGGATGCGGTCGCTCGGCCTGGCCCGTGAGATTCACGTGCGCGTGGCCTGCCCGCCGATCGTGGCTCCCTGCTTCTACGGCATCGACATGTCGACGATCGACGAGCTCTTCGCCCCGGCTTTCCTTCCCGACGGCCGGCTGACGGCCGAAGCGCAGACAGCAATGGCGGCGAAGCTGGGCGCCGATTCGCTCCGCTACCTCCCGATCGAGTCGGTCGCGCGCTCGATCGGCTTCGACGCCACCGAGCTCTGCCAGGCCTGCATCACGGGCGAATACCCGACGCCGGCGGGCGAGCGGCTCTACCAGGTCGCCCTCACGCAGACGGCCAACGGCCAGGCCGGCCGCACGTACGAGGCTGCACGATAGGAACGCGCCGGCTTCGGGCTTCCCGGGTCTCAGTGCGCCGTACAGGCGGCACCTGGCAACCGCCCGCAATCGGAGCCGGCGGTAGGCATGCTCGACTCCGGTCGTGTTGAGAGTACACAACTCGTGGGTTTTGCTCGGGCGCCCATAGTCCTCAACGACTCCCTTCGTCTGCGCGTGCCCACCGACCGACTCCGCCGAAACTGCTGAGCGCCTACGAGTTGAGGAGGCTTCGGGCTCCCCGTGTCCCGCTCGCCGGCGTATTTGACCAGCGGAGCCATGGATGGCGCAGCGCAGGCAAATCCGAGTGAGCCGCAGCCTGGAGGGCGGAGGCGAACGTCCGGCGACGGGATATGGGGAGCCCGAAGCCGGCGGCTACGTGACCCGCGTGACGGTTGCGGGGTGGTCGTTGCGCACGAAGACGGCCCGCCACACGGGGGCGCCGGCGAGGCGGGTGCGGCGCTCGAAGTGGGTGTGGTAGTCGAGGTCGTGCTCTGCCGTGCGGGGCTCGATCGGGGCCGGCTCCGAAAACAGCCCGGTGGCCCGCGTGAAGTCGAGCGATTCGAGGAAGTATTCCTCGACGTCGGTCCACACGTGGAGTGCGCCGCCCGCCGGGAGCACGCGGCCTGCGTGCCGGAGGAACGTCTCCGAGAGCACGCGACGCTTGCGGTGCCGGGCCTTCCACCAGGGATCGGGAAAGTAGACGTGGATCGCCGCCAGGCAGGCGTCCGGAAGCAGGCCGCGCACGAGCCACGTGGCGTCGCCCTGGATCATGCGGGCGTTGGAAGCCGCGCGACGGGCGAGCCGTGCAGCACACAGGCGGGCATAGCCGACCGCGAGTTCGGCACCGAGAAAGTTGTGGTCGGGGCGGGCTGCCGAGGCGGTGTCGAGAAACAGGCCCTTGCCGCTGCCGACTTCGAGTTCGATCGGGGCCGTGGTCGGAAAGAGTGAGGCCGGATCGAGCGGCACCGGCAGGTCGGCGAGCGCGACGAGGTGCGCCGAGAGGTCGAGGGCGGGATCGAGCTTCTTCGGGGGCCGGCGCGGCATCAGTGGGCCGGCGCCCCGCCGGACGATTCGAGGAGAAAGTCGATCGGCAGGGGCACGCCTTTGATCACGCCGTCGACCACGATGCTCTCACGAACGACGCCCTGGAAGCGGCACACGATCATCGCCTTTGGCCGCACCCGGACCCGCTCCACGGCGATCACGAGGCGATCACCGGGAACCACGGGCTCTCGAAACCGCACGTCTTCCATGCCGCCAAACCCGATCAGCTTGGCATCGAGCAGGTTGTGCTTCTGCGTGTAGTAACTCGAGAGCTGGGCCGCCGCCTCGCACATGAGCACGCCCGGCATCAAGGGCATCGCTGGGAAGTGCCCGCGCACCCAGAATTCCTCGCGGGTGACGTCTTTGTAGCCCACGCACAGGCCGCGGGCCTGGTCCTCGTGAACGATCGCCGTCAGTTGCTCCATCTCGAACCGCTGCTTGTTCCAGCGGCGGATCTCGTGGATGTCGGCGATGACGTGGTCGAGGTCGTATTCGCTCGGATGGATGATGTAGTCGCGCGGTGCCACGGCCGTACTCCGTCGGACGAATCCGAATCAGGTTCGGATGTGCTTGCGCTTGGCTTTCCGAGCCTTGCTGTTGGCGGGCCGGGCGCCGTGGTTGGCCTTCTTGAGGCGCCGATGAGGCTTTGCCATGCGATGAAACTCCAGGCGATGCTGACTCCGCCCGGCCCATGCCGAGCGTTGGCGGAGTTGTACCACGCAGTCGTCGGGGCCGCCACGCCGCCCCCGTCAGGCACGGCTCAGGGGCGGTGATTCGCCGCTGCGGCCCGGCGTTCTGCGGCGATCGCTTCGCGGAGGCTCGTGCGCAGGATCTCCACGAAGCTGGCGCCGAGAAATCCGAATAGTCCGCCGATCACGGCCGACGAGATTCCGCCGATGACGGCGCCGGCCCACGAGCACGTCGTGAACGCCACGAGGGCCCACGTGCCGCACGCTCCGCCGCACACTCCGCCGATGGCCGCGGAGACGGGCACGAGGCGGCCAAGGCTGCCGGAGCGTTCGAGGTGTGTGGGCCGGGGGATCGGCACGGCGACTGCCGGCAGTCGGAAGCCGCGCCGACTGGAGAGATCGCGATCGGTCGCCTCGCGCATCTTCGTGCCGAGCGCGTTGCCAGCCACGTGGGCCGCCAGGCTCGCGAGCACCACGACGGCGGCCAGCCAGCCGGCGATCCCCAGCCACGTGATCGCCGCGCAGGCCACGGCCACGAGCACCACGAGCCAAGAGTAGGTGACCAGCCGCATGCGATGCCTTTCCCCCCTCATCGTAGCAGCGTGGACGAACCCGGCTGCAGGAAACCCGAGGCGTGAGCCGAGAGGATGCCGCGCCGGCTCGGGTTACCCCGAGCCTCCTCCACCGGAAGCCCGAGGCGTGAGCCGAGAGGATGCCCCCGACCGGTTTCGGTCAGAAATCTCGGTCGACCGCTTCTTCGCGGTAGATCGGCAGCAGGCGGTAATAGACCTCGAGCGTGAGCACGGCGAGCGCCGTGTGGGCCAGACGGCCGCCAGGCGCCGTGTCGTGGTCGGCGAAGAACCAGCTGCCGGCCTCGTGGCCGAATCGCGCCTGCTGCGACACGAGCTGATCGCGGTGTTTGGCGTTCCAGCGGGGCCAGACGGGATGGTCGAGCTGGAGGAGCGCCTGCGCGAGGTAGAAATTCTGATAGATGTTCGTCGGGTGCGGGCCCGGCTTGGCCAGATTCGTGACGCCGCGCTGGAGCGCCTCGTGGCCGCTCCCCCAGCCGGTGTACATGCGGCACAAGAGGCCGACCGCCGACGTGCAGGGCTTGGCGGCCGGCGTCCGGTAGCCGTAGGCCGCGCCGCCCTGGGTCTGCACCCGGTCGAGGAACCGCTTGGCGGCCTCGATCGTGGGCGAAGGCACCTCGACACCCGCGAGCATCGCGCTCTTGAGGGCCGCGATCTGCCACGCCGTGACGGTGATGTCGCCCGCCTGCCCCGGCAGATACCGCCAGCCGCCGCCGTGCAGATCCTGCGCCGTCTCGGTGAACCGCACCGCATCGCGGACGTAGGGCAGGAGCATTTCGTCGCCCGTCATCCCGAGCGCTTCGGCCAGCACGAGCGTGGTGACGCCATGGCCGTACATCGTGCCCTCGCAGAAGTCGCCGCCCCGCGGCGTGGGCTGCATGCGGCTGACGAGATAGTAGATGCCGCGCGACACCGTCTGCTGATAGGGGCCGTCGGCGTGCGTGCTCCCCGCGCCGAGAAACGGCAGGAGCGCGATCGCCGTGCTCGCCGTCGAGCCGGTGAGCGTGCCCGGATCGCGGCACGCGCCGTCGCAGCGGCAGCCGGAAAGGTCGAACTGCCACGAGCCATCGACGGCCTGATGGGCCGCGAGCCAGGCGAGGCCGGCCTCAACGGCCGCTTCGCTCGCCTGCGAGCCGCCGCGGGCACGCGCGGCCGTGCCCCGGGCGGCGCCGCGCCGCGGCGCGAAGGCCGCGGTGCCGCTCGCGAGCGTGCCAGCAGCCTTGGCTGCGGCACCGCCCACGCGCACCGACACGGCCCGGGCCGGCAGACCGGTGGGATCGAGGCGGATCGGCGGGGCATCCGCGTCGGCGGCAGGCGTTGCGATTGGGTCGTGCACGGTCACGAGCGGCACGTCGTCGACGGGGAGTTCTTGAGACTCGAGAGTCGGGGCGGCCGCGGCAGCCTGCGCGTCGTCGTGCGGCAGGTCGTCGCCGAGTGCGACATCGACGAAGTGGTCGTCGCCGGCCGCCTCGGCTTCGCCAAACCGCAGCTGGATCGGCTGGGGCGGCGGCATGCGCCGCGTCTCGAGCGCCAGGATCGCGAGGATGATGCACACCACGACGTGGGCGACGAGGCTCAGATAGCCCGCCCGCACGGCGGGGCTCGCCACCGCGCGTTCGATCCACGGGGTATCAGGGCTCTCGCTCGGCATGGCCTTGCCTGTCGGGGCGACTTTTCCGTCGGGGCAAATCGTACGCTCGGGAAAGACTGCGCTCCCCGCGCAGACGGCGATCCCTGTGACCGATCCCCGGGAGTCATCGACCAGCCCGTAGGACAGGCTTCAGCCTGTCATGCCTCAACTCGCCCAACCCGGCGCGGGGTTACCCCGTACCGTCTCGCCTGTCCTGCCTTGCTCAGCCGATTCGCATCCGGTAACCACCCGCATTCGGAGCCAAGGGAGGCATGCTCGAGGGATGCTTCACGGCACGGCACGGCATCGTGCCGTCCGTTCCTTGGCCGACCTCCGTCGGCTGGTGATGACCCGGCCGTCCGGGCCTGGCGTCAGAGGGTCCTCAACGACTCCCTTCGTCTGCGCGTGCCCACCGACCGACTCCGCCGAACGTTCTCAGCGCCTACGAGTTGGGGAGGCGAGGGGTTACCCCTGCCGTTGAGCCGGCGTATGTGACCAGCGAAGCCATGGATGGCGCAGCGCAGGCAAATCCGAGTGAGTGGAGGCCTGGAGGGCCGCAGCGAACGTCCGGCGAGACGGTACGGGGTAAACCCGAGCCGGCGCGTGGCCAACCGAACCTATTCTTTGAACTCTTCGTCTACGCTCTGCTGGCCGTAGATCGGGAGATGGCGGTAGTAGACCTCGAGGATCATCGTGGCCATCGACGTGGTGTAGAGGCGACCGCCCTGCTCCGGGCCATGGCCTTTGTCGAATTCCTCGAACCAGCTGCCGGCTGCGTGGCCCTTGGTCTGTTGCGACTTCACGAGCATGTCGCGCATCTTCGTGTTCCATGCCACCCACACGTCGCCCTCCATGTGATGGAGGATCTGCGTCGCATAGTAGTTGTAGTAGAGATCTTTGCTCGGGCCATTCTTGGCGAGCCGCAGGACGCCGCGTTGCAGGGCTGGGTTGTCCTTCTTCCAGCCGAGATACATCCGGCAGAGGAGCCCGACAGCCGACGTGCCGTAGGCACTACCGGGATCGGTGTAGCCGTACATCGAGCCCTCGTCCTGTTGCACACGATTGAGGAAATCGACGGCCTTCTTGATCGTGAGCGGGTTCACCTGGAGAAACGCCATGTGGCCGCTCTTGAGTGCCATGAGCTGCCAGCCGACGGCCGATGTGTCGCCCGGCTGCTTCGGTGCATACCGCCAGCCACCGCCCACCGGGTCTTGCGCCGCCATGATGTAATTGAGGGCGAGTTGGGCCGGGCCCTGGAGCCGTTTGTCTTGCGTCATCGCGTAGGTTTCGGAAAGCGCGATACCGGCCAGGCCCTGGGCGTAGAGGTTGCCCCCCTTCTCGTATGCCTTGCCCTGACCCTTCACGGCCATCGCGGCGAGGAAGCCGATTCCGGCCTCGAACTGTTTCTTATAGGGCCCCTCTTTGTGCGTGTAGCCGCGGCCGAGCATCGGCAGGAGCGCCATTGCCGTAGCCCCTCCGCGGTCTTGGATCTTGCCGGGGTGGGAGCAGTTGCCGTTGCAACTCGGGCACTTCGTGAAGTCGAAGCTCCAACTGCCATCCGGCATCTGGTGGTTGATGATCCATTTGATGGCCGCCTCGACCGCGGCCTCGCTCTGGGCACTGCCGCCGCCCGCCTGCACGAGCTTGTTGCGCATCGTGGGATCGGTGCGTCCGCCGAGGCCGCCGGCCTGGCCACCGATCGCGCCCACGCTCGCGAGCAGGTCGGACGAGGCGGCCGTCTCGGTGCTGAAGTCGGTGAACTCGACCGACACGGCCGCGGCGTCGATATCGGCCGCGTCGCTCACCACCTGCACGTCTTCCACGACCGCGGCATCGGGCAGCACGACCTCGTTGCTCACTTCTTGCGTCTGTGGCTGGTCGAGGGGCGTCTCCTCCTCGAACTCTTCGAACTCCTCGACCACTTCCGGGGCCGACGAGACGATGACCCGCGGGGTCTCTTTCGGCGGCGGCTCTTGTACGATGAGGGCCATCGAGAGGAGCACGACGATGTGCAAGAGCATGCTCACGGCCCATGCCGGCGCAGTGCGCAGGATGCCGCCGCCCGAGCGATGTGGCGGATCGTCGGCAGCGTGGGCCTGAGCGGCAGCCGCCTGGGCCGCCGCAGCGGGCGCGGCCGGTGGTTTCGGCGGGGCGGCTGGTTTGGCGGCGGTGGCGGCCGGTGTGGGAGCGGCTGGCTTGGGAGGCGAGCCGGCCGGAGCCTGTGGCTTCTTGCCTGCGCCTGGCTGGATTTGGCTGGCCATTGAATTCGGCCCGTGGACGGCGACCCGATCTCTCCTTTTATAGTATCGACGCCAGGGAGGTTCGCAAACTGCGACCGGGCCTTTTGGCCCGTGCGACGCAGGGCCGCTGGCGGCGTCCCGCTGGGATGATTACGATCGCGGCTTCCTGGTCAGAGGCTCCCCGCAACGAGAATCCAGATGGCAAAAGGCAAGAAGAAGCTCGAAGTGATCCACCTCGTGTGCGAGGAAACCGGCGATCAAAATTACACGCTGCGGCGGAAGACCGGTGGCGAGAAGCTGAAGGTGAAGAAGTATTCGCCGCGGCTCCGCAAGCACACCGTGCACAACGAGAAGCGCAAGTAGCCCTCAGCCAACCGCGGCGAGCACCGTGGCTACGTCTGCCGGATCGACCCGCTCGACGCGGTCGGCCCGGCGAGAGAGCCCCGGCTCGATTGCTGCCTCGGGCATCGCCAGCACGAGCCGGCATTCCGCCCGGCGGGTGAATCGGGCCGGGCCAGGCCGCGTGACGATTTCGATCTCGCACGTCTCGCCCGCGCCGACGCACGCTGCCACCGGAATGGCGGCGCCGACGGCCCGGCCGAGCGGCGTGTCATCGAGTGGGGCGGGCACGCCCCAGCGGACCGTCTCGATCCCGCGAGCGGCGAGCCCCTGTCGGCACCGCGTCAATCGCCCGCGGCGCATGAAGTAGGCGACGTTCGGCCCGTCGCGCCAGCGGGCCGTGGCCGTGGGATCGGTGGGATGCCACACATGCAGCGAGCAGGTGCGATCGAGGATCGACTCGAGCCGCACGCCAGCGGCACGCAGCCGCAGGCCGAGGTCGTCGTCTTCCTGGCCCCAGCCGACGAAGCGTTCGTCGAATCCATTCACCAGTTCAAAGTCGCGCCGCCAGACGCCGAAGTTGCCTCCCGCCAGCCGGGGCTTGGAAGGATGGCGGAGCAGGGTGTGCCACCAGGCCTTGCGAAACCTGCGGCGCAGGAGCCGCCGCTCGCCGGCGGGCGCGAGCGCGGCGAGATCGACGCCCGCCAGTCTGCCGGGCACGAGCACGGCACTGGCCGCTTCCGGCAGGCGGGCACAGTAGCCGAGGTGGGCCACGCCCGGCCGCCGGCGGGCGAGATACGCCGCCACGTGGTCGCGAGGCAGGATGCAGTCGCCGTCGAGAAACAGCAGATAATCGCCGGCGGCCAGCCGCGCACCCTGGTTGCGTACCCGGGCCAGGCGGAACCCAGCGTGCGGCTCGCTCGTGAAGTGCACGGGCAGGCGCGCCGAGGCGGCGAAGGCGGCCACCACGTCGGCCGTCTCGTCGCGTGAGCCGTCGTCGGCCACGATCACCTCGATCCGTCCGTCGACGCCGGCCTGGGCCGCGATCGACTCGAGCACGAGGGCCAGATGCCGCGGCTTCTCGAACGTGTTGACGATGAGCGAGCAGTCGATGCCGTGCGACCTCATGCCGCGCCTCCGTTGCCGGGAGCGCCGGGGCCGGCACGGATCGCAGACTGCACGAGCCGGTCGAGCTCCGCCTCGCCGGCGAGAAACTCGATCGCGATCTCGACCGCGGCGAGCGGGATGTCGCGGAGCGTCTCGTGCGGCAGCTTCACGAGGTCTTTGAGCGTGGTGAGCGCGAGATCGGCCCGGGCATCGGTGGCCAGGCTGCCGAGCAACGCCACGTCGGCGGCGGAGTAGGCGTGATGATCCGCAAACGGCCGAAACTCGACCACCTCCGCCCCGAGCCGTTCGAGCGTGCGCCGGAAGGCCGCCGGATTGCCGATGCCGCAGAAGGCGGCGACGCGCCGCCCGCGGACCGCATCGAGCGGCAGCTCGCGGCCGGATGTGGTGCGCAGCCGATGCGGCGCGTGCGCCGCGTGGGCCCACACCTGTGGCCCGCGGCGGCCGCAGAGGTCGGCGAGCGCGGCGACGATCTCCCGCCGCCGGTCGGGCTCGATGGCATCTGCACGAGTGAGCACGACCGCGTGTGCCCGCGCGAGCCCGCCGAGCGGCTCGCGGAGCATGCCCCGCGGAAACAGATGACCACAGCCGAAGGGATCGGTGGCATCGACCGCGACGATGTCGAGATCGCGAGCCAGCCGCCGGTGCTGGAAGCCGTCGTCGAGCACGATCGCCCGTGCACCGTGCGCCGCGGCCACGGCAGCCGCAGCCACGCGATCGCGGTCGGCCACGTGCGCCACGCCGGGAAGCACGAGGGCGAGCTCGGCCGCTTCGTCGCTCGTTTGCCCTGGGCCGGCGCCGTAGCCGCGGCTCACGATGGCAGGCTGCCGGCCGCCCGCGAGGCACTGCCGCGCCGTCCAGGCCACGAGCGGCGTCTTGCCCGTGCCGCCGAGCGTGAGGTTGCCCACGGAAATCACCGGCACGGCAGCGGATGTCGCCGACAGGGCGCCGAGGTCGTAGGCGGCATTGCGGGCCCGCACCGCAGCGGCGTAGGGCACTGCGAACGCCCCGAGTGCGGCGCGGGCAAGCGTCGCTGCCGCGCCACGGCGTGAACCGTCGACGAGCCGGCGGAACGCTTCAGCATCGGGAAGAAGAGACATACGCTCCACGCTCGAATGTCGGGCACGATAGCAAATCGCGAGGCAAGTCGCCGGCCGAGCCCCGAGACAGAAATCCCCGGTGGCAGCCGGGGGCTCCGGGTTGTGGCGGGATCGTGCACCCACGAAATGCCGAGAGCGCGGCGAACCGGGAGGGTGGTCCGGCCGATATACTTGGTGGTGATCTCGACCGCCGGCGGCTGCCGCCGCCGGCACCCTCGGAGCCTCCGCGATGGCGACCGTTTCCGATCCTTCCGCCCCGGCCGGGGTGGTCGAGCCGGTCGTGCCGCCCGGAGCGAGTCCGGCCGATGCCAGCGCCGACCTCGCCGTCGCAGGCTGGCAGTCGGGTGGCGAGGCTGAATCGAAGTCCGATCGGTATCTTGCCCGGCGGCTGGCCGCGGCGAGCGCCGATTTCAAGGGCGTGGCGCTCACGACCTTTGTCTTGGGCGCGGCGGTCTGCGGAGGGGCGTGGCTCGTGCTCGGCATTCTCGTCGAGCACTGGCTGGTGCCCGGTGGCCTGTCGCCGAGCCTGCGCTGGGCGTGGCTGGGTGTCGCGGCCCTGGCCCTGGTGGCTGCCGCCATTCGCTGGCTCGTGCCGCTCATGCGCTACCGGGTGAACCTCGTCTACGCCGCGCGTGCCATCGAGCGCGAGCATCCGGAGCTCCACAACGATCTCGTCAACACGGTGCTCGTGAAGGCGCACCCCGAAGCGAATCCGTCCAAGGTCGTGCGATCGCTCGAGCGGCGCACGGCGAAGCAGCTTGCCGACGTGCCCGTGGAGGCGGTGATCGATCGTACGGTGCCACTTCGACTGGCCTACGTGCTCGCGGCGCTCGTCGGCCTGGCTGGCCTCTACGAACTGTCCGCACCGAAGAGCCTGCTCGTGAGTGCCGCTCGCCTGCTCGCGCCATGGGTCGGTTGGGCGGCGCCATCGCGGGTGCGCATCGAGCCGCCGCAGTTGGCCTGGCGGATGCCCGCCGAGCAGGGGCCCCTCGACGAAGCGCTCGACCGCCGGCGGATCGCCGTCGAGGCCGGCAGCGCCACGCTCGTGCGCGGGCGGCAGCTCGTGGTGGCCGCCGACATCCGCGGGCTGCGACGCGATGAGAAGCCCGTGGTCGTGGTGGCTCCGCTGCGGGGCGATGGCGCCGTCGATGCGGCGGCGGCGGCGTGGCGCACGGAGTTGGGTCGCGGGCAGGCGGTGGGCGGAGCGCAACGGCTGTTTACGGCGATTCTGCCCGACGCGGCCCGCGGCCTCGATCATGCGGTTGAGATCACACTCGAGGCTGGCGACGCCCGCACCGCTCCCATTCGGGTGGCCGTGGTCGATTCACCGACGCTGCTCGTGCGCGAGATCCGCTACGCATTTCCTGCCTACACACGCCGGCCACCCGAGACAGTGGCCTGGCAGGGCGACATCCGCGCCGTCGAGGGCACGGAGGTGACGATCGTCGCGGAGAGCAATCAGCCGCTCGAAGACGCCTGGATCGACTTCGACGGCGACGGAGGCCGCGACCTGCGGTTCGCCAAGTCGGCTGCGGATCTCGCGCGGGTGATGAAATCGTTTCACCTGCATCTCGATGCCGACGGTGTGAAGCCGGAGCATGCCTCGTATCGACTGATGTTTCAACCGCGGGCCGCGGCCGACACGGGCCGGGAGGCCGTGATCACCGACGCCATGGAACATCGCATCGAAGTGCTCGCCGACGTGGCCCCCGAAGTGGCGATCGAAGAGCCGCGCGAGTCGCCGCTGCGGGTGCCGCCGGCGGCACCGGTGACCGTGCGCGTGCAGGCGCACGATCCCGATTTCGCACTGGCCCGCGTCACGATCGAAACCCGCCTGCAAGGCGGCGCGGCTTTGCCGGAAGTCGTCGTGCTCGAGCAGGAGCAGTCAGGCATGTTTCGCGGCACGGCGCAGCTCGTGCCGGAGCGGCTCGGCGCGGGCCCTGGCGCCACGCTCGAATATCGCGCGGTCGCCACCGACAATCGCCCCAAGCGGCCCAACGTCGCTCATTCGCCGTGGCAGGCCTTGCGGATCGATCCCTCGGCGCCGCCGCGGCAGCCCGAGCAGCCACCAGCCGGCCGCAAGCAGTCGGACGACGGTCGTTCGCAGGGCGAGGCTGGTGCCGACGGGCAGCCGGGCGCGTCGGGACAGTCTGGCGAAAAGAAGCAGCCGGGCGACGGCGGGAATGATCAGCGTTCGGGCGGGGATGATCCGCGATCGAAGGACATGCCGCAGAATCAGGGCGGCGACGACCAGCGCTCCACGCCGCAGCCCAAGCAGTCGCCCGACGGCAAGCAGCCGGGCAAAGAAGACGGGCAGCAGCAAGGCGCGCAAAACGGCGACCAGCAGCAGCCGCAAGACGGCAAGCAGCCGGGCGATCAGCAGGGGCAGGGAAAGAATCAGGGGCAGGGGGCCGAGCAGGGGCAGGGCCTCGGCGCCGAGGGCCAGCGGCAGGGCGGGCAAGAGCAAGAGTCGGGCAAACCGCAGTCAGGCGGCAAGCAGAGCGGCGGCAAGCAGCCGGGCAGCGAACGTGACGCGGGCGGAAAGGCCGGGGGCGCCAAGCCCGGCGCGAGCGGAGGCCAGCAGGCTGACGGCGGCGCGGGTCAAGAGCGGAGCGGCAAGCAATCGCAGGGTGGAGATGCCCGTGGCAAGGCTGTCGCCGCCGACGGCACCAACGACGGCGAAGCGATGGAGCGCATCTTGGAGCATCGCCGCGAGCAGGGCGGTAAGGATGGTGGCGAGAGCGGTGAGAGCGCCGGGCAAGAAGCCGATGGTGGCAAGGAAGGGCAGGGCAAGGAAGGCGACGCGAAACAGCAGGGCCAGCAGTCGGGCAACGGCAGCGGTGCCGGGGGCGAGAAGCAGGGCTCCCAGCCTGGCGAGCAGGGCAGTGGGAAGCAGTGGGCAGGAGAACAAGGCGCTGGAAAACAAGGCGCTGGAAAGCAAGGGCAGGGTGAGGGCGAGAGTGCCGGCGAGGGGCAAGGTGCAGGAGAAAGACAGGGAGAAGGTGAGGAGGCCGGCGGCACCAGCCAGGCCGCGGGCAAGCCGGGCGGCCAGACGGCGGATGGCAAACCCAGCGGCGCGGCAGGCGACACGCAGTCCGGTGGTCAGCAGCCCGGTGAGCAGGCCGCGCCGACGGAGACGGGAAGCGATTCGCAGGGCAAGGAGCAGGGCCAGGGCGCCGGCGGCAAGCAGGGCAAGGGAGCCGGGGGCAAGCAGGGCGAAGGCACTGCGACAGGGCAGAAGCCGGGCGATTCGCAGTCCGCGGCATCCGGTCAGCCGGGAAGCGGCTCCGGGGAAACAGGCAGCGGCGGCTGGGCTGGCGGCGACTCGGCGAAGCGGCCAGAAGGCCAGCCGCTCCCCGACGGACCTGCGCCCTCGAAGGAGACCGAGTGGGGCGAACAGAATCTGACCAACGCCCGCAACGCGGCCAACCTCGCGCTCGACTATCTGCAGAAGGCGGTCGAATCGGGCGACACGGCAGTGCTCGATCGGCTCGGCTGGACGGCCGACGAGGCGCGGGCGTTTCTCGACCGCTGGCAGAAGATGCGGCAGTTTGCCGCAAGCGCCGATCCGGTCGAACGCGGCGAGTTCGAGCGGGCCGTGCGCAGCCTCGGCCTGCGGCCCGACGGCGTGAAGAGCTCGCGCGACGTGCCGAGCGATGCGCGGGGCGGGCAGGCCGAGGGCCGGCGCAGCCGGCCGCCGGCCGACTATCAAGAACAGTTCAAGGCCTACACGCAGGGGACGAGCGGAGAATGACGCCGATGTTCGAGGGACCGAGGTATCTGGTCGCCTTCGGACCGAAGCGTGTGCCCCACTGCTTCACCGACGTGCTCATCTTGGGTGGCGGCCTCGCGGGGCTGCGGGCCGCGCTCGCCGTCGATCCGCGGCTCTCGGTGACCGTGGTCACGAAGAACGACCTGCTGAGTTCCTCGAGCCAGTGGGCCCAGGGCGGCATCGCCGGGGTGGTCGACCCCGAAGACCGGTTCGACAACCACGTGGCCGACACGCTCTCCGCCGGCGGCGGCCTGTGCCACGGCGACGTGGTCGACTCGGTGGTGCGTGAGGCACCAGGCCGCATCGCGGAGCTGATCGCCTGGGGCACGAAGTTCGACGAGCGCGACGGCGCGCTCGAACTCGGCCGCGAGGGCGGCCACAGTCACCACCGCATCGTCCATGCGCTCGGCGACGCCACCGGCCGCGAAGTGATGCGGGCGGTGATCGAGCGGGCCCGGCTGCTCGACAACCTCGAGGTCTGGCCCGACACGTTCACGATCGACCTCGTCACCGATGCGGGCGGCTGCCGCGGCGCGCTCGTCTGGAACAAGGCCCACGGCAAGACGCTCGTCTGGGCGCGGCGCACGATCCTCGCCACGGGCGGCGCGGGGCAGCTGTACCGCGAGTCGACGAATCCCGAGGGCGCGAGCGGCGACGGGCTCGCGCTTGCGTGGCGGGCGGGGGCCACGCTTCGCGACATGGAGTTCATGCAGTTTCATCCCACCGTGCTCTACATCGCCGGCGGTGCCCGGAGCCTGATTACCGAGGCCGTGCGCGGCGCGGGGGCGTGGCTCGTCGACAAAGACGGCAAGCGGTTCATGCCGGACTTCGACCCGCGGGCGGAACTCGCCCCGCGCGACGTCGTCTCCCGGGCGATCACGATGGTGATGCACCGCACGCACCATGCCAACGTGTATCTCGATCTCTCCCACCTCGATCCCGACATGGTGCGCCGGCGGTTTCCAGGGATGGCGCAGATCTGCGCGAAGTTCGGGCTCGACCTGGCCCGCGACCGGATTCCGGTGCGGCCGGGCGCCCACTACATGATCGGTGGCGTGGAAGTGGACGCCGATGGCCGCACCGACGTGCCGGGGCTGTTTGCAGCGGGCGAGGTGACATCGAGCGGCCTCCATGGCGCGAATCGGCTCGCGAGCAACAGCCTGCTCGAAGGGCTCGTGTATGGCGCCCGGGCTGGGCAGGCCGCGAGCGCCGACGTGCTCGCGAGCGCCGATGCCGACATGCTGCGCGTGCCCGATCTTGCGAACCCGCGGTCATCCGACACCAACGGCAGCCTCGACCTGGCCGACATCCGCAACTCGCTCCGCAGCCTGATGTGGCGGCACGTCGGCGTGGAGCGGGCGGGCGAGTCGCTCGCGGAGGCTCTCGACACGGTGGAGGGCTGGTGCCGCTACGTGCTGCCGCTGCAGTTCGCCGACCCGGAGGGCTGGCAGCTGCAAAACATGCTGGAGGTATCGCGGCTCATGATTCGGGCCGCCCTCGTGCGGCAGGAGACCCGCGGCGTGCACGTGCGTGGTGATTTTCCCAGGGCGGACGATGCCTGGCAGGCGCACATCGGCTGGCGGCGTGGCCGGGCAGACGCCCTCGTCGAGCCGCTCGCCGCGGCGGCAACGCTCGGCCCGGCGCCGGCCCCCGTGCAGCCCGGCAGGGGATTGCGGGATGCCGCGAAAGTGGGCAAAAATTGAAATCGTGTCACAATAGGTCAGCGTGTTTCCGTTTCCTCCCGGTGCCCTCCCGATGACAGAGACCGATTCCGCCGCCGCCATGATCGAGGCTGACAGCCTCACCAAGTATTACGGTCCGTTCATCGCCATCGAAGACATCTCGTTTCGCGTGCCGCGCGGCGAGGTCGTCGCCTTCCTCGGGCCCAACGGTGCGGGCAAGAGCACGACGATGAAGATCCTCACGGGGTATCTTGCCCCCACTGCGGGCACGGCCCGGATCGCCGGCCACGACATGTCGACCGACCGGCTCGCCGGCGCCGAGCGGCTCGGCTATCTCCCGGAAAACGGCCCGCTCTATCCCGACATGACGCCCCGCAGCCTGCTTGAATTCTTCGCCGATGCCCGTGGCCTCACCGGCGACCGCAAGCGTGAGCGAATCGAGGCGGTCGTGAAACAGTGCGAACTCGGCAGCGTGATCGGCAAGGCGATCGGCAAGCTCTCGAAGGGCTACCGGCAGCGCGTGGGGATGGCGCAGGTGCTCCTCCACGAGCCCGACGTCTTGATCCTCGACGAGCCGACGAGCGGCCTCGACCCCAACCAGATCCGCGAGGTTCGTGAGACGATCCGCCGGCTCGGTGAGAAAAAGACGATCCTGCTCTCCACCCACATCCTGCAGGAGGTGGAGGCGCTGGCCGACCGCGTGATCCTGATCGCGGAGGGCCGGCTGCGGTTCGACGGCACGCCTGCCGAACTGCGCAAGGAAGGCCGCGGGCTCGACGAGCGGTTCTACGAACTCACCCGCTCGGCGTGAGCCGGCGAAACCCCTGCGGGAGCCACGGCCGCGCTCGCAGCCGCCGGCGCCTCCCGCGAGACACCCGAACAACGACGATGGAACGAGGAGCTTTGCAATCATGAAATGGCACGTGCTCGACGCGGTCTTCAAGCGAAACTTCGTCGCCTACTTCTCGAACCCCACGGGCTACGTCTTCATCTGCGTGTTCGTGCTGCTCGGGTCGCTCGCTGCGTTCTGGCCGCCCGAGTTCTTCAATTCGAACCTCGCGAACCTCGACCAGCTCAACCGCTACCTGCCCTTCATCCTCCTTGTGTTCGTGCCGGCGATCACGATGAGCGTGTGGGCCGACGAGCGGCGGCAGGGCACCGACGAACTCCTGCTCACGATTCCCGCGAGCGACTGGGAGGTGGTGTTTGGCAAGTATCTCGCCACCGTCGGCATCTTCACCGTGGCGCTCCTGTTTTCGTGCATCTGTAATTTGATCATTCTTCTCCGCTGGGGCACGCCCGACGGTGGCCTGTTTCTCGCGAATTATCTCGGCTACTGGTTCGTGGGCCTGGCGATGCTCGCGATCGGCATGGTGGCGAGCTTCCTCACGAGCAACCTCACGGTGGCCTTCATCCTCGGCCTCGCGCTCAACGCGCCGCTCGTGATGGCCGATCAGGCCGGCTCCGTGATGGGGCCGAAGCTGGCCGAGCGGTTTCGCGGCTGGAGCCTGGCGGAGCAGTTCTCCGACTTCGGCCGCGGTGTGGTGGGGCTCTCGTCGATCGCCTACTTCCTCGGTGTCGTGGCGGTGTGCCTCTACATCGCGATGGTGCTCATCGGTCGCCGGCACTGGGCCGGCCGCCGCGACGGGCCGCAGATCGGCCTCCACTACGCGGCCCGGTCGGCCGGCCTCGTGCTCGCGGCCATCGGCGCCGTGCTCTTCTTCCGCTCGCTCGACCTGCGTGCCGATCTCTCCGAGGAGCGAATCAGCTCCCTCTCCCCCGACACGCGCCGGCTGCTCGCCGGGCTCGAGGCCGACCGCCCGATCGACATCAAGGCCTACGTCAGCCCGACGGTTCCCGAGGACTACGCCCAGACGCGGATCAACCTCATCAACATGCTGCGGCAGTTCCAGCGGCTCGGCCGGGGCAAGGTGAACGTGGAGGTGATTTCGACCGAGCCCAAGACGGAGGCGGCCGCGCTCGCCAGCCAGCAGTTCGGGATCGAGCCCGTCACGGTGCTCTCGCGGGTGCGCGGCACGTATCGCGACGAAGAGATCTTTCTCGGCTGTGCGTTCACGAGTGGCCTGGAGAAGGTCGTCGTGCCGTTCTTCGACAAGGGCACGCCGGTGGAATACGAGCTGATTCGCTCGATCTGCACCGCTGCCCAGCAGAAGCGAAAGCGGCTCGGAGTGCTCACGACCGACGCGGATCTCTTCGGCGGCTTCGACATGATGAGCGGCCAGCAGCGGCCGCGGCAGCCGATCGTGGAGGAGCTCGAGAAGCAATACGACGTGGTGCAGGTCGACCCGACGGCGCCGATCACCGAGAAATACGACGTGCTCCTCGCCGTGCAGCCCTCGGCGCTCGGCCCCGAGCAGATGGCGAACCTCGTGGCCGCGGTGCAGGCCGGCCAGCCGATCGCGATCTTCGAAGACCCGCTGCCGGTGCTCATGCAGTCGGTGCCGGGCACGGCCCAGCCGCGCCGGGGCCCAGGCGGGCCGATGGCGATGTTCCAGCCGCAGGGGCAGCCCAAGGGCGACATCGGCCAGCTCTGGCAGACGCTCGGCGTACGGTTGCGGTCGGGGGCCGGGCGGCCCGCGATGGGGCAGATGGGCGCCGATCCGTTCGTCGTCTGGCAGGACTACAACCCGCATCCCAAGCTCGAGCTGCCGAGTGAATTCGTGTTTATCGATTCCGACATGGGCGTGGGCGGCTCGGAGAAGACGACGGGCTTCAATCCCGAGCAGCCGATCACGTCGGGCCTGCAGGAGGTGCTGTTTCCGTTTCCCGGAGCGATCTCCAAGGATGAGAAGGCCGACGTGACCTGGACGCCGCTCGTGCAGACGGGCGTGCGGTCGGGCACGATCGAGGTGGAGCAGGTGATGGGCAACCGCGGCGACATGCGACAGCTGCGGGTGTTCGAGAAGCCGGGCCGCGAGGCGATGGTGCTGGCGGTGGCCCTCGAGCGCAAGGCGCCGGCCCCAGTCGAGGGCGCCGCGCCCGCCGCTGCGCCGGCCACAATCCGGGCGGTCGTGGTCGCCGACATCGACCTCCTCGACGGCCGGATCTTCGGCCTCCGCAACCGGCCCGACGAGGTGTTCGGGCTCGATTTCGACAACGTCACGTTCGCCCTCAATGTGCTCGACCAGCTCGCCGGCGACGACCGCTTTCTCGACATCCGCAAGCGGAAGCCGCGGCACCGCACGCTCGAGCGGATCGAAGACACGGTGGCCGAGGCCCGCGAGCAGGCCGACGCCGAGCGGCAGAAGTTCATCGCCGAGTTCGACGAGGCCGAGCGCGAGGCCAACGCCTCGATGCAGAAGGAAGTGGGCGAGTTCGAGAAGAAGATCAAAGAGATGGAATCGGCCGGCGACGCCGATCCGCAGGCGGCGATGCAGGCGGTGCAGCAGCTCGCCAGCCGGCAGCGGCTCGCGCAGCGCCGGCTCGATACGAAGATCGAGCAGCTCAAGCGCACGCGCGACGCCGAGGTCGAGGCGGTGGAGCGGCAGCTCGGGGGGAAAGTTCGCCAGGAGCAGGATCGGCAGAAGTGGCTGGCCGTACTCCTGCCGCCGATCCCGCCGCTCGTGGTGGCCTTTTTCGTCTACTTCCGCCGTCGGGCGCTCGAACGCGAGGGCGTGTCGAAGGCCCGGCTTCGCTAACCATGACAAGCAACCTACGTGAACGAGGAGTGAACGGTATGGAATCGGCAACGACCGCAGGAGGGCTGTCTCCCGTGATGCAGCGCACAGCCCTCTTTCTGCTTGGCGGGTTCGGCATGCTCCTGCTCGGCGCGGCGGTGCAGCCGCGGTTCCAGGGCCGCGTGGAGAAGCCGGCCGAGGAGCGGGTGCTGTTTCCCGAGCTCTCCGATGCGTCGAAGGCGGCGAGCCTCGAGATCATCAAATACGACGAGGAGTTGGCCACGCTCGCGCCCTTCAAGGTGGTGCAGTCGGGCGGGGTGTGGGTGCTGCCCTCGCATCAGAACTACCCGGCCGACGCCAAGGATCACCTGGCCGCAGCGGCCACGGAGCTCGTGGACCTGAAATCGCTCGACGTGGTGAGCACGTCGCCGGCCGACCACGAGACGTTCGGCGTCATCGAGCCCGATCCGGAAAAGATCAAGCCGGGCATGACGGGCATCGGCGAGCTCGTGGAGGTGCGCGATGCGGCGGGCACGAAGATCGCGCGGCTCGTCGTCGGCAAGGAGGACAAGCGGCCCGCGATGGGCGATGCGGGGGCCGGTAAGAAGCTGCGATTCGTGCGCAAGGCGGGGCAGGATCCGGTGTACCGGATCGAGATCGACACTTCGAAGTTCACGACCCGGTTCGACGACTGGATCGAGAAGGATCTGCTCAAGCTCTCGCCCTGGGACGTGCGGCGGCTCGTGCTCGACGACTACACGCTCGGGGCGGTCGAGTCGGGCGGCCGGATCATGGTGGAGCAAAACCGCAAGGACCGGATCGAACTCACCTACGACGACAAGGACGCGAAGTGGGCGCTCGCGAAGCTCGAGGCGTTCGCCGGCGGCAAGACGGCCAAGGAAGAGAAACTGGCCGACGGGCAGGAACTTGCGAGCACCAAGCTCAACGACCTGCGCAACGCCCTCGGCGACCTCAAGATCATCGACGTCGCGCGGAAGCCGGCCGGCCTGAGCGCCGACCTCAAGGGGGCGGAGGCGTTCACGGGCGATCCCGAGGCGGTGACGTCGATGCAGCAGCGCGGCTTCCTGCCACTCAAGTCGGGCGACATCCTCTCGACCGACGGCGAGACGATCGTGGGGATGAAGGACGGCGTGGAATACGTGCTCCGGTTCGGAGCCGGCACGACGGTGTCGGGCGCCGACAAGAAAGAGGCCGACGCCGCAGAGCCCGCCGCCGACGCCGGTGAAACGGCCGGCCGCTACCTGCTCGTGATGGCGCGGTTCAACGAAGGCCTGCTCGACAAGCCGAAGCTCGATCCGGTGCCGGACGCTCCGGACGAGCCCAAGGCCGACGAGAAGAAGGCAGATGACAAGAAGGACGAGAAGAAGCCTGAGGGCGATGCCGCCGAGAAGCTCAAAGCCGCTGAGGAGGCCGATGCGAAGGCCCAGGCGGCGCTCGAAGAGAAGCGGCGCGTGGAGAGGGAAAACCGCCGCAAGCAGGACGAATACGACGACAAGGTGAAGGCGGCCCAGAAGCGGGTGCGCGACCTCAACAACCGCTTCGCCGACTGGTATTACATCGTGTCGGACAAGGAATACGCCAAAATCCACCTCACCCGCGACGGCGTGATCCAAAAGAAGGCCGAGGAGCCGAAGGAACCCGCACCTCCGAAGTGATTCGGCTACGTAGGACAGGCTTCAGCCTGTTACCTCGGCGCGCCCAAGCCGGCTCGGGGCTACCCACGCCCCCTCGCCGGACGTTCGCTCCGGGCATCCCTGCCCTCCGCTCACTCGGAGGTGCCTGCGCTCTCGCCCTCCGGGCTCCGCTGGCCACCTACGCCGTCTCGAGGGCATGGATAGCCCCTCGCCTTCCCTTGAACAGGGAGGCGAGGGGGTCGGCGAACGCTCGAGGAGCATTGGGCCGCCGCGGCCCACGCGACGAGACTTTTGCCGCCCCCGAGCCGGCAACACACCTGTCTCGGATGCGCCCTACAGCGCCAGCGCCCGGATGTCGCGAAACTCGACCTTCATCACGAGTCCGGCGTGGATCTGCAGGCCGATCGGCGCGGGATCGGCATACTTCGGATCCTTGTACTGCGACACCTGCTCGCCGTTGAGCCAGACGGTGAACGTGTCGCCCTTCGCCTCGACGCGGATCCGGTTCCACTCGCCGGGCTTGAGCAACTCGGCAGCCTTCGGCGCCCGGGCCTCCTCGGGATATGTGCCGGTGTAGAACGAACAGGTCATGTCGCGCTTCAGGCTCCGCGACACGCCGATCTGCACCTGCAGTTCGGGCTTCCGCACCATGATGCCGCTGTCGATCTCGCCGGTAAACCGCACCTCCGCCTCCACGATCACGTCGCCGTACGGCTGTTCCGTGAAGAGCATCGAGCCCTGCTTGCGGTCGTCGCTCTGGCCGACGATCGCGCCGTCGACGACGCTCCCGTAGGCGGGCTCGTTCGGCGCCTGCCAGCCGGAGAGATCCTGGCCGTTGAAGATCGAGGGCAGGGATGCCGTGGGAGGCGTCTCGGCCCCCGCGGATGCGACGTTGAGCAACATCGTGAGAAAGGCGATTGCAGGAAACTGGAGGAGAGCCAGTGATGAATGAGGAACTCGAGTCATGGGTGTTCTCACTGAGGCAATGAAATCCACTTACGGGATCGAGACGGCCTGCCCGTCCGCTCGGCGGGCGAGATTGTTCCAGGTTACTGCCTCGATCAGCTCGCTGATGAAGTGCACCGACCCGTCGGCCATGCAGAGATTGAGCCCGCCCGGATGGAGGCTGACGGGCATGTTGTTGGAGTACCACAGACTCGTCGGATTGTTTGGCGTGCGCCACAGCCACGTTCCTTGCCCGCGGTTCGTTCCCGCGACGACCCGGACCACCTGGAGGAACCCACTGCTCCCCATGACCGCACTCACGGCCTCGTATCCCTGCCGCTCGCAGACCATGATCGTTTTTGCCAACCCATCCTGCACCTTCGCAGCCCTGCAGCCCGAGTTGGCCCAGAACATGCCATTCGGTTCGGCCGAAGCCGCAAGCGGCGTCACTCCGTCAGGGCCCGTGGAGAGGAGCGAACAGTTGGAGCCGTTGGTGCCTGTGGAGCCAGAGTAGTGAAAGCTCTGGCCGCCCGGCCCGGAGTTCGTCTGCGCTGGATTTGTCGGGCATTTGACGAACGCAAAGTAGCCATAGAGCGGGCTCTTGCCGAGCGGCTGCGACGCCAGATCGAGCCGGTCATACACTGCCTGCAGATCGACGTATGGAAACAAAGCCGACATGAAGGACAGCGACGTCGTTTCCTGCTGATTCGGGCTCGGTGAATTGCAGGCGATCAGGCTGCCCGGGAAGGGGCGGTCACTCCGCGTCGCGAGATTCGCCGGATCGAGAAACTTGTGCTGCTGAATCGGCGGAAATACCCCTTTTGACGAGTGATACGACTGGCACGCCAGCCCGATGTCGCGGATCTTCGCCTGACACGTGGCGCGGCGGGCCGATTCTCGCGCTGACTGCACGGCTGGAATAAGCAGCGCGACCAGCAGGCCGATAATCGCGATGACGGCAAGCAGCTCGATCAGCGTCATGCCGCGGCGGCCGGCGAGCATTACCATCACGGCGCCTCCTGCTCACAGTTGAAGTCGAGCGCGTTCATCCCCACGGGCCGCACCTCGGCGGAAAGTGGCGACGTTGCCGGCGAACGAAACCGTTGCGGTATCGCGCTGCCAGGGTTCGCGACGGCCAGGAATACCTTGTGGTGCCCGACGATGGCGCCACGTCGCCCCCCGGGGCCGACCAAAACATACCTCCCGTCCGCCGCAATTGCTCCGATCGACATTGGCCCGTTCGTGCCGCGGGCCGCGTCGGGCATGAACATGATCTCCGCATCGCTGGCGGTTAATGGTTTGCCTGCAACTGTGACTCTCCCCTCCACGGGAGCAAACGTGATCGGATCGTGATGCCGGCAGCCGGCCGCCGCGATCGCAACGGACATACAGACGCCGGCCATCCGGGCCCCCGACACGCCCGATATCCGGTGCATGCGCATACAGCACTCTTATTTACGCCATGATCTCCGGCAGAATCCCCGTGCTGTCGCCGTGAGAGTCGGACTGCACGCCGCTGCCCTGCAGGAGCGTCAGCCACAGGTTCGCCAGCGGTGTTTTGTCCGGAAAGACCAGATGTTCACCCAGTCGGATGCCGGCTCCGCCGCCGGCTACGATCGTGGGACAATTATCAAGATAGTGAATTGTGCGGATGTTACTGCCGAAGACCACGCAGGTGTGGTCGAGTAGCGACGAACCGTCGGGCTCCCGTACGGCGGCGAGCCTGTCGAGCAGGCCGGCCAGCAGTTGGCTCTGGAAGAGATCTCGTTTCTGCGAGGCCTCCATCCGCTCTCCGGGCGTATAGTGGCTCATGTCGTGGGGGGCGATCTTGAGGTCGAGGCTCGAGAGCAGCCGGGCGACCGGCTGGCGGTAGGTCACGACCCGCGTGGCGTCCGTCTGCAAAGCTGCGACGATGAGGGCATACATCGCCTCGACCTCGGCGCGTCCCACGAGCCCACCCTCTGGCTCGTCGAGCGGCGGCTTTGCCTTCGGCACGTCAAGCCACTGCTCCTCCTTGGCCAGTCGTGTCTCGATGTCGCGAAGGCCTTCGAGATATTCGTCGAGCTTTCGGGCATCGGCTCGCGAAAGGCCGCGGCCCACGCGGCGGGCGTCTTCGCGCACGGCGTCAAGCACGCTGCGGCGGCCGGCGATCGCGGCTCGGCGCGCTTCGAGCGGCGTGTCATCCGCGGAGAAGAGCCGGTGAAACACGGCCGTTGGGCTGTCGATCCCTGCGACGGGCTTCCCGTGCTGATCCCAGGCGAGCGACAGGCCGGGGCCGTGGCCCGACTCCCAGGCATCGGCCGCCGTCAGCTGCAGCGATGGATAGCGGGTCGTCGTGCCGAACTGTGCGGCCGCCACCTGATCGACCGACACGCTATTGTGAAATGCCTGCCCGGGCTCGGCGAATTGGTTGGCGCTCGTGAGCCAAAACGTGCTGCCGGCGTGAGCGCCTATGCTGAACTTATTACTCAGGCCCTGGATCACCGTGAACTGGTCCTTGTGCCGCGCGAGCGGCGCGAGGCCCGCGGGCAGGTCGTAAACCCGGCCGACCTGATTCCGATCGGGGAACCAGGTTTCACTCGTGACGCCCCAGCCGAAGCCGAGGAAGATCATCCGCTTGGGCGGCGCAGCGGGGGACGCCGAAGCTGCACGGCCGACCGCCGACTCGAATGCAGGAAGAGCGACACACGTGCCGGCCGCCTTCAGAAACTGCCTCCGCGAGGTATGCCGAAACAATGCTGACTCGAGTTGGTTCATGACTAGCCTCACTTGCTGCGGAACTGGGGGCTCTTCACGAGCGCATGGATGAACGACCTGGTCTCATAGCCATCGGCGGCTGCGGCCGTCACGATCTCGTCGACGAGTTGCTCGTCGCTGAAGCCGCACGGCCGGCCGAGCGCGTATTCAACGAGGGCCTTGGTGAACCCACGGGCGAAGGGCTCCTTCTGCGTCGCGAGAATCGCCCTCAGTTCAGCGAACGACGCGAAGGCCGGACCACCAAAGAAGGCTCCCGACGCATCGACTGGCGGGCCGCTCTCGGCGGTCGCTCCGGGCGCATCGGTGTCGATCTCCCGCCAGCGACCGACGGCGTCGAAGTTTTCCAGGCCAAACCCGATCGGATCGATCCGCCGGTGGCATTGCAGGCACTGGGGTTCCGTGCGGTGCAGGGCGAATCGTTCGCGGCTCCCGAGCGGCTGGCCGTCGAGCCGGGAGATCTGCGGCACGTTCGGCGGTGCCGGCGGCGGCGGATCGTCGAGCAGCTTGTCGAGCACCCAGGTGCCGCGGACGATTGGATTCGTCCGCTCGCCGTCGCTCCCCATCGCGAGCACGGCCGCCATGCCGACGAGCCCACCCCGCGGAGAGTCGGTCGCAAGCGTCACCGGCCGGAACCCGTCGCCATCCACTCCGTCGAGCCCGTAGTGCAAGGCGAGGAGGCTATTCACGATCGCAGTATCGCTCGAGAGCAGCCGGCTGAGGCTGCCGTTGGTGTGAATGAGATAGGCAAAGGTCTCGTACACCTCGCGCCGGGCCGCGTCCTTCATGCTCTCGTCGAAGCCGCGATACTTCTTGGTGTTGAACGTGAAGAAATCGAGCCGGTCGAGCTTCAGCCACTGATGGGGAAACGCCGTGCAGAACGCCATGGCCCGTGGGTCGTCGAGCAGGCGATCGACTTCCCGGGCGAGCACGTCGGGATGGTCGAGCCCGCCGAGCCGGCCGAGTTCCAGCAACCGGTCGTCGGGCGGGCTACTCCACAGGAAGTAGGCCAGCCGCACGGCCAGCTCCCGGCCGTCGAGAGGCCGCGACGTTCGATCCCGGCCAGGCTCCGCCAGATACAGGAAGCCCGGCGAAGCCAGCACCACCGCCAACGGCTCGCGGATCGCGAGATCGGGTCGCATGCCGGCGGCCCGCTGGTTTTCGTAGAGCCCCACGAGGCTGTCGATGAAGCCTGGTTCCGGCTCAGCTCCGCGTAACGCGCGGCGAACGAACGCCGCAAGCACGTCGCGGGCCACGTCCGCCTCGGCTCGCCCGGAGGCCTGGGCGATCGTCGCGTTGCGCACGAAGTCCACGACTTCCGCCGCCGGCGGCAGCGGCCCCTGGACCTCGAGCCAGTCGATCCAGATCGCGGGCTCGGGCCCCGAGCCAGTTTTATCCCAGGCCGCCCGCCAGGCCTCGTATGAGGCGCCGGGATTCAGGGGTTGCCGCTCTCGCACGCAGAGCCTGCGATTGCTCGTGCTCGTGAGCGACAGTGGCACCTCGATGACGGCGGGCTCGGCCATCGTGCCCCTCACTTCATGGCTGCTGAGAGGCCTGAAGGTGTTGGTTGGTTGCTGGAGATAGCCCACCTCGATGAACCGTCGATTGGCAGGCGCGGCATCGACGGCCGCTGCTCGGACTCTCAGCATGTACGTGCCAGGAGGCCCGAAGGCGGCGATGCCGACGAGTGTGCGCACTTTATAGATTGTGAGATACGCCCCCGTCTGCCGCGCCGGCCAGGAGAGATAATCGGCATGGTAGCGGTGATGCTGGTCATACTGCGTCGAACCGCGAAAGATCGCATCGGCGGCATCCTTGAATCCAAAGTCGGTCGGCGGCGGGGCAGTCTCCAGCTGCGCATGCTCGTGGTAGAAGAGCGGCTCCCATTTGGCGTCGGCCCGCAGCCGGGCGGCGGTCTCGACATTTTCAGGCAGGGCGGCGGCGGCATCGACGGCCGCTTTCCAGCGGAGATACCGCTCGTGGTCGTCGCGATAGACGGCGGCCGCCTTCTCGACCGCGGCAATGGCATCCGTCTCCGGTTCGACGTGGACGGAGCGGGATCGCCCTCCCGCCGCCGCGAAGGCATCGTCGATCGCCCTGCGGCCGAGGGCGAGATAGGTTTCGAACTGGTCGGACGACATGAACAGGGCCGAGCCGATCGTGTCGAACGCGCCGATGCCGTCGTCATCCGGCAGCTGCGACACGTCGATGTCGATGCCCACGAGGCTGCGGATGGTGCGGGCGTATTCGCGACGGTTGAGCCGCCGCATCGTGATTGCGCCACCGGTGTCGGCAAGCGCCCGGCGGGCCGCCTGCAGGGCCCGCGACAGATCGTCGAGCAGTTCGGTCTTTGCGAGGGCGTCGGGCCGGGGCTCCTCCGCCGGAGGCATCTCGCCCGAGTTGAGCGTGCTCAGCACCTTCTGCCAACGCTCGGCAGTCTCGACATCGTCGATCGTGAGTCGCAGGTCGTCGAGTCGGACGCTGGCCTCTGGATCCGCCCCGGCGTGGCACTTGAAGCAGTGGGCTTCGAGCAGCCGGCGGTGGATGGCGGGCAGTGTCGTACGGGCTGAATCCCCGGTTGCTGCGCCTGCGGCGGTCGCGGTGCCGGCCAGGGCTACCAGCAGGATCCCGGCACAGATTAGTCCAGCGATGACGGTCGATATCTTCACACTCGTTTTGCCCTTCCAGCCGGGATTCGTAGCAAAACCCACGGGTCTCGCCCCAGGGACCGATGCTAAGAATTGGCTGATTCCTGCCAAACTGTCTTGGTGAGTCCATATTCGCTGGCTGAGCGTCGCGCCGCAGTCAAAGGCCTGCCCATGCCCACGCCGCCCCGTGATCCCGTCACCGCCGTGCAGTCGCTCTTTATTGAGCACGGTGCCCAGATTCGCGGGTTCGTCGCCGCGTTGATGCCCGACCCAGCGCTCGTCGATGATGTGGTGCAGGAGACGTTCCTGACGATCTCGGCCAAGGCGGCTGACTACGATCCCGCCCGGAGTTTTCTGGCCTGGGCGTATGGCTTTGCCCGCCGCAAAGTCCTGGAGAATGGCCGCCGGGCCCGCCGCGGGGGGCAGCCACTGCCCGACGAGGTGCTCTCGGTTCTCGCCGTGATGGACGAGGCGGAGGCGGAACTGTCGCTCACTGCATCGCGGCTCCGGTTCGTCGACGCCTGTATCAACGAACTTACGCCGCAGGTGCGGCGGATCGTCGAATATTGCTATCGCAAGTCGCTCAAGCCGGCGGAGGCCGCGCGGCTCATGGGCTGGACACCCGGCAGCGTGCATGTCGCCTTGTCGCGGGCGCGGGCCGCCATTCGCCAGTGTCTCGAACGAAAGCTCGCTGCAGAGCCGGGCTGGGAAGCGCCCCCAGCCACCCTCCCGAATCCTGCCCCGTGACCGCCTCTTTCTCCGCCATCCGTGCATCATGACCACCTCACGCCTCGCCACACTGATCGACGATTACCTCGCGGGCTCGCTTGCGGAGCCAGACCGCGCGGATCTGGTCGTCGAACTGCTCGCTCGCCGCGAAGCCCGTGAGGAGTTTTGGCGGGCGGCGAGCATGCATGCCGTGTTGTCTGAGTGGGGCAAGGCCCACTGGGGCCGAAAGGCGGCAACCGAGGGCGGCGCCGCCAGCGGTGGGCTCGTGGGGAGGCTAATCCTCGAGGCGAAGCGGCTCGGCACAGGCGGCAGCTGGGCGGCGGCGGTCGCCGTCTGCATCGGGATTTCCCTGGCGGCGGTCGCCGGCGTAGGGGCGGGCCGGGCCGTTCTTGCCCTACGAGTGGCCGATCGACCTGATCCGGCGGCCCTCGTGGTCGCTCGCGTCACGGCGGTGGACGATGCCGTCTGGACCGGCAACCGGCAGTTTCGCGAAGGGGATTCGGTGGGCAGCGGCCCGCTGCGGCTCGCCTCGGGCGTCGCCCAACTCACGTTCGCCTCCGGGGCCCGCGTCGCGCTCAACGGCGCCGTGGACGTGGAAATCGTGAATGCCGAGCGGATGTTCTTGCGCAGCGGGAGGATCACGCCGTTCGTGCCCCCGGAGGCGGCCGGGTTTACGGTCGTGTCGCCGAGCGGCGAGGTGGTCGACCTCGGCACGGAGTTTTCCGTTGGTGTGGATGCCAGAGGCCTCACCGACGTATATGTCATCGACGGCAAGGTGGACGTGGGCGGTGGTCATGCACGCACGCAGCCGCCGGTGCGGATGACGCAGGGGTATGGTGCCCGGCTCGTGTCGCCGGCCGCCGCAACGCCGGATCTCACGCAGCGGCCGCTCGTGATCGATCATTTCGATGAGCCTGACGCCGCCGCGCTGCGGTGGATCAATCTGACTCCGGCGCTGCCGGCTGTGGTTCGCGGGGGGAGTCTCGTCATTCCGATCCAGGAGCATGGCGACGGCGTTGATCCCGCGGTGAGGATCCTGCTCGACCACGACTTCACACCGCTCGTTGGAGCCCAGTCGGTGATCTCCTTCAAGGCGACCTTGCCGAATGTCGGCACGGCCGGCGTGGGGCGGTGGGTGGCGCTTGTCGTGGACGGGCGTGCCGTGCCCGACGATCCCCCGGGCTTGCCGCTGGCAGCGCGGCCGGAGGCGGCGGCGGCGGTGATGGTGTCGCCCAGGTGGCACTCCAACGTCCGGATTATGGGCCGGCCTCTCCCCAGAGGGAGGATCTTTGCCCGCACGGAAGAGGCCGTCGGCCCCTACCAAGTGGTCGTGCGGATCGACGATACGCCCGAAAACCGCCGGTCGGCCGGCGGGGCCACGGTCGACGTGATGGTCAATGGCGTGGAGATCGCCACGGCCGAGCGGATCGACCTCGGAGCCTCGCCGCGGCTCGGGTTTCAGACGTTTTTTCGGGATGGCGAGGGGCAGGGGGGGGCTGGTGACACCGGGGCCGGACTGGCCCTGATCGACGATTTCAGCGTCAGCGTGGAACGCCCCGGTGCCGGAACTTGAATTTTTCGCTAAGAAATTTCCCCCTTGTGGCAAATTCCCATGATCGATTCGGGGCGCCGCGATCAGGGGAACTCACAGTGACCAGCGAGAGGCAGGAAAAAAGAAGTGGTTTAGCCCGTTATGCGGGCACTTTCGGCCTCCTCGCAACCGTGTTGATCGCGGCCACGGCCCCCGAAGCGGTCGCCCAGAGCGGCACATGGTCGGCGGTGAGCGGCGGCAATTGGAGCAACTCCGCCAACTGGCAGGGGGGTACGATCGCGTCGGGGAGTGGCAATGCGGCCACGTTCAGTCTCGCCACGGGGACGACCGTCACGCTCGATTCCAACTACACGCTGCAATCGCTCTCATTCAGCACCGCCAACTGGACGCTCGGCGGCAGCGGCACGCTGACGTTTGCCGGCGGCTCTCGTTCCATCTCCGCACCAAACTCGGGCACCGTGACGGTCTCGGCAGCGCTGTCCGGCACGACCTGGACAAAGTCTGGCAACGGCACGCTCCTGCTCACCAACGGCAACAACTCCAACGGTCAAATCACGGTCAACAATGGCACGCTTCAGCTGGCGGACAGCACCGTCTATGCCGCTGGCAATCAAAATATCACGACCACGATCATGGGTACGAACGGCGTAAATGTCGGTGGGAGGACGCTCGAGCTTCGATACAACGGACAGAATGACGACACATCCCAGATCCTCACAATGTCGGCGACGCCCGGGGCCGTGTTGTTTGCAAATGGGGCCGTCGTAGACGTGAATCGGCAAGGCGGCACGGGTGCGAACAAGACGATTGGAATTGGAAGGCTCGAGTCGAATAACGTCAGCACGGTCACGTTCACGGGCGGGAATGGCTATGCACTGCAGGCGAGCCAAATCCTCCTTCAGGCCAATGCCACAAACGTGACGCTCAATCCGACGACGGCCAGGGTTTCAATTCTGGGATCCGTGGGCGGCTTCGGAGCGAATGCCAAAACACTTACTCTCGGCGGCACGGCGACCGGTAATACGGTGTCCGCCAACATCGGTAACGCAAACGGTGCTGTGTCACTGGCGAAAGCCAACAGCAGTTCTTGGACGCTTTCTGGCAGCAACACATTCTCCGGTTCGACATCGATCACGGGCGGCCTGCTCGAAATCGCCTCGACTGGTCGATTCACGGCCACGACCGGTATCACGCTCAACGGCAGCGGGGCCGAGTTCCGCTACAACTCCGCGACGCCCCTCGCCCGGCCGTTCACGCTCACTCAGGGCACGCTCTCCGGCACCGGCACCATCAACACCGCTGTGAGCGTCGGTACGAATGCCATCCTCTCTCCCGGCAATTCGCCCGGGACGCAGGCCTTTTCGGCCGGTCTGACGTGGGCTCCCGGCGGCACGTATCGCTGGGAACTGGCTGCCCTCACCGGTGTTCCGGGCACCACGTGGGACCTGCTCGACATCACGGCGGGCACGTTCGATCTTTCGAGCCTCGGGGCTGCAGAGGGCAGTCGGTTCGCGCTCGACCTCGCCACGCTCGGGGCGGGCGGAGCTTCGGGCTCGCTCGCCAGCGGCTACGACGGCGGCACCTATTCGTTTTTGATCGCCGACTTTGGCGGCGCAGCATTCACGGTTCCCGGTACGTTCTCGACGGCTGCAGGGAGCGATCTGACCCCGCTGTTTTCCCTCAATCTTGCCAATTGGCAGGGGCCGCAGCCCGATGCGGGCAACATGTCGGTCCGCGTGAACTCCAGCGGCACCGGAATCGAATTGATCATCGTGCCTGAGCCGGGCGCCGTCGCGCTGGCCGGCGTCGGCATCGGCCTCGTCGGCTGGGCCGTCACGCGCCGGCGTCGAAAAAAATAGCCAAGCTTCGCCCTGCGGCTACCGCGATTTCCCGCGGGTGTTCAAGCCGGCTGTGAAAGATCCAGCGGCGTCCGACGTCTCCTTGAGCAGTGCCGCTTCTTGCCGCTCAAGTCGGGCGACATCCTCTCGACCGACGGCGAGACGATCGTGGGGATGAAGGACGGTGTGGAATACGTACTCCGGTTCGGAGCCGGCACAACGGTGTCGGGTGCTGACAAGAAAGAGGCCGACGACGCGAAGAAGGCAGATGACAAGAAGGACGAGAGGCAACCGGAGGGCGTCTCGACATGGTGTCGAACGTGCCGTGGCCGGCCTCCGCCGGCTGGTGTCGACCCGGCCCTCCGGGCCTGGCGCTCGAGGGCATCCTCTCGGCTCACGCCTCGGGCTTGCTTGGACCGGGCATCCTCTCGGCTCACGCCTCGGGCTTGCTTGGATCGGGCATTTCGTCAGGAAGCCCGAGGCGTGAGCCGAAGGGAATTCGGGTCCGCTACAACGACCGCGCCCGGATGTCGCGAAACTCGACCTTCATCACGAGTCCGGCGTGGATCTGCAGGCCGATCGGCGCGGGGGCCGCGTACTTCGCGTCCTTGTATTGCGACACCTGCTCGCCGTTGAGCCAGACGGTGAACGTGTCGCCCTTCGCCTCGACGCGGATCCGGTTCCACTCGCCGGCCTTGAGCAACTCGGCAGCCTTCGGCGCCCGGGCCTCCTCGGGATATGTGCCGGTGTAGAACGAACAGGTCATGTCGCGCTTCAGGCTCCGTGACACGCCGATCTGCACCTGCAGTTCGGGCTTCCGCACCATGATGCCGCTGTCGACCTCGCCGGTGAACCGCACCTCCGCCTCCACGATCACGTCGCCGTACGGCTGTTCCGTGAAGAGCATCGAGCCCTGCTTGCGGTCGTCGCTCTGGCCGACGATCGCGCCGTCGACGACGCTCCAGTAGGCGGGCTCGTTCGGCGCCTGCCAGCCGGAGAGATCCTGGCCGTTGAAGATCGAGGGCAGGGATGCCGTGGGAGGCGTCTCGGCACGGCCGATGGCGGCCAGTGCGATCACGGCGACGCACACGAGCAGGACAGGACGGACGCAGTGCATGAGCGACTTCTCCGGATGGGGTGACTGAGAGGGCTCCAGCGTAGCACGCGGCCCGGGCCTGCTTTGCGCCGCGTGGTGGCCGCCGGTACCATGTTCGGGTTCCGCCCGAGTCCCCCGGCAGCGCCCCATGTCCGAGATCCTCACCTCGCCCCGGCCGTCCCGCTTCGGTCGGGCCGTGGGATTTCGGCTCGCCGGTGTCGGGAGCTACGCGCCGCCCACCGTGGTCACGAATGCCGACCTCGCTCGGCTCGGCTGCGACCCGGCCTGGATCGTGGAGCGATCCGGCATCCACGAGCGGCGGCACGCCTCGCCCGAGATGGCGACGAGCGACCTGGCGGCCGAGGCCGGTCGGGCCGCGATCGCCCAGGCAGGCGTGGCCCCGGCCGACGTCGACCTCGTGGTGCTCGGCACGTTCACGCCCGACATGTGCATCCCGTCGACGGCCTGCATCGTCCAGGAAAAGCTCGGCCTCGACGCGGCCGCGATGGACGTGACGGCCGCCTGCGCCGGCTTCGCCTACGCCCTCGTCACGGCGGCCCAGTTCGTCGTGGCCGGATCGAGCCGGCTCGCGCTCGTGATCGGCGCCGACACGAACTCGCGGGTCGTCGATCCCGACGACATCAAGACCTGGCCCCTGTTCGGCGACGGCGCCGGGGCCGTGCTCCTCGAGCCTGTGGAGCCTCAGCCCTCGGGCCGGGAATCGGGGCTCCTTGCCTTCTCGCTCGGCTCCGACGGCCGTGGCGCGGGGCTCCTGCAGTGCCCAATGAGCGGCTCGCGGCAGCCGGTGACCATTGAAGGCGCAGAGCGGCGCGAGCAGTTCATGCAGATGGACGGCCGGGCCGTGTTCAAGTGGGCGATCCGGCTCGCCGAGGAAAACATCCGCCAGGTCGTCGAGCGGTCGGGCGTGCCGCTCGAGGCGATCGATCTCTTCATCCTCCACCAGGCCAACGCCCGGATCATCGAGGGCGCCCGGACGGCGCTCGGCGTCGATGCCGACCGCTTCATGGTGAACCTCGACCGCTACGGCAACACGTCGAGCGGCTCGATCCCGCTCGCGCTCGACGAAGCGTGGCGCACCGGCCGCGTGGGCCCGGGCAGCACGATCGTGATCTGCGGCTTCGGCGGCGGCCTCGCCTGGGGCAGCGCCGTGTGGAGGCTGTGATGCCGTGCGACGGTCCTGCGCCGGTCATAGACCATGCTTCAGCCGGCCATGCGTTCGTCAACTCGCCAAAGCCGGCTCGGGGTTACCCCGTACCGTCTCGCCGGACGTTCGGGGCGTTGGGCGCGCCGGCTCGGGCCTACCCCGTACCGTCTCGCCGGACGTTCGCCTCCGCCCTCCAGGCTTCGGCTCACTCGGATGTGCCTGCGCTGCGCCATCCATGGCTCCGCTGGTCACATACGCCGTCTCAACGGTAGGGGCAGCCCCTCGCCTCCCCAACTCGGAGGCGCCGAGGACTTTCGGCGGAGTCGGTCGGTGGGCACGCGCAGACGCAGGGAGTCGTTGAGGACTATCGGCAACTGATCAAAACCCACGAGTTATGTACTCTCAACACGACCGGAGTCGAGCATGCCTACCGCCGGCTCCGAATGCGGGTTCTTTTCACACTGCAAGAATCGTTGCGAACTATGAGTGATTCCGTAATCGAAAAGAAGCTCCCTGCCCGACGCGATGTGCCCGCCGGGGATACGTGGGATCTCGCGAGCCTGTTTTCCTCGGATGCCGAGTGGGAGGCGGCGCTCGCGGAGTGGGAGAAGATGATTCCCGGCTTCGAGGCGTTCGCCGGCACGCTCGGCCAGTCGCCCGAGAAGCTCGCGGCGTGCCTCGCGCACGACGTGGCTGTCGATCGGGCCGGCGACAGGCTCGGCACGTATGCCCACCTGCGGGCCAGCGAGGATCAGGGCGCGGCCGAGTCGCAGCGGATGGTGGGGCGGTTTCAGCACGTGGCCACGCGGGCGGGCGAGAAGGCGAGCTTCATCCGGCCGGAGATCCTCGCGATCCCGCCGGCCACGCTTACCGCCTGGCTCGAGCTGCCGGCACTCGCCGAGTACAGGCTCTTGCTCGAGCGGCTCGTGCGCACGCGGCCGCACGTGCTGTCGGAGCCCGAGGAAAAACTGCTCGCCATGCAGGGCACGTTCGCCGGCACCGCGGGGAAGGTCTTCCGGCAGCTCACCGACGCCGACATGAAGTTCGGCAGTGTGACGACAGGGAACGGGGAGCGAGTCGAGCTCTCGAATGCCACGTTCATCACGCTCCTGCACGACCCGGTGCGCGAGACGCGGCGGACGGCGTTTCATCAGTACTACGACCAATACGAGGCCCATGCCAACACGCTCGCAGCCACGCTCTCGGGCTCCGTCGAGCGCGACGTGTATGCAGCGCGGGTACGACACTACCCGAGTGCAGTCGAGGCGGCGCTCTTTGGCGACAACGTGCCGCTGGCCGTCTACGACCAGTTGATCGCCGCCGTACGGGCGAACCTTCCGGTCGTGCACCGCTACTACGGCCTGCGGAAGCGGATCCTGGGTCTCGACGAGATCCACCACTACGACTGCTACGTGCCGCTCGTGCCCGAGCTCGAGCAGCGGCACATGTGGAGCGAGGCCGTGAAGGTGGTGATCGAGTCGCTCGCGCCGCTCGGGCGTGACTATTGCCAGCGGCTCGAGCGCGGACTCTCCGGCCGCTGGTGCGATCGTTATCCCAACGCCGGTAAGCAGTCGGGCGCCTTCAGCTCCGGCACGTACGACTCCGACCCCTACATCCTCATGAACTTCCAGGAGGAGGCGGTCGAGCACGTCTTTACGCTCGCCCACGAAGCGGGGCACTCGATGCACACGCGATATTCCGCCGAGGCCCAGCCCTACCACTATTCGGGCTACACGATCTTCGTGGCGGAAGTGGCGAGCACGTTCAACGAGCAGCTGCTCACGCGATTGATGATCGAACGGGCGACGTCGGCCAAGGAGCGGGCCGCGATCATCGTGCGTGAGATCGATTCGATCAGGAACACGATCGTTCGTCAGACGATGTTCGCCGAGTTCGAGCGCACAAGCCACGCGTCGGCCGAGGCGGGCGAACCGCTCACGCTCGAACGGATCCGCGGGATCTACCGCGAACTGCTCGACGCCTACTTCGGCCCGCACTTCGCCATCGACAAGCAGCTCGAACTCGAATGCCTGCGGATCCCCCACTTCTACAACGCGTTTTACGTCTACAAATACGCGACCGGCCTCTCGGCGGCGATCACGCTGGCGAAGAAGGTGGCCGAAGGGGGCGTGAAGGAGCTCGACGCCTACCTGCGGTTCCTGAAGGGCGGCTGCTCGAAGTGGCCGCTCGACCTCCTGCGCGACGCCGGAGTCGATCTCGAAAAGCCCGAACCCGTCGCCACGGCCCTCACCCAATTCGGCCGCCTCGTCGACGAACTCGACGGCCTGCTGTGATTTTGCAGCGGACGTGTGCCTCGGGAAGCCCGAGGCGCAAGCCGAGCGGATGCCCCGGTTGCGAACCTCCGCGCGTATTCCCTTCGGCTCACGCCTCGGGCTTCCTGCGTTGAGGAGGCTTCGGGGTTACCCCTACCATTGAGACGGCGTATGTGACCAGCGCAGGCAGGATGCCCAAGCGGAGGCGCTCCCGCCGGCGCAGGCACATCCGAGCGAGCGGAGGCCAGGATGGCCGCAGTGAGCGTCCGGCGAGATGGTACGGGGTAACCCTGAGCCGGTGCCGCTCATTTGATGCCGGCGTGCTACAACAGGCGGCTTCAAGGAGAATCCCGTGGCCGATGTGATTCCGAAAGTCGTCGTGGTCGGCAGGCCGAATGTCGGCAAGTCGAGCCTGTTCAACTGGCTCGTCGGGAAGCGCATCGCCATCGAGGATCCGACGGCGGGCGTGACCCGCGACCGGCTCGTGCAGCGGATCGAGCTCGACGGCCGGATCGTGGATCTGGTCGACACCGGCGGCATGGGTTTCGACGACCCCGACGGCTTGGCAGCGAAGATCGACGCCCAGATCGAGGCCGGGCTCGTCGAGGCGGCGGTCGTAGTGTTCGTCGTCGAGGTGCGGAGCGGCCTGCTGCCGGCCGACCGCGATGTGGCAGCGCGGCTGCGCAAGAGCGGGGCGACGGTGCTGCTCGTGGCGAACAAGGCCGACGACCCCAAGTACGACCTGCAGGCCCACGAATTCGACGGGCTCGGGTTCGGCGAGCCGCTCGTCGTGAGCGTGCGGCAAAACAGAAATCGCGACGACCTCGTGGAGGCGATCGTCGAGCGGCTGCCCGAGGCCTGGCCCGAGGAGTTGGATCAGGCCGAACTGCCGGAGATGAAGCTCGCGATCGTGGGGCGGCGGAACGTCGGCAAGAGCACGTTCGTCAACGCACTCGCGCACGAGGAGCGGGTGATCACGAGCCCCGTGGCCGGCACCACGCGCGACAGCGTCGACGTGCGGTTCGAGGTCGACGGCCACTCGTTTTTGGCGATCGACACCCCTGGCCTCCGTCGCGCGAAGAGCCGCAAGACCGACATCGATTTTTACTCCACGCACCGCGCCCAGCGGAGCATCCGCCGGGCCGACGTCGTGCTCTTGTTCTTCGACGCCTCGGAGCCGATCGGCAAGGTCGACAAGCAGCTTGCCGAGGAGGTCGTGGAGGGGGCGAAGCCGGTCGTGCTCGTGGTCAATAAGTGGGACCTCTATGCCGGCGGCGTGCAGCAGAAGGAATGGGTCGAGTATCTCCGCGAGACGTTCCGCACGATGCCGTGGGCGCCGGTGGAGTTCGTGACGGCCACGCGCGGCCGCAACGTAAAAGCGGTAGTCGACACGGCGCAGCGGCTCTTCCGGCAGAGCCGCACCCGCGTGCCCACGGCCAAGCTCAATGCGATCGTGCGGGCGGCGATCGAGGCCAATCAGCCACCGGCTGATCCGCGCGGCAAGCCCGTCCGAATCTTCTACGCCACCCAGGTGGAGAGTGCGCCGCCCACGATCGTGTTTTCGACGAGCGCCCCGAAGAGCGTGTCGGAGCCGTACCGCCGCTACCTGCTTGGCGTGCTGAGAAAGCACACGCCATTCAAGGAAGTGCCGATCAAGCTCCTCGTCCGCGGCCGGACCGCCGAGGCACCCGACGCGTAGTGTTGTCCGGCTCAGGGCAGCCCCGTACCGTCTCGCCGGACGATCGGGTCGATCGGCACGCCGGCTTCGGGCTCCCCATATCCCGTCGCCGGACGTTCGCCTCCGCCCTCCAGGCTCCGGCTCACTCGGATTTGCCTGCGCTGCGCCTGGCGGCTTTCGCGCCGTCGCCGCCGTCCCGGCGTCGGCGCCGGCTTACGGTCGCCGAGCAAAGCTCGGCTCCCCACGCGAACGTCAGGGCCGGAGGCCCACTTTTGCACCAGCGGGCGGAGGCCCGCCAAGCGAACAGCGGCACGATGCCGGGTGTTCGCGTGAAGATGGCTCCGCTGGTCAGCTACGCCGGCTCCTGGGACACGGGGAGCCCGAAGCCTCCTCAACGAAAGCCTGAGGCGCAAGCCGAAGGGAAAACGCGTGGAAGTGCGCAGCCGGGGCATCCTCTCGGCTCACGCCTCGGGCTTCCAGACGGGGAGGCTCGGGGTTACCCCGAGCCGGATTGGGCGTAAAAACGTGACAGGCTGAAGCCTGTCCCACGCGCTGCTTACCGGTACGCCTGCGCGCCGACGGCCGGGAAGCGGTAGCCGCCAAAACCTAAGGGGGCGTAGACGGGCCAGTCGCCCGGCTTCACGCCTGGCGGCAGGCCATACATCTTCCAGGTCGGCGTGCGCGGGTTGGTCGGCGGTACAAAATATTTCGGCCGCTGGCGGTGGCCCGTGACATAGGGCGACTTGCCCGGTGCGTACGGCGCCTGCCGCTGCGGGGTGCCGTGCGAGAGCGGCTTGGGCTCACCGACGCGGCTCACGTCTTCGGCGCGGGCGGCCGTGCCGAGGGCCAGGACGCAGAGCAGGGCGGCCAGCGAGCGGCGGGCGAGATGCACGAGGAGAATCTCCGGGAACGCGAACTCTCCGGGTGGTATCGGCACGCGCGGTCGGGCGACTTCGGGAATTCAGCCGCCGTCGGCCGCTATTTTTTGGGCTTCGCGGGCCGTCTGGCAGGCTTGTCCTTGCGAGCGGTGCCCCAGCGAATCGCAACGGGCAGCCCGAAGGCCTGTTCGAAGAGTTCGGTGCGCCGTTCGGCCCCCCACACGTCGACCTGCGGCTCCTCGTCGGCCATCACCTCGAGCACAACGCCGTCGTCGGAGACGCTGGCCAGCACGTCGCGCACCAGTTGCGAGCGGCTGCGGTCGAGCCCGCCGGCCAGGCGGAGGATCGCCGCCATCCGCTGCACGCGCTGCTGGTCTTCCGCGGAGATGCGGGCGAGGTTCTCATGTTTGCGCTTGGGGTGGGCCCCGCGATGGTAGCGGGCGACGTTGGCCACGAGCTCGAGGTCGTGGGCCCGGATGCCTGGCAGGCGGCTGTTGCGGATCAGGTGGTAGCTGTGCTTGTGGTGCTGGTCGTAGTTGATCACGTAGCCCACGTCTTGGAGCCGTGCGGCGATCTCCAGCAGCAGGCGGTCGCCGGGCACCAGCGCGAGCGGCTCGGCGAGCTGTTCGTAGATGCGGCCGGCGAGCCGCGCGACCTGACGGCCGTGCTCGAGCTCGCCGGAGCAGGCGGCGGCGAGCCGTTCGATCGCCTCGTCACGGTGCGTGGGATCGGTGTCGGCGGTGGCGGCGCCGCCCAGCAGGTCGTCGATCATCTCGCGCACGAGACCGTCGCGCACCCCCCGCGTGTGGATCACGAGCGTGTTGACCCGAAACCGTGTCAGCAGGGCATCGATGATCGTGAGGCCTGCCAGAATGATGTCGGCCCGGTCGGGCGTCATGCCGGCCATCGAGCGACGGGCCCGCAGCGGCATCTTCGCGAGGCGGTCGAGCAGATGCCGCACCTCCGCCTGCGACACCTTGTAGCCGGCCACGGGAATGTCGACCTGCTTCTTCGCGGCCATCATGAGCTCGGCGAGCGTGGTGAACGTGCCGCCGGAGCCGACCATGAAGTGCGGCGCGAAGAGCGGCCGCGTGGTCCGCTTCTTGAGACACGACGCCACTTCGTCAGCGAGCCGCGCGAGGTCGGCCGGCGCGGCCTGCTCGCCGAGCCCGAATTGCTCCGTGAGTCGCACCGCTCCGAGCGGCGTCGAGAAGATCGACTCGATCAGACCGCCGGTGGCGAAGATGATCTCGGTGCTCCCGCCGCCGATGTCGGCCACGATGGCATTCTTGCCTGAGAGGTCGAAGGCGTGCTGCACGCTCGAAAAGGCCAGCCGGGCCTCGCGATCGCCGGGAATCACCTCGACCTCGAGCCCCACCTCTTCGCGCACGCGGCGGCAGAATTCGGGCCCGTTGCGCGCTTCGCGCACGGCGCAGGTGGCGATCGTGCGAAGCGCCGACACCTGGTAGCCCGCCGCGATCTGTTTGAACGTGCGCAAGGCCTGCACGGTGCGATCGATCGAGTCGTCGTCGAGGCGGCCGAGCGAGGAGACGCTGCGGCCGAGGCGGGTGGGCTCGCGCTCTTCGTCGAGGATGCGGTAGGCACCGCCACGGAGCACCTCCACCACCATCAAGCGGACGCTGTTGGAACCGATGTCGATCGCCCCGAGACGGGTCGTCATCTCGGGCGACAGATAGATCTGCTTGTCTTCGGTCAGCTGGGCGGGCATGGGTCGCAGCGTGCCTCGGGCCGGGGAGCCCAATCATACCTCGCGTTTTCCTGATCGGGCCGTCGGGTACACTCTTGGCGTGCTGCCCGTTCGCCCCCCGATCGTGTTTTCGCCCGCCGGCACCCGGCCCTTCACGGCCTCCCCCTGCGTGGCGACGGTCGGGAACTTCGACGGGGTGCACCTGGGCCACGCCGCGATCGTGCAGCGGCTCGTGGAGATGGCCCGCCGGCTCGGGCTGCCGGCCGTCGTGCTCACGTTCGACCCCCATCCCGCGGTGATCCTCCGCCCCGAGGCCGCCCCACGGCCGCTCACCACGCCCGCCCGCCGGGCTGAGCTGCTCCTCGGGCTGGGCGTGGATGCCGTGTTCGTGCAGCCCGTCGACGAACAGTTCATGGCGATCGAAGCCGAAGACTTCTATAGAAAGCTCCTGCGCGAGCGACTCGGCGTGCGCGGGCTCGTGGAAGGGATCGATTTCCGGTTTGGCGCCGGCCGCCGCGGCACGATCGACATGCTTGCGGACCTCTGCCGCGGCGACGGCGTCGAGCTCGCCGTGGTCGGGCCGGTCGAGCACGGAGATGAGCCCGTCTCGAGCTCGCGGCTCCGCCGGCTCATCGCGGCGGGTGGCGTGGCCGCGGCCAATTCGATGCTCACGGCACCGTATCGCTGCACGGGGAGCGTGATCGAGGGCGCGAAGCGCGGCCGCACGCTCGGCTTTCCGACGGCGAATCTCGGCGGCCTCGCCACGCTCGTGCCCGGCCAGGGCGTCTACGCGGGGCGGGTCACGGTCGCTCCCGGCGCGGATGCGTGGCCCGCTGCCGTACACATCGGGCCGAACGTATCGTTCGGCGAGACGGCCGTGTCGGTCGAGGCCCATCTCGTCGGCTTCGAGGGGGATCTCTACGGCCGCACGCTCCACGTTGACTTCCTGGAGCGGCTGCGCGAGACTCGGCGGTTCGCTTCGGTCGCCGAGCTCACGCAGCAGCTCACGGACGACGTGCAGCGGGCTCAGGCCGTCAGCGGGCAGCCTGCGAATTCTTCAACGCCGAGGAGCAGACATGCGACTTGATTGGGCGACCCTTCTCGGAGTCCTCCGCGACGCACAGTCGTTCGTGCTCACGAGCCATGTGCGGCCCGACTGCGACGCCCTCGGCAGCGAACTGGGGATGCTCGGCATCCTGGAGGCCATCGGCAAGGACGTGCGGATCGTCAACGCGCAGGCCACGCCGGCGAACCTGAAGTGGATCGACCCCGACCGGCGGCTGGAGTCGCTCGCCGAGGGGGTGAAGAAAGACGACCTCGTGAGCCGCGACGTGCTGATCGTGCTCGACACGAGTGCGTGGGCCCAGCTCGGGGCGATGGGCGACGTGGCCAAGGCGATGCGGGAGAAGGTGCTCGTGATCGATCACCACGTGAGCGAAGACGACCTCTCCGACCGCTGGTTCAAGGACACGTCGGCCGAGGCCACGGCGCGAATCGTCTACGAGATCGGCCTGCGGCTCAAGGTGCCGCTCAGCAAGCGGATCGCGACGCCGCTCTATGCAGGGCTTTCGACCGACACCGGTGGATTTCGGTTTCCGAACGTGAGCGGTGAGTCGTTTCGCGTGGCCGCGCGGCTCGTCGACGCGGGTGCCGACCCCACGGCGATCTACCGCGAGCTCTTCGAGCAGGACTCGCTCGCCCGGCTGCATCTCGTGGGTCGCACGCTGGCCGGGGCCCAGGCCTCGCACGGCGGCCGGGTGATCGTGTCGACGGTGCGGCAGAGCGACATCAAGGAGGTGCAGGCCCAGCCGGCCGACACCGAAGACCTCGTCAATCTCACCCTCGCGGTAAAGGGCACCGAGGTGGCTGTGATCCTCATCGAGCAGCCCGATGGACGCATCAAGACGAGCTTCCGCAGCCGCTCCCAGGTCGATTGCAACGCGCTCGCGGCCCGCTTTGGCGGCGGCGGCCACAAAGCTGCTGCCGGGGCGATCCTGCCCGGGCCGTTCGACGTGGCCCACGAGCAGGTGCTCGCCGCCGTGGACGATGCCTGCGGCGGGGCGTAGATTCGCGGATGGTTCCGCGCGGCATCAGGAGGTTCGCAGCATGTCCAGGCAGAGTCCCGATCCAGCGCCCGGCCGCCGCAGTTTCCTCACCGAGGCGCTGGCCATCGCCTGCGGCGGACTCGCGACGCTCACGCCCGTGGCCGCCGGCGTGTGGGCCTTTCTCGATCCGCTGCGGCGCAAGGGCGGGGCAGCCTCGTTTCTGCCGGTGACGGAACTCGCGGCCGTGCCCGACGACGGGGTGCCGCGGCAGTTCGCGGTGATCGCCGAGCGGGCCGACGCCTGGACGGGCTTCGCGGCCGAGCCGATCGGCGCCGTCTATCTTCGCCGCGGTAAAGGATCCGACACAGTCGAGGCCCTTTCGGCCACCTGCCCGCACGCGGGATGCTTCGTGGAGATGGAGCCGACGGGCCGCTGCTTCCGCTGCCCCTGCCACAACAGCACGTTTACGCTCGAGGGTGGGATCGTCGCCCCGAGCCCGAGCCCCCGACCGATGGACGGCCTCGAGTGCCGCGTGGCCAAGAATGGCTCTGTCGAGGTGAAGTGGGAAAGGTTCCGCGCCGGCGTGGCCGAGAAGATCGTCCAGTGAGGCATGCCCCCGAAGAGAAAATGGAGATCATGAAATCCTCTTCTGCGGCCGCTGCCGGTTCCCGCAAGGGCCCGCTTGGCCGCCTCGCCGACTTCCTCGACGATCGCACCGGCTACCGGGCGGTCATGCACGAGGCCCTCTACGAGCGGGTGCCGGGCGGCGCCCGCTGGCGCTACGTGTGGGGCAGCACGCTCGTGTTCGCCTTCATGACGCAGCTGATCACGGGGCTCTTTCTGTGGGCGAGCTACTCCGCGAGCGCCCAAACGGCCTGGGAGAGCGTCTACTACATCCAGCACGAGATGGCCGGCGGCTGGCTCCTGCGCGGCATCCACCACTTCATGGCCCAGGCGATGGTGGTGCTGCTCGCGCTGCATCTCTTGCAGGTGGTGATCGATGGCGCCTACCGTGCGCCGCGCGAGGTCAACTTCTGGCTCGGGCTCGTGCTCATGATGCTCGTGCTCGGCATGGCGCTCACGGGCTATCTGCTGCCCTGGGATCAGAAGGGCTATTGGGCCACGATCGTGGCCACGAACCTCGCCGGCATCGTGCCGGTCTTCGGGCCCTCGATCCAGCAGCTCGTGATTGGCGGCACTGAATATGGCCACCACACACTGACGCGGTTCTTCGCCTTGCACGCCGGGTTTCTCCCCGGTGCCCTGATCCTGATGCTCGTCGTGCACCTCTCGCTCTTTCGCAAGCACGGCCTGCATGCCAAGCAGCCGATCACGAAGCCCGACGCGATGTTCTGGCCCGATCAGGTGCTCAAGGACGCCGTCGCGATGCTCGCCGTGATGGCCGTGGTGCTCGGCGTGATCCTCGTGCCGGCACTCAAGGCGATGCTCGCAGGGGAGCCCGTCCACGCCGGTCATCTCGGCGCCGAACTCGGCGCGCCCGCCGACCCCTCGCTCCCCTACGCCGCCGCCCGCCCGGAGTGGTACTTTCTGTTCCTGTTTCAGTTTTTGAAAGTGTTCGAGGGCTGGGGGGCCACTGGTGAATTCCTCGGCGCGATCGTGGTGCCGGGGCTGATCATGGGCGTGATGTTCCTGATGCCGATCCTCGGCAACTGGAAGCTGGGCCACCGCTTCAACGTGGCCTTCACGCTCGGCGTCATCGCCGGCGCCGGCCTGCTCACGGCGCTCGCGCTCAACGAAGACTACTACGCCCTGTGGGTCGACAAGGCGCCGCTCGCCGAGGCGCAGAAGCTCTACGACGAAACCGGCGGCGACGAGGCGAAGCTCACTGCGGCGCTCGGCGGAGACAAGGCGAAGCTCGCCGCCATCGAAAAGCAGTGGGAGACGCTCGAGAAGATCCGCCGCTCGCAGGCCTTCCTCGACGCCGCCAAGCAGGCCAAGCTCGACGCCGCCCGGGCGATCGAACTCGCCGGCCGCCCCGAGAAGATTCCGCCGGCCGGCATGCTCGAACTCGTGCGGGCCGACGCCAAGCTCCAGGGCCCGCGGCTCTTCGCCCAGCACTGTGCGAGCTGCCACGCCCACGTCGACCCGCAAGCGCCGGCCGCCGCGGCGATCCTCGCCAAGTCGTCGGCCGCCAACCTCTTCGAGTTTGGCAGGGCCTCGTGGATGCGCGGCCTGCTCGATCCCGCGCAGGTGGCCGGCCCCGCCTACTTCGGCAACACGGCCCACAAGGACGGCGACATGGTGAGCTTCGTGCAGGGCGACCTCGCCGATGCCGACCAGTGGAAGAAGGACGACATCGAGGCCGTGATCGTGGCCATGGCCGGCGAAGCCGGCCTCGCCGCTCCCGGCGTGCAGCCGGCGATGCTCGAGAAGGGCCGGGCGCTCGTCGCCGACGGCGAACGCTGCGGCGGCTGCCACAAGGTCGGCGACAACGGCACGGCTCTCGGCTCCGCCCCCGACCTCACCGGCTGGGGCTCGCGCGAGTGGCTCGTGGGGATCATCACTGACCCGACGCACGAGCGGTTTTACGGCGACTCCAACGACCGGATGCCGAGCTTCGGCAAGGCCGCCGAGGGCGCCGCGCCGATGCTCTCGCCGCAACAGATCGGCCTGCTCGCCGACTGGCTGCGCGGCGAGTGGTATCGGCCGTAACGTTCGGAATCAGGAAGCCCGAGGCGTGAGCCGAGAGGATGCCCCGGTGCCAAAACGCTACGCGTATTCCCTTCGGCTCACGCCTCGGGCTTCCAGACAGACAGGGAGGCTCGGGGTTACCCCTGCCGTTGAGACGGCGTATGTGACCAGCGCAGGCAGGAAGCCGGAGCGCAGACACATCCGAGCGAGCGGAGGCCAGGATGGCCGCAGTGAGCGTCCGGCGAGACGGTACGGGGTAACCCCGAGCCGGTGCAGCTGAGTTGACTGCAGACAGGCGGGACGCCCGTCACGCCGTGCCGCCGAGGATCGTGGCGCGGGCGACGCGGCCGACGCCGAGCATGTAGGCCGCGGTGCGCAGCGGAACCTTGCGCGACGTTGAAAGCTGCCACACCTGCTCGAAGGCCTCGCCGAGGACGCGGTCGAGCTCCTGGTAGACGCGGGCCACGCCCCACTGGTAGTGCTGCCGGTTTTGCACCCATTCGAAGTAGCTGGCCGTCACGCCGCCCGCGTTCACGAGGATGTCGGGCGCGACGACGATGCCGCGCTCGTCGAAGATCGCGTCGGCGTCGGCCTCGATCGGGGCGTTGGCGGCTTCGACGACGATCGGGGCCTTCACGGTGGCGGCGTTGGCCTTCGTGAGCACGCCGCCGAGGGCCGCGGGGATGAGCACGTCGCAGTCGATGGCGAGGAGTTCGGCGTTCGTGAGCGCGTCGCCGCCGGTGAAGCCCGCGAGCCGGCCACCGTGTTCGCGGGCGTGCCGCAGGCAGGCGAGCACGTCGAGGCCCTCTGGGCGCTGGAAGCCGCCGTCGGCGTCGCTCACCGCCACGATCGTGCATTCGGCGTCGTGGAGAAACTTCGCCGTGTGCGTGCCGACGTTGCCGAAGCCCTGGATCGCCACGCGGGTGCCGGGGATGCGGCGACCGAGACGGCTCAAGAGCTTGAGCGTGAGCGCGCCCACGCCGCGGCCCGTCGCCTCTTCGCGGCCCGGGATGCCGTGGTAGTCGATCGGCTTGCCCGTGACGCACGCGGGAGAGAAGCCGTGATACTTGTCGTATTGGTTCATGATCCAGGCCATCACTTCAGCCGTGGTCCCCATGTCGGGCGCCGGGATGTCGACGTCGGGGCCGAACAGGTCGTGAATCGCGTCGACGAACCGGCGGGTGACACGCTCGAGTTCGCGGCGCGAGAGCTTCGTGGGGTCGAGGGCGATGCCCCCCTTGGCGCCGCCGTAGGGCAGGTTCACGACGGCCGTCTTCCAGGTCATGAGCGCGGCGAGAGCCCGGACCTCGTCGAGATCGACCTGCGGGTGGTAGCGGAGACCGCCTTTCATGGGGCCGCGGGCGTCGTTGTGCTGCACGCGGTAGCCCACGTAGGTGGCCATCTCACCCGAGTCGAGCTCCACGGGGATTTGCACCTGCACCTCGCGTTTCGCTCCGAGCAGCTGGCGGCGGATGCCCGCGGAGAGATCGAGGCAGTCGGCGGCGCGGTCGAAGTAGATGCGAGTGGCTTCGCTCGAGCGCATGGTGCGGGCTCCATGAGGCAGGGTGTGGACGGATCCGGCGATCTTACTCTGAACGCGAAAAAAGCCGTCCAGGGGCGTGTGCCACGTGGCCGGCGGTCGGCCGCAGCGGGTACGATGTGAGGCCACCGCCTCGCGATCGAGAGTCCGACGATGCCCACCCCCACTCCCCAGCAGTTTTGGACGCTCGTCGCCGAGACGGGGCTCGTCGATCGCGACCGTCTCGAAGCGCTGCAGGCGGAGTTCGAGATGGAGTCGCTCTCGCCGGCGGCGACCCCCGACGCCCTCACCGAGGCGATCGCCAAGTGGCTCGTGCGCCGCAAGGTGATCACGGTTTGGCAGGCGCGGCGGCTGGTGCGCGGTGACCGCGGGCCGTTCTTCATCGGTGACTACCGGCTGCTCGAGCGGCTCGAGAAAGACTCGTATCAGGGAAGCGGCAAGGGGTATTTGTTTCGGGCCCGGCACGAGCCGTCGGGCCGCTCCGTCCTGCTGATGCTGCTCGATGCCGAACGGTGCCGCGACCTCGAGGTGTGGACCGCCATCGTGCGCCGCACGACGGCGGCGAACCGGGCGACCGATCCCGTCCTCGCCCGCACCTGGGCGCTCGAGCAGAGCGGCGGCCAGCGGTTCATCGTGTGCGAAGACGTGGGCGGCACTCCGCTCACGCCGGAGCTGGCGGCCCGCGGCCCACGGCCGATCGCGGAGGTGGGGCCGCTGATGGTCGCCATCGCGCGCGGCGTCGCCGAACTCCACCGTCTCGGCGTGGTGCATGGCGGCATCTCGCTCGAAGCCCTGCGGCGTCAGGCGCCGGCCGCTGGCGCAGAGCTGGCAACGGGCCGCATCCGACTGCTGCAGTTTCCCCTCGTCGCCGATCCGCATGTCGCAGCTCCGCGGCCCATGATCGACAGACCGGAGTCGATCGCGCTGTTGGGAACACGGGCCGCTTTTCTCGCGCCCGAGCTCCTGCTGCCGGGCGCCGCGTGTGATCCCCGGAGCGACGTGTATGCGCTCGGCTGCGTGATGCAGGCGTTGCTCACCGGCACGTTGCCGTGCTGGCAGGGAAGCCCGGAGCAGACGCTGTCGCAGGCCGCATTCGTCGGGCCCGAGCCGCTCACGCCGCCGCAGGTGCCGCTCGAGATCGCGACGCTGGTCTCGTATCTCGTCGCACGTGATCCTGCCGCCCGCTATCAATCCGGGGCCGAAGCAGCCGATGCGATCGCGGCGTGTCTTGGCCTGCCCCCGGTGTCGCCGTCGCTCCCCCCGCAGCAGCCGTTGATCGACCAGGTGGTTGCGGCGGCTCCAGCGCCGCCGGTCGTCGCCCAGGCAGCAGCCGTCACCGTCTCCGAACGCAGTGAGCGACCGTCGTTCATCACGCCCGTCGATCCACCGCGGGCGGCCGCCCGCCCCACGACCCCGTGGGCGACGTATGCGCTGGGGCTCGCGGCCCTGGCGGCAATCAGCGGTGGGGCGGTCGCAGTCTTGACCAGGCCAAGTTCCGAGCGACCGCAGCCTGAAGCGGCGAGTTCCGAGAAGGTCGCACCAGCGGCCAATGCGGCGGTCGCGACGACGGCGACCGGGCGGCCCGCCCCGGAGGCATCCGAGCCCACGGCTGTTCAGCCGGAGGCGACCGCGGGAAAGGCCCCGCTTTCCGACCGCGAGACGACGACGCTCGTCGACGCCGCGGACGTGCCGTGGGCGGCCCCCACGGACGGCGCACCCCCGACGCTCGCCTACCTGCCGCCCGGATCACAACTCGTGTTGCTCGCCCGGCCCGCCGACCTGCTCGCGGGCGACGAGGGGCGGCTCTTCGTGCGGGCGCTCGGAAGCCGCGTGGAGCGTGCGCTCGCGATGGTCGCCGCCGCATGCGGCTGCTCCGTCGACGAGGTCGAGTTCGTGCAGGCGGGATGGCAGGCCGATCCGGAGGCCGGGCCCGACGCCGTGGTGGGGGGCTATGCGGCCTGGGGCCGCGACCCGCTGCCCGTGGCGGCCGACGACGATGCCCGTGAGAAGGCCTGGGGCCGGACGACGGCACGCGATATCGACGGAGAGACGGTGCACGCCGGAGCAGGGGTTTCGTATTGGCTGCCTGACGACGGCCGCGTGCTCGTGGCGGCGCCGGAGAATCTCCTCACAGAGATGGTGCGATCCCGCAGGGCCGACGGCGATCGGCGAGCCGCACAGGACTGGCGCGAGAGGCTCGAAGCGACGCTCCCACCCGATCTCGAAGACCTTGTCGGCATGCTCGACGAGACCCGTCATCTCACGCTCTTTGGCTCGCCGACCTACCTCCTCCACGACGGCCGGCCGGTGTTCGCCGGTCCGCTGGCGAAGCTCATCGAGCCCCTCGGCGCGATCCTGGGGAGTGAAACGGCTGCAGCGGCGCTGTCGCTGCACTGTGCCGACACCTTCTACGCCGAGATCGACGCGATCGGAGCGACGGCGCGCTCTGCCAGGAAAGAAGCCGTGGATCTCGGCGAACGGATCGCGGCGCTGGCGGATGCGATCGAGGAATATTGCAACACGCTCGATCCGCATCCGTATGGCCGGAAGCTGGTGATGCGTCTCCCGCGGATGCTGGGCATTCTCGCCGCCAACCTTCGGACGGGATCCAGTGGCAAGGCGATCGTCGTCAATTGCCATCTTCCCCGGCATGCAGGCCACAATCTCGCGCTCGCCGCCGAGCTCGCGATCGAGCAGACGCCGGGCGCGGGGGCCACCATCGCCGCCGTGGCGACGCCGGCGGCCGGCCAGTCGGCGGCCGACCGGCTGGCGAAGCGAATCTCGCTGACGTTCGCCCGCGACACGCTCGAAAAGTCAATCCAGATGCTCGCCGAGGAGGTCGGCGTGCCGATCGAGATTCTGGGCAAGGATCTCGAGCTCGAGGGCATCACGAAGAACCAGTCGTTCGGGCTCGACGAGAGCGACCAGCCCGCCGAGGCGATCCTCCGTACGATCCTTGCCAAGAGCAATCCGGACGGCAAACTGGTTTACGTATTCCGCAAGAATGACGCCGGCGAGTCGATCGACGTCACCACGCGGGCGGCCGCCACGAAGCGGGGCGACGAGGTGCCGGCGGTGTTTGCCGACCGGGCAGTGAAGCAAGAGGAATCAAAGTCACCATGATCATCGTCATGCACGCCGGTGCGGTCGCCGGGGATCTCGATCGAGTCGTGAGCCGGGTCGAGGCGCTGAAACTTCGGCCGCACGTGATCGTGGGCACGGAGCGGACGGTGGTCGCCGTCGTCGGTGACGAGCGCGACGCCACGGGCGCCGGCTTCGAGACGCTGCCCGGCGTGGCCTCGGTGCTGCCGATTCTCGCGCCCTACAAGGTGGCCAGCCGCGAAGTGCAGGCGGAGACCACGCTCGTGAAGGCCGGCCCGCTCGAAGTGGGCGGGAGCCGGATCGGCGTGATCGCCGGGCCCTGCTCAGTGGAGAGCGTCGAGCAGATCGTGGGCACGGCCCGGGCCGTGAAGGCCGCGGGCGCCACGGGCTTGCGTGGCGGGGCGTTCAAGCCGCGGACGAGCCCCTACAGTTTCCAGGGAATGAAGGAGAAGGGGCTCGAACTGCTCGCCGAGGCCCGGCAGGCGACGGGCCTCGCGGTGGTGACGGAAGTGGTCGCCCCCGAAGACGTGCCGCTCGTCGCCCGCTATGCCGACGTGCTCCAGATCGGGGCCCGCAACATGCAGAACTACCGGCTGCTCGAGGCGGTTGGCCGCACGCAGACGCCCGTGCTGCTCAAGCGGGGGCCGGCGGCGACCGTCGAGGAACTGCTCTTGGCCGCCGAATACATTCTCGATGCCGGCAATTTGCAGGTGATGCTCTGCGAGCGCGGGATCCGCACGTTCGAGACGCACACCCGCTTCACGCTGCCGCTGGCGACGGTGCCCTGGCTCCATGCCCGCACGCACCTGCCCGTGGTCGTCGATCCGAGCCATGGCACGGGCCATGCGAACCTCGTCGAAAGCATGGCCGCCGCGAGCGTCGCTGCGGGCGCCGACGGCCTGATCATCGAAGTGCACCCCGATCCCAAGTGCGCGTCGAGTGACGGCGCCCAGACGCTCGACTTCGCCGCCTTCGGCCGGATGATGGACGTCTGCCGCCGCGTGGCCGTGGCGGTCGGCCGTTCACTCGGCTGAGCCCTCAGTGCGGAAGCATCGCATGGCCTTCTCCGCGCTGCCGCTGGCGTATTGCACGAACGTGCATCCGTGCCGTGTCGTCACCGACGTGCCCGCGGTGCTCGATCGCTACGCAGCCCCGGTGAGGGCGATTTCGGGCTTCGAGATCTCCGTGGGGCTCTGGCTCCCCGAGGCTGCCGTCGACGAGGCAGGTGCCGCCGACGTCGTGGGCCACGCGCTCGCGAGCCACGGGCTTTCCTGCCACACGCTCAACGCGTTTCCCTTCGGCGAGTTTCACGGCGCCCGCGTGAAGGAGCAGGTGTATCTGCCCGACTGGGCTGATCGCCGCCGGCTCGATTACACGCTCTCCTGTGCCCGCCTGCTCGCCGCGATCGTGCCGCCGGGCGGCGAAGGCAGCATCTCGACGCTGCCGCTGGGGTTCAAAGGCTTCGACCACAGGCCCGAGTTCATGGCGGCGTGTGCCGATCACCTGCTCACGTGCGCTCGCGAGTTCGCCGCACTCGAAGCCGCCACTGGCCGCACGATCCGGCTGGCCCTCGAGCCCGAGCCCTGCTGCATTCTGGAGACGACGGCCGAGACGGTCGCCTTCTTCACCGCGCTCTTCGAGCGGGCGGCCCGTGCCGGCATCGAACAGGAAGCCCGTCGCCACCTCGGCGTGTGCTACGACGTGTGCCATCAGGCGGTGGAATTCGAGGACGCAGCGACGGCCGTCGCCGCGCTCACGGCAGCCGGCGTCCGGATCAACAAGGTGCAGATCAGCTGCGCGATCGAGGCGACCGACCCGACCGACACGGCTCAGCGCGATGCGCTGCTCGCCTACGTCGAGCCCCGCTACCTGCACCAGACGTTCGCCCGCGGCGCGGATGGCACGCTGCACCACGCCGTCGACCTCACCGCCGACCTGATCGCCGATCCCGCGTGGCACGCCCGCGGCCCGTGGCGGATCCACTACCACGTGCCGGTCGACGCCGAGCGGATCGGGCCCCTGCGCACGACGCGTAGCGAACTCGTGCGCGCCCTCGCCGCGATCAAAACCCTCGACTACGCTCCACACCTCGAAGTCGAAACGTACACCTGGCCCGTGCTCCCGGGCGCCGATCCGGTCGATCTCGCCGCCGGCATCGCCCGCGAACTGATCGCGACCCGCGTGCTGATCGGAAACACCGCCTAACCGATCGCCGGTCGAACTCGCCCAATCCGGCTCGGGCTTACCCCGTACCGTCTCGCCGGACGCTTACCGCGGCCATCCCCATCTCGCCTCTCCGTCTGGGAGAGGCCGGCCGCAGGCCGGGTGAAGGTGCTTGGAAGCAGCATTGGGAGCAGCCTCAGGGCATCCTCACCCCGGCCCTCTCCCCGAGGGAGAGGGAGAGAGGGCAACCCCTCGCCTCCCTGTCTGTCTGGAAGCCCGAGGCGTGAGCCGAAGGGAATACGCGTCGTGTTTCGCCACCGGGGCATCCTCTCGGCTTACGCCTCGGGCTTCCGCTTGAGGAGGCTTCGGGCTCCCCGGGTCCCGCTCGCCGGCGTATTTGACCAGCGGAGCCATGGATGGCGCAGCGCAGGCAAATCCGAGTGAGCCGGAGCCTGGAGGGCGGAGGCGAACGTCCGGCGACGGGATATGGGGAGCCCGAAGCCGGTGCGTCTCAGTGGATACAAGCATGACAGGCTGAAGCCTGTCCCGCATGAAGTGAAGTTAGTCGAGGACAAGCAGGGCGATTGTCGTATAGAGCACGATGCCCACGATGTCGACGATCGCCGACACGAAGGGGTTGCTCATCAGGGCCGGGTCGAGGCCGATCGAGCGGAAGAGGAGCGGCAGCACCGAGCCTACGAGCGTGCCGAGCATCACGACGCCGAGCACCGTGAGTGGGATCACGAGGGCCTGGAGCGGCGTGGGTGCGTAGACGAGCGCGAGCAGATAGCCCGGCACGGCCAGGAGCGTGCCCAAGAGCAGGCCGAGCACGAACTCACGCTTGAGGATTCGGCGCCAGTCGGAGAGCTTGCAATCGCCCGAGGAGAGGGCCGTGATCACGAGCGTGGCCGACTGGTTGCCCGAGTTGCCACCGCTGGCGATCACGAGCGGGATGAAGGCGATCAGCCAGGCGTGCGTGAGCGGGGCGCGGGCCATCACCATCGCGGTGACGGCGGCGGTCGCGAACAGGATCGTGAGCCACACGCCGCGCTTCCAGGTCATCGTGACGAGGGCGGCCTCGAGGTAGCTCTCGCCGAGCGGTGTGATGGCGGCGATCCGCTGGGCGTCGTCGGTGGCGTCCTGGCGGACGGCGTCGAGCACGTCGTCGTGCGTGACGATGCCGACGAGCCGGTTTTTGTCGTCCACGACCGGGATGGCGATGAAGTCGAAGCGGGCGAGTTTCTCGACGACCTGCTCCCGCGGTTCCTCCACGCGCACGCTGATTGGGTCGCGCTGCATGAGGTCGGAGACGAGGGCCGTGGGCTTGGCGAGAATCAGGTCGCGGAGCGACACGAAGCCCACGAGGTGCCGCTCGGCGTCGAGCACGTAGATGTAGTAGATCGACTCGCTGTCGGGGGCCTGGGTGCGGAGCCGCGTCACCGCCTCGCCGGCCGTGATGTCGGCGGGGAGCGACGCGTATTCGGTGGTCATGAGCGCCCCGGCCGATTCCTCGGGGCAGGAGAGGAGCATCCGGATGTCGTGCCGCTCAGCCTTGGCGACGAGCGGGAGAATCTCTTCGACGAATTCCGGGTCGAGCTCGCGGAGGAGGTCGTCACGGTTGTCGGCGGCCATCCATTCAAGCAGCTGGCCCAGGTGGGGCCGGTCGGCCGCCTTCACGAGGTCCACCTGCCTGGGCATCGGGTAATAGGGGAAAATTTCCGCCTGGCGTTCGACCGGCACGGCGTCGAGGAGCTGCCACAGCTCGCTATCGTCGAGCCCCTCGGAAAACTCGGCCACCGTCGCCGGATGGAGTTCCTCGGCCACCTCGCGCAGGCCCGCCTGATCGCCCTCGGCGAGCATCACGCGCAGCTCGGGAATCAGGAGGGGATTGGCGGTGACCATGGGAGGGGGCCGGGGCGGCGGGAGGCGGGAACGCGCCTATACTCAGCACACAGACGCGCGGACGACCGAAAGCCAGTATGCCATGAACATGCCGGGAATCGAATGCAGGCTCGGCCGGTGGGCAAGGATGGCGCTCGCCCTGATCGTCGTCGCCCACGTGGGGGGACGAGCCCGGGCGAGCGAGCAGGCCGACTCAGGCTGGGAGCTGCTGCGGTCGCGGGCGTATCTGCCGGCCGACTTCGACCAGGAGGTGTTCGACGCCCTCTGGACGACGTGGCCCGAACCGCTCCGCAGCCGGGCCGAGCGTGCATCGCCCGAGGAGCGGCGGCGGATGGCGATGGAACGCTACGGCCTCGATCCCGATCCCGACGATCCGTCGCGGGCGCTGCAGTATGTGCGCGGGGCCACCGGCTCGTGGACGATGAGTTGTCTGGCCTGCCATCAGGGTCAGGTGGCGGGGAAGGTGATCCCGGGGCTGCCGAATTCGAACTATGCCCTCGAGACGCTCACCGAGGAAGTGCGGCTCGTGAAGGTGAAGCAGCGGAAGCCGTTCGGCCACATGGACATGGGCTCGCTGCTTTTGCCGCTCGGCACGACCAACGGCACGACCAACGCTGTGATCTTCGGCGTGGCCCTGATGCGGCATCGCGACGCCGACTTGAACATCATCCAGCGGCCGCCGCGGTTCGACCTCGTGCACCACGACATGGATGCGCCCGCGTGGTGGCACTACCGCCGGCGTGCGGGCCTCTACGCCGACGGCTTCGCGCCCAAGGGGCATCGGATGCTGATGCAGTTTCTGCTCGTCAAGGAAAACGGCCCGGAGAAGTTCGCCGAGTGGGAAGACGAGTTTCGCCGGATCCAGGGCTGGATCGAGGCGCTCGAACCGCCGCGGTGGCCCTGGGCCGTGGATGCTGCGCTCGCTGAGCAGGGCAGGGGAGTATTCGAGAACCACTGTGCCTCGTGTCACGGCACCTACGGCCCGGGCGGGAGTTACCCGGAGCGCATGGTGGCGCTCGACGAGATCGACACCGACCGCGTGCGGTTCGACTCGCTCACGCAGAAGGAGCGGAGCGACTTGAACGAGAGCTGGTTCGGCCATCGCGGCCGCGATGTCGAGCGGCTCAAGAACCGTGAGCCACCGACTGGCTACGTGGCGCCGCCGCTCGATGGCATCTGGGCGACGGCACCGTACTTGCACAACGGCTCCGTGCCCACGCTCTGGCACGTGTTGCATCCGGAGGAGCGACCGACCGCGTGGCAGCGCACCCGCTCCGGCTACGACCAGGCCCGGGTCGGCCTCGAGATCACCGCGGCCGCCGCGCCGCCGGCAAGGCTTCCGAGCGCCGAGCGGCGCAGCTGGTTCGACACCTCGAAGCCGGGCAAGAGCGCGGCTGGCCACGATTTCCCCGCAGCGCTCGACGACGCGGAAAAGGCCGCCGTGCTCGAATACTTAAAGACGCTGTAGCGAACTGCTAAACTTCCGGCATCTATCCGCCAAGGAGCCACCATGACCCAGCTCGAAGCCGGCCGTTCCGGCCAGATTACGCCCGAGATGAAGTTCGTCGCGAAGCGGGAGGACCTGCCCGAGGAGCTGATTCGCAGCGAAGTGGCCCGGGGGCGGATGGTGATCCCGGCCAACACGGTGCACCTCACGAAAACGCTCGAGCCGATGGCGATCGGCATCGCGGCCCTCACGAAGATCAACGCCAACATCGGCAACTCGGCCGTCACGAGCGACCAGCAGACGGAGCTCGAGAAGCTCCATATGGCGGTGCACTACGGCGCCGACACCGTGATGGATCTCTCCACGGGCAAGGACATCGATACGATCCGGCAGGCGATCATCGACGCCTCGCCCGTGCCGATCGGCACGGTGCCGATCTACCAGATGCTCGAGGAGCTCGGCGGCGACATCGACGACATGCGGCCGCAGCACTTCCTCGACATGTGCGAAAAGCAGGCGCAGCAGGGCGTCGACTACATGACCGTCCACGCCGGCCTGCTCCAGGAGCACCTGCACCTCACGATGCAGCGGATCACCGGCATCGTGAGCCGCGGCGGCTCGCTCATCGCCCGCTGGATGATGACGCATCGCCAGCAGAATCCGCTGTACACGCACTTCGAGGATCTTTGCGACATCTTCCGGCAGTACGACGTGACCTGGAGCCTGGGTGACGGCCTGCGGCCCGGCAGCATCGCCGACGCCAGCGACGAGGCGCAGTTTGCAGAGCTCCACGTGCTCGGCGAGCTCACGCGGCGGGCGTGGGCCAAGGGCTGTCAGGTGATGGTGGAGGGGCCGGGCCACGTGCCGATGGACCAGATCGACATGAATATCAAGCGGCAGATGGAAGAGTGCGACGAGGCGCCCTTCTACGTGCTCGGCCCGCTCGTCACCGACATCGCGCCGGGCTACGACCACATCACGAGCGCGATCGGGGCCGCCCTCGCCGGCTGGAGCGGCGCGGCGATGCTCTGCTACGTGACGCCCAAGGAGCACCTCGGCCTGCCCGACGCCGAGGACGTGCGGCAGGGGGTGATCGCCTACAAGATCGCGGCCCACGCCGCCGATCTCGCCCGGCATCGAAAGAACGCCCGCGTGCGCGACGACGCCCTCTCGCGGGCCCGATTCGCCTTCGACTGGAACGAGCAGTTCCGCCTCGCGCTCGATCCCGAGACGGCCAAGAAGTACCACGACCAGACCCTGCCGCAGGAGACGTTCAAGAGCGCTCACTTCTGCAGCATGTGCGGCCCGAAGTATTGCTCGATGAAGATTACGCAGGACATCCGCGACATGGCCGCGGCCGAGGCTGCAGCCGGAACCGCTGGCACGCCCGACGAGCCGGTCACCATCCAGCTTCGGTAGCGACGGCAAACGTGCGGCGCAAGTATGGCCAATGGCACTTCCGCCAGATCGTATGCCTTATTCGCTTTGACGTATCTCTAAGGGGGCTTGCTTGACCGCCAATCAAAAAGGGGGAAATAAACCCGTTTCTACGCCAGACAGCGATGCTCATGCACTGCCGCCTCTGCGAAGCGTGCATACCGAAAACTTCCCGCACATATTGGCCGAGATGCGCTCTTCCCTTGCGGTCACCACGTATCAAGCCGGGAAGTTGGTTTTTCTCAGACCGCAAAATGGCAAGCTCAACACCCACTTCCGGGCATTTGATTCACCGATGGGCCTGGCGGCCAACCATCAGATTCTCTCCATTGGCACACCGGGGCATATTTCCCACTTCCGCAACATGCCGGCAGTTGCACACAAACGCGAACCAATCGGCCACGTCGATGCCTGTTACATGCCCCGAGATTCGCACACCACAGGCGACATTCTTGTCCACGAAATGGCGTATGGCGACAACGATGAACTGTGGGTTGTGAACACCCGTTTTTCATGCTTGTGCACCTTGGATAACGTCAACAGCTTTGTGCCCCGCTGGAAACCGCCCTTCATCAGCGGCTATTCCCCGAATGATCGCTGCCATCTCAATGGCCTAGGCATGGTTGATGGTAAGCCGAAATTTGTTACCGCTCTTGGCGAGACCAACACACCCACGGGTTGGCGAGCCAATAAAAAAAATGGTGGCATTTTGATGGATGTGCCCACCGGCGAAATTATCACGCGCAATCTTTCCATGCCCCACTCGCCCCGCTGGCACAACGGGCAACTCTGGGTGCTCGAATCTGGCAAAGGCACGCTCTCTCTTGTGGATCTTCAAACAGGCAAGCACGAGGCTGTCGCAACTGTTCCTGGCTTCACCCGGGGCTTGGATTTTTTTGGCCCCCTCGCGTTCATCGGGCTATCCCAGGTACGGGAAACCGCAGTGTTCAGTGGCATACCCATCACCGAGCACAACATCGAACGCAACAGCGGTGTGTGGGTTATCAATATCCAAACAGGTCAGGTCGTTGCCTTTGTGAAGTTCGAAGACGCGCTGCAGGAAATCTTTGCAGTACAGATTCTCCAAGGCATTATCAGCCCAGACCTCATCAATGATGAACTTGAAATGATCCACAGCTCTTACGAATTACCCGATGAGGCTATGAAGTATGTGGAACTACCAGATTAGTCCTGCACGCTTACCGAGTCGTAGCCTAGGCAAGGTGCGCTCGGATCGCTTCGTGTGCTGGGAGGTGGCCGCCGGATCCGGGCGTGCAGATCAGGCGGGGCTTGCCGAGAGAGCACGCTATCAGCAGCAGCATGATGGCCGGAAAGCGACGAGTATTTCGGGAAGGCGGGCAACCGCCCTGGCTGCCGAGTCCGGAAAACACGCGGCTTTTCTCCGGTAAAACCGACTGCCCTAGTGTCGCCAGGGGCGGCAGCAAGAGTCTCCACACAAATTTGTTGCGTTTTCGGGAAGAAGAGCCTAGGTTCTGTTTTCACTTTTTTGGCCAATCGACCGCACCGCCACGCACAGAGGGATTTGTCAATGTCGATGCCGCTATCCAGCTGGTCGGCTCAAGGTTTTAGCCGAGCATTTCAGAAAACGTTGACGAACCTTTTCCGGCCTCGCGGAGTTCCTACCCTGCGCCGCCGCTCAAGGCGGCCGGCCCAGCAGATTTCGCTCGAGTCGCTGGAACTCCGGCAGATGCTGTCGGTGAGTACGGTTACGACCACCGCAGATTCTGGTGCGGGTTCGCTAAGGCAGGCGATTCTCGATGCCAACGCGACAAGTGCCAACGATGAGATTGTTTTTGCTGCCTCGCTGTTCACGAATGGCGTCGGCACGATCACCCTGGCTAGTGGTCTTCCGGCGATCGCAGCAACGTCAGGCGCAGGTTCGCTTTCCATCACGGGCCCTGGGGCTTCTTCACTTACCATTGATGCCAACCAAGGCAACTTCAGTATTTTCAGTATCAATAAAGCGGGCAACCTAACCATCTCTGGCGTTACTGCGACCGGGGCCAAACTCTTTGGTGATGGCGGGGCCTTCAATAACTCTGGCACCCTCAACCTCTATAGCTCCACCATTTCTGGCAATTCTGTAGCCCGCAAAGGCAATGCCAATGCCGGCGGTGGCATTTCCAACAGCAACTCGGGCACCGTCACCGTCTCCAATTCCACTATCAATAATAACTCCGCATACTATGGCGGCGGCATCAGCAACAGAGGCTCCCTCACCATCACTAATTCCACACTCTCTGGGAACACTGGGAATTACGGCGGTGGCATCTTCAACAGCGGCACCCTCACCGTTTCCAATTCTACCATCGATAATAGTAAGTCCGCATACTATGGCGGTGGCGTCTTCAACGCGGGTACCCTCACCGTTTCCAATTCTACCCTCTATAAGAATTCCGCATACTATGGCGGCGGCATTCTCAACAGATTTTCGGGCACTCTCACCATCACCAATTCCACACTCTCTGGGAACACGGCAACATCATCCGGCGGTGGCATCGCAAACTACGGAACCCTCAACATCGCCAACACCATCATTGCCAACAGCCCTAGTGGTGAAGATTACGTCGGCAGCAACGGAGCCACCGTGAACGTTACTTTCCCTTCGACTGCAGCCAACAACCTCGTATCCCAAGGGACTTTTGCTTGGGCTACCACAAAAACGTCCGCAGAAATCAACCTTGGCGCCCTGGCAAATAACGGTGGCCCAACCCAAACTTTAGCCCTACTGACCGGCAGTGTTGCCATTGCCGCTGGTAATGCATCCATCGGTAATGCCGCACCTGTAAATGGTTTAGATCAGCGCGGGTATGCCCGCTCTTCTACGACGCCCAGTATTGGTGCCTTCGAGAATCCGGCAGACAGGCCGACGATAAAGCCGACGATAAATTGGCAAGCGATTTTCAGGGGCGGCAGGACAGGCACCCCCGTTGTCATGACCTACGCTACGCTGCAGTCGGCACTCAGGGTGGCCAACGGAGTGTCGATCGTGATCCAGTCGGTTCAATCTGGAGCGGTACAGAAGTGGAGTGGGACGGCTTGGGTGACGGTGTCAACGACCCCCAATGCGCCGCTCACGCAACGAACCGTGTCGGCCGGCGACAAGATCCGCTGGGTGCCTCCTGCCGGTGTCTCTGGCGATCGACTTGCGTTTAACGCGAAGGCCTGGAACGGATCGCTGTATTCACTTGTCACAGCCCGCGTGACGATCAAGTATTGGTTTTGACCTGCCCCCCTGAAACGGCAGCACGACAACACGGTCCGGCAGCACAGCGGCGACTTTTGCCGCCCCCGAGCCGGGACTTCAGTCTGCAGCGAGAGAGCTAGTGGGACGGAGCGTGGCCCGAGCGGCGAGGTGGATCAGGAACCCCACCGGGCCGGCGAGGAACGTGAGCACGAGGGCGAGCGTGCGCAGGGGCCACGGGATGCCGAGGCGGACCGCGTCGCGGGCGATCCACGCCCCCACCACCATGTCGAACACGAGGTAGTGCGTCCACGCGGCGGCGAACACCCAGTCGTCGGCGAACGCACTCCGTAGGCCGGCGAGCGTCATCAGATCGCCCGGCGGCGGCCCGCCGCTCGCGAGCTTCCAGCCGATCACGGCCGCGTAGCAGGCCGCGAGCAGCCCCGGCACGATGATCGCGCAGAGCACGTGCGACACGAACCGCCTCCCGGGAAAGACCACGAGCACGATCCACGCGACGAGGGCGACGGTGTTTGTGGCCTCGAACAGCCGCTGCGGCGTCAGGGGGTCGCCGATGCCGCCGTTCACTTGCGGCTCCAGCCCGTGCCGTCGGGACGATCCTCGAGCACGACGCCCGCCTCAGTGAGCTTGTTTCTCACGAGGTCGGCGGTGGCAAAGTCCTTCGCCTTGCGGGCGTTGGCCCGGATTTCGATCACGAGTTCCATGAGCTTGCCCACGAGCGCCTCGTCGGCACCGCCGCCCTGCGCCTCGGGCTCCTTGAGAAACAGCCCGAGCACGCCGGTGAGTTCCCGCATCACGAGCAGCATCGCATCGAGCGCCGCCAGTTCCGTGGCCGGCTTCTTCGCCTCGAGGCCGTGCTGGTCGATGAACTTGTTCACGACCCGCACGAAGTCGAAGAGCGTGGCGATCGCGATCGCCGTGTTGAAGTCGTCATCCATCGCCGCGAGGAACGTGTCGCGGAGCGCCCGTACGTCGGCGTCAGCCGCGGCCACGGCGGCATCGCCCGCCTGCCGATCGCGGCAGGGCAGGGCGTAGAAGGATTTTCCGCTCACGCGGCCATAGCGGGCGAACAGCCGCTCGAAGGCCTCCATCGCCCGGGCGCTCTCGCCGAGCGGTTCCTCGCCGAAGTGGATCGGGCTACGGTAGTGCGTGGAGAGCAGGAGCATCCGGATCGCCTCGGGACGATGGCGGGCGAGCAGATGCTTGAACGGCTCCGCCCCGGTGGACTTCGAAATCTTCGTGGCGGCCTGTGCAGCCGCTGCGTCGGCTGCCGATGCCTGCGCGGCGGCGTCGGCCGACCCCGCCTCGCCGCGCGGGCGACCGCCCACCTTGCCGGCTGCACCGCCGGCCTGCATGAGGCCGTTGTGCATCCAGAACGTCGCCATCGGGCAATCGTGGAGCGACTCGCTCTGAGCGATTTCGTTTTCATGATGCGGAAACACGAGGTCGAGCCCGCCGCCGTGGATGTCGAAGTGGGGCCCGAGGATCGCCTTGCTCATCGCCGAGCATTCGATATGCCAGCCCGGCCGGCCGGGGCCCCACGGGCTCTCCCATGCCGGCTCGCCCGGCTTGGCCTTCTTCCAGAGCGCGAAGTCGGCCGCCGACCGCTTGCGCTCGGCCGTCGAGCCACCCTCGCCCTGCGTCTGCTCGACGGAGCGGTTCGTCAGCTTGCCATAGTCGGCGTCTTTCGTGACGTCGAAATAGACGTCACCGTCGCTCGCGTAGGCATGGCCCTTGGCGATCAGCCCCTCGATGAAGGCGATGATCGTGCCGATGTGGTCCGTGGCCTTCGGCATCTCGTCGATGCCGGTGACGCCGAGGGCGGCGAGATTCTCGAGGTAGTCGACCGTCATCTCCTCGGCGAGCGTGCGCATTGTCGTGCCGCGGGCCGTGCTCTCGGCGATGATCTTGTCGTCGACGTCGGTGATGTTGACCACCCACGTGACCGTCCAGCCCGAGTATTCGAGATGCCGCTTCACGGTGTCGAAGATCACTGGGCCGACCATGTGGCCGATGTGGCTCGGCTTGTAGACCGTGGGGCCACAGAGATACATCCCCACATGGCCCGGCTTCACGGTCACGAGCGGCGTTTTCGCCCGCGAAAGCGTGCTGTAAATCTCGATCGTGGGGAGCCCCGTCGTCATCGCGCCTCCATTCCCGTGGTTCATTTTGCCCGTGCCTGTTCGACCAGCACGACGCATTCCGCGCCGATCGCGAATTCCTCGCCGATCGGGCCGACATGCTCGCCCGTCTTGGCTTTGAGCCAGATGGCGGCGACGTCGACGCCGAGGATCTCGGCGATGCGCTCGCGAATCTTCTGCCTGTGAGGCAGGATTTTGGGCCGCTGGGCGAAAATCACGCAATCGAGGTTTACGAGCCGCCAGCCAGCGGCCTCGACCCGCGCGTGGGCGGCCCGGAGCATGTCGGCCGAATCGCGGCCCTCATTGGCAGGGTCGCTGTCGGGAAACATTTCGCCGATGTCGCCGAGCGCCGCGGCCCCGAGCAAGGCGTCGGTGATCGCGTGGAGCAAGACGTCGGCATCGCTGTGGCCGATCGCCGTCTTGTCGTGCGGGATCCGGATTCCGCCGATCAAAAGCACTTCGCCCGCGCCGAGCCGGTGCGTGTCGTGTCCGAGTCCGATGCGAACCATGCCGCTCCTTTCGCCGCGTGCACGCGGTCGTGCCCCCGTTTTCCCCTATACTCCCCGCATGCACAACTCCAGTGGAGATGCCCGCACGGTGGCCGCCGTGATCGAGGTCGAAGACCTCGCCAAGAGCTATCGCGTGTTCGACAAGCCCGAGGGCCTGGCGGCGAGCGTGAAGAGCCTGTTCCACCGGCCGAGCCGCACGGTCGAGGCGCTGAAAGGCGTGAGCCTGACGGTGGGCCGTGGAGAATTCGTGGCCCTGCTCGGGCCGAACGGTGCCGGCAAGACGACGTTCCTCAAGCTCCTCTCCGGGATCATCACGCCCACACGGGGCACCGCCCGGGTGCTCGGCCACGTGCCCTGGGAGCGGGCCGACGACTTCCGCCGCCGCTTCGCCCTCGTGATGGGGCAGAAGAATCAGCTGTGGTGGGACCTGCCCGCCGCCGAGAGCTTTCGGCTCCATCGGGAGATCTACCGGATCGAGCCCGGGCGGTTCGAGCGCACCCGCGACGAACTCGTCGACCTGCTCGGCGTGAGGAAACTCGTGCTCCAGCCGGTGCGCGACCTCTCGCTCGGCGAACGCATGAAGCTCGAACTCGTGGCGGCGCTGCTGCACGAGCCGGAGGTGCTGTTTCTCGACGAGCCCACGATCGGGCTCGACGTGGTCGCCCAGCACGCGCTCCACCAGTTTCTCGCGCACATCCAGGTTGAGCGCAGGATGACGATCGTGCTCACGACCCACTACATGAAAGACGTCGCCGCGCTCTGCCACAGGGCGATCGTGATCACCGACGGGTCGATCCTTTACGACGGCTCGCTCGACCAGATCGTCGATCGCTTCACGACCCACAAGATCGTGACGCTCGATCTCGACGGCACGCCCACGGCGGCCGACTTCGCCCATCTCGGCTTTCCCTGCGAGGTCCGCGGGCCCCGGGTGACCCTGCGGATCGACCGGCAGCGGATCGCCGACGTGCTGCCCGAAATTCTGCGCGGGCGGCAGGTGCGCGATGTGTCGGTCGAGGACGTGCCGCTCGAGGAGATCGTGGCGGCGCTGTTTCGGTCAGGGGCGGCCGGGGCGGCCAGGGCGCCCGCGGAGGCGCGGGCATGAGCCGGGCCGCCGCCACGCCGCTTCTTCCGGGCCTCCGCGCCTGGTGGACGATGCTCGTGATCTGCCTCGAAGAGCGGCTCGCCTACCGTGGCGATTTCATCCTCGGCACCGCGATGCGGTTTCTGCCGATCGTGACGCAGGTGTTTCTCTGGACGGCCGTCTTCGCCGCCACCACGCGGAGCGACATCGCCGGCTATTCCCGCACCGACATCGTGGCCTACTACCTGCTCACGATGGTCACGCGGGCCTTCTCCAGCATGCCGGGGCTGGCCGGAGGCATCGCCCGCAGCGTGCGCGACGGCTCGATCAAGAAGTATCTCGTGCAGCCGGTGGACTACGTGTCGTTCCTGCTCGCCGCCCGGATCGCGCACAAGCTCGTCTACTACGCCGTGGCGCTCATCCCGTTCGGGGTCGTGTTCGTAATCTGCCGCGGCTATTTCCCGCCGGTGCCGGACGCCGCCACGATCGCCGTGTTCACGCTGTCGCTCGTGCTCTCGTTCCTGCTCGGGTTCTTCATGGAGGCGACGCTCGGCATGCTCGGCTTCTGGTTTCTCGAGGTGTCGAGCATCATCTTCGCCTACATGCTCGTGCAGTATCTGCTCTCGGGGCACATGTTTCCGCTCGACATGCTCGCCGGCGTCCCCACGGGCCTCGCAGGCGTGAGCGTGGCCGACGTCGTGCGCTGGCTGCCGTTTGAATACACCGCGTATTTCCCGGCCGCCGTCTGGCTGGGAAAGATCCGTGGGGCGGAACTCGCCCGGTCACTCGCCATCGAGACCGCGTGGGTCGTGGTGATGGCCGTGGCGTGTCGCGTCGCCTGGTGGCGGGGCACGCGGCGCTACAGCGCGTTCGGAGGCTGAATCATGGCCAGGTACTTCTCCATTTTCCTGACGTTCGCCCGGGCGTGCCTCGTCCGCGACATGACGTTTCGGGCCAACTTCGTGCTCGAGTGCCTGACGAGCCTGGGCTGGATGTCGATGAACCTGGCGTTCTACCTGCTCGTGTTTCAGTTCACGCCGGAGATCGGCAAGGGCACGGGCTGGACGCGGGAGCCGTTCTTCGCGTTCGTGGCCACGGGGCTCATCATCAACTCGATCGTCCAGGCGCTCTTCATGCCGAGTGCCGAGGAACTCACCGAGATGGTGCGCACCGGCGGCCTCGACGGCGTGCTCGTGCAGCCGCTCGACGCGCAGTTTCTGCTTTCGATGCACCGGGTCGATTTTTCGTCGTTCGCCAACGGGCTCGTGGGTGTCGGGCTGCTCGGCTGGGCTGTTTCACGCATGGATCACACGCCCCCGGCCACCGCCTGGCTGCTCTATCCGTTTCTCATTCTCTGCGGCGTGGCGATCCTCTACGCCCTGGTGATCATGCTCGCGGCCGCCACGATCCTGCTGGGCCGCAATCAGAGCCTGTACGACTTCTGGTTTTACCTCACGAACTTCTCCCGGTATCCCGCCGAGATTTATGCCGGGCCGTGGGGTGGGCCGCTCCGGGCGCTGTGTACGTTCGTGATCCCGATTCTGCTCGTCGTGAACGTGCCCGCCCGCGTGATCGCCCTGCCGCTCGAAGGCCAGGCCTGGGGTCTCGTGTGGCTCGCCGTGACGGCGGCGATGGCCTCGCTTGTCGTCTCGCGGATCGTCTTTCAGACGGCGCTCGCGAAATATCGAAGCGCATCGAGTTAACGGCTGTGGAACCCATTGGCATGAAAGCCCAGGCACCATCCCCGGCCCTCCCGAGAGGCAGGCTTTCGGAAGATCTCGCGGCGCTGATCGTCGGCATCGCGCTCGTGGCACTCGCGCTCGGCGCGACGTGGCTCGGCCGGCCGACAGGGGCGGCTGCCGAGGCGGAGTTTCCGAAAGGCTGGCCGACTCCGCTTTCGGCGCTGATCGACAAGCCGCAGACCTGGGGCGATTCGCCGCGGGAGGCATTGTTCGACAAGCGGGGGCGGAATCTCGCACTGCCGATCGGCCTGGGCGTGGCGTGGGTGACGGCCGTCGCCGCGGCGGGAGCGGCGCTCGCCGGGGGGCGCGTGGCGCGGGTCGTTCCCGGCTCCGTGGTGCTTGGTCTGCTCGCCGGGCTGGCCTACCTGCTCGCCGCGCAGAAGGTGATCCATTTTTACAACCTCGAATACCCGCTCTGGGCCCTCGCGGTCGGCATCCTGATCGGCAACACCGTAGGAGTGCCGCGGCTGTTCGCGCCCGCCATGAACGGTGAGTTTCTGATCAAGACAGGGCTCGTCGTGTTCGGGGCCGAGGTGCTCTTCGGCCGGCTGCTCGAACTCGGGCTGCCGGGCGTGATGACGTCGTGGGTCGTGACGCCGATCGTGCTCGTCGTGACCTACTGGTTCGGCGTGCATGTGCTGCGGATCCCGTCGCGGTCGCTGTGCATGGTGGTGTCGGCCGACATGTCGGTGTGTGGCGTGTCGGCGGCGATCGCCGTGGGAGCGGCCTGCCGCGCGAAGAAGGAAGAACTGACACTCGCGATCAGTCTCTCCTTGCTGTTCACCGTCGCCATGATGGTGGCCATGCCGCCGTTCATCCGCTGGGTGGGCATGGACGAGATCGTGGGCGGAGCCTGGCTGGGTGGCACGATCGATGCCACGGGTGCCGTCGTCGCCGCCGGCGAGGCGCTTGGCAAGGAGGCGGGGGCGGTCGCAGCCACCGTGAAGATGATCCAAAACTCGATGATCGGCGTGATCGCGTTCGCCGTGGCCGTGTATTGGTCGGGCTGGGTGGAGCGCGACGGAGCGGAGCGGCACGGCTCGCTGGCCGCCGAGGCGTGGCGGCGCTTCCCGAAGTTCATCCTCGGATTTCTACTGCTCTCGGCCGTGTGCTCGTGGATCTTCAGCAGCTCGTCCGCTGGAGCGCATCTCGTGGACGGCACCATCACCGGATTCACGTCCCGGCTGCGGGGCTGGCTGTTCTGTGCCGCGTTCGTGTGCATGGGCCTGCAGACGAATGCCCGCGAGCTCGCTCCGGTGCTTGCCAGCGGCCGTCCGCTCGTGCTCTACGTATGCGGGCAGCTGCTCAATCTCGTGCTGACGCTCGGGATGGCGAGCCTCACGTTCGGCTGGCTCTTTCGCAAGGTGGTGGAGCCATGAGACGGTTCATCGTGCTCGCGTTCGTGGCGGCCGGCATCTGGCTCGGCGCGTTGCCGCAGCTGCTCCGGTGGGCTCCCGTCGCCCGCCACATCGCGATGATGGAAGACAGGCGTGTGAACCCAGC